>CAWDMF010000026.1:0-75695 GCA_963803185.1 uncultured Gammaproteobacteria bacterium | reverse complement strand
TTATAATTTTACAGAATTACCCGGAAATTCAGGGTGTACGTGCCGCTACCATTCGCCAGATAAGGCAACACAAATATTTGATTGATGAAAAAGTCAGGCAGTCTCCTCGCGCGCAACAGCTGTTTATGAAAATAATGAACGGTTCTCGTGGTGTCACCCACGAATTAATGCGCATGAACCGCTATGGCATACTCGCCGCTTATATACCTGCGTTTGATTCCATTGTCGGCAGAATGCAATACGATTTATTTCACGCGTATACTGTTGACCAACATACATTATTCGTCATTCGAAATATGCGACGTCTATCAGTAACTGAATATTGCCATGAGTTCCCGTTAGCCAGTGGTGTGTTCCAGCATTTATCCAATTCCGGACTATTGTTTTTATCCGGTTTATTTCACGATATTGCCAAAGGCCGAGATGGCGATCATTCAAAACTTGGCGCTATTGATGCAAAAGAATTTTGTGACTTGCATGGCTTGCCAGAAAAAGACGGAAAACTTGTTAGCTGGCTGGTAAAAAATCATTTAACAATGTCGATGACGGCACAACGAAAAGATATTAGTGATCCTGATGTAATAAGCACGTTTGCAGAACGGGTTAAAACACTGGAACGACTTGATTATCTTTATTTACTTACCATATCAGATATACGTGCGACCAATCCAAATCAATGGAACGACTGGAAAGATAAATTACTCGGGGAGTTGTATCACAAAACAGCATCTTTCTTAAATAAAGACCCTGAGCTGAAAAAACTTAACCAGCAAAGCGACAAAGAAAGCTATATATCTGAAATTCAGACAGCCAGTTTAAGAAGGCTGGAACAACAGGGTATAGACTCACATCAGGCAAATGCCCTGTGGGAAACATTTAATACAGAATATTTTCAAAGTCACACTTACGGCCAGATCACATGGCACACATCAATCATCATTGATGCAAAACAGCATGCTGCTAAACAGCGGAAAACACTTGATACCCCACTTATAAAAACGCGTGTTCATGAGTCCAGCAACAGCATTCAGTTGATGATTTACATGAAAGACCGAGATCGCATTTTCTATGACGTGATAACAGCATTAAGAAAGTGTGAAGTCGACATTGTCAATGCACAGGTTCTAAATGCGACCGATGGTTATGCACTGCAAACTTTTCGTTTAGCGCCTGTTAACTTAACTAATTCGCAAATGTCTATGGTAGCTGAACAGATTATTGACCGCTTACAGGAAAATTTAAGCAAAAATGCAGATGTCACACATGCCTCGTTAAGCGGCATCAGCAAACACAAGTATTTCTTATCACCGACGGTTATAAGTTTTAAAAACATAAATGACAACAATGCCACTCAAATAAAAGTTGAAACCATAGACCGGACCGGTTTACTGGAAAACATTGCCAAGACATTTATCGATAATAGAATCAGACTGCTGAACGCAAGAATTACTACTGCTGGTGAAAAAGCTATTGACCACTTTGTCATCAGCACAATGCAGGATACTGCCCTTTCTGATAAGCAGAAAAAAAATCTTAAACAAAAATTAAAAGCATTACTATAAGCATGAGCAAAACACTTGACCTGGCCAAACAACTTATCAGCATTCCTTCTGTCACTCCTGAAGACCTGGGGTGTCAGAAAATAATCGCCGAAAGACTAAGTAATATAGGCTTCAAAATCGAAAATATGCGCTTTGCTGATGTTGATAACCTTTGGGCTCGATACGGTACTCAGCCCCCTCTATTTGTTTTTGCAGGACATACCGATGTTGTACCAAGCGGTCCAGTTGAGCAATGGAGCAACGATCCTTTTACACCGACCATTGTAAATGATGTAATGACTGCCAGAGGCACAGCGGATATGAAAAGCAGTATTGCCGCGATGGTTTGTGCCTGTGAAAACTTTCTAAGCGACAAAACAGCCATTTCCACATTACAATCAGCCGGCTCTATCGCTTTTTTAATTACCAGTGATGAAGAAGGTCCGGCAATAAACGGTACCGTAAAAGTGATTGAACACCTAACCAGCAACAATGAAAAAATCGACTGGTGTCTTGTTGGCGAACCATCAAGTACTGATACACTCGGTGACGAAATAAAAAACGGACGACGCGGCTCTCTTGGTGGCGACTTAACAATCCATGGCGTACAGGGTCACATCGCCTATCCTCAGCTGGCAAAAAACCCTATTCATTTGTTTGCTGGTGCGCTGCAAGATTTATCTAATGAAGCCTGGGACAAGGGTAACGAGTATTTTCCTGCAACCAGTTTTCAAATATCTAATATCAACGGCGGTACAGGTGCAAGTAATGTCATTCCCGGCGAGCTAAACGTTCAATTTAACTTGCGTTTCTCTACAGAACTCACCGACCAGAAAATTAAACAGCGCGTTGAAACAATACTTAACAAACATAAGCTGGATTACACGCTTAACTGGTCACTGTCAGGTCAGCCATTTTTAACACCGAATGGTGAATTAGTTGAAGCAGCAAAACGGGCGATTAAATCGGTATGTAAAATTGAAACAAAACTATCGACTACAGGAGGTACATCTGATGGACGCTTTATTGCACCGACAGGTGCACAGGTAGTTGAACTTGGCCCGGTTAATAAAAGCATCCACAAGATCAACGAAAATATAAATCTTGCCGATCTGGAAAAACTTACAGAAGTTTATACAGAGATACTGAAGCGGTTATTTATTTAATCTTGGTAGTTTTTTAATGATTGACCACACAAAATTATCAATGATCAGAAAACACCATCAAACAGACGTTGATGCAGATTTGCCAACAGGGTAAATTTGGCCATGAATTCTCATACAAAAAAATCATTTAAGTCCACAGATGGTCGCTCCTACGCATCCATGTGCTTGCGTAGGAGCGACCATCTGTGGATTAATGTCTTTTAACTTTTCCAATGACCGATATGTGTTTAATTTATAGTATTACGTATATAGGGGCTTTACTAAACAGAATGAATTGAACTACACTTCGAACATAACAACAAAATAATATAAGAGAAAACTCATGAACTCAGAAAAAGTCTTATTTAGCTTTTTCATGATCCTCGCACTGACACTAAACTTCGGTTTTTTTATCGGCGAAATGGATGACCCACAACATCATAATGTCTATGAATTGTTTGCAGTAATCATAGTTAATCTGGTCGCCACTGTACTGAAATTTGGCGACCGTTCACGGCTGGGGCCAATGTTGCTGGCAACCAGCCTGGTTGCCCTGGTGCAGTTAATCTCTGCCGCACTGGTATGGACCTTCGCTGTACACGTACAGGAAACAGGACTAACACCAGACACCGTAGTTCTGATCGTATCACTCAGTGGCGGAGCTGTTCTTGCAAATATCATCTCTGTCATTCTGCTGATGATCGAAACCACCATGTTGCGCCGTTAATAGCCTGAAGACAGTCAGATAATGAGTAACGAGGAGCCCGAAAAACTGGAGACCTCCAAGGAAGCCATCAACCCGGTAATATCGATGATCATGTCACG
This sequence comes from uncultured Gammaproteobacteria bacterium, assembly GCA_963803185.1. GTDB lineage: Bacteria > Pseudomonadota > Gammaproteobacteria > SZUA-229 > SZUA-229. Next base: position 72,184 of record CAWDMF010000026.1, on the reverse strand, counting down.
CATGCGTGCGCCCCTGATCATCCTCATCGTGATCTACGCCATTTCGATGATGGGGCTGATTATCATACCGGGTGTCGACGACCATGGACAGCCATGGCGTATGAGCATCTTTCACGCCTTCTACTATGTCAGCTTTACCGCCACGACCATCGGTTTCGGTGAGATCCCCTATACATTAAATGATGCACAGCGTTTATGGGTGATATGCACCATCTATATGACGGTAATCGCCTGGTTATACGCTATTGGCAACATCCTTGGCCTGGTACAGGACCCGGTTTTCAAAAAAGCACGTAATGAAAACAAATTTAAAAACCAGGCCAGTAAAATACATGATCCCTTTTACCTGGTCTGCGGGCTGGGTGAAACTGGTTATGAAGTCATCAAGGCCCTCACCAATGAACACTACCGTGTCATCGTTATCGAAGAAGACCAGAACAGTTTGCTGGAGAACAATATTCATAACCTGCAAGAGTTCGTGCCCTGCCTGATCGCCGATGCATCGGTACCCAGAAACCTTGAGCTGGCTGGAATCAGCAGGAGTAACTGCAATGGAGTAATTGGCACTACCGCCTCGGATGAAACCAACCTTAAGATTGCTATCAGCAGCAAACTGCTGCACCCTGAAGTCAAAGTTGTCTGCCGCTCTGACCTGCTGTCATTTGAGGAAAATATGCGGTCATTCAATACTGATTACGTGGTTAATCCCTACAATACCTTCGCTGATATTTTCTCCATGCTGCTGCATACCTCCTCATTACATCTTATCTTCGACTGGTTAACCGGGGCACCCGACTCACAGATTACAGATGAACCGCTAAAACTAAGTTATGGCCGCTGGATTCTCTGCAGCTACGGCCGTTTTGGCAAGGCTTTATATCAAAAGTTTCTTGAGCACGATGTCGAAGTGACCGTTCTTGAATCTGATAAAGACGTCCATAAAGTCTTCACACAAAGCAATATCGATCAGGTAGAGGATATTATTTCCGGCACCGGCATCGACGAGAGATCGCTGAAAAAAGCAGGCATCGACAACGCTATAGGCATCATCGCCGGTGGCGGTGATGATGCCAATAACCTGTCAACCATCATGACAGCTCGCCAGTTGAACCCGGATATATTTGTAGTAGCACGGCAAAACTTGCGAGGCAACTCTGTCCTGTTCAAGCAAGTTAAAGCAAACCTTGTCATGCAGCCCAGGGAAATAACTGCACGCATGATTCGTGTTTTATTTCTCAACCCGCTGTTATGTAATTTCCTTAAAATCGCTAACAAGCAGGATGATGAATGGAGTAATGTTGTCATTAGCCGGCTCAGTGCTGTCATCGGCGAATCTAAGCCGCAAATCTGGACCACCAGAATAAGTCCTAAAGAAACACCAGCTGTTTTCAAAGCCATAGCATTCGGCCGTAATATATCACTCAGCTGTATAACACAGGACCCGTTATCAAGAACACATAGACTCAAGTGTGTACCCTTGCTGTTCCAGAGAAATGGCGACTTTCAGATAATGCCAGATGATGAGACCGAACTTAAAGATGGTGACCGCATCCTGTTTTGCGGCATGCGTGAAGCCATGAACAGTATGAACTGGACATTAAATGTAATGAGTAGCCTGAACTACATTATGAATTATGACAATGAACCTGAGTCATACCTGCTTAAAGCCTTAACACGTAAAAAGTATAAAGGCCCTGAGCGAAGAGATACCAGTCGCTAGCCTTATCATCAGCTTGACACGACATTCTGCGCACTCACTGTTATAATTCCCCGCGAAATAAAATCGGCAATATGTCTCGATAGCTCAGCCGGATAGAGCGGCCCCCTCCTAAGGGGCAGGTCGGGGGTTCGACTCCCTCTCGGGACACCATTAAACACAAATATTCAATTCGGGAAACACTATGACAGCAGTTACACTAGAAACATCACATGGCAATATTGTTATTGAACTTAACGAGGAAAAAGCACCGGAAACGGTAAAAAACTTTTTAAATTACTTGAACGACGGTTTTTATGATGGCACCATATTCCACCGTGTTATTCCTAACTTCATGATACAGGGTGGTGGTTTTATGCCAGGTATGGTTCAGAAAAATTGTCAGGACCCGATCAAAAATGAAGCTGATAATGGTCTGAGAAATGATCGAGGCACCATTGCCATGGCAAGAACCAATGACCCACACTCAGCCACTGCACAGTTTTTTATAAACCATAATGACAATAACTTTTTAAACCACACGGCAGCAACAGGCGCAGGCTGGGGTTACTGTGTTTTTGGGAAAGTAACCGATGGCATGGACAGTGTCGACGCTATAGCTGCAGTTAGCACAGGCAGTGACAGCGGCCATGCTGACGTCCCGGTTGAAACGGTCACTATTAATAAAGCCACCGCATCATAATTATAAAGGGCACCGCTACTAATTTAAGCTGACACATGCAGAGTTACTAGCGGTACCCTGAACACCTACATTTATTTAGCTCTCCTTATGAAAGACCTCGTTTTCATATCAGATCTTCATCTGATGCCAGAACGTCCAGAAGTCATGGATCTGTTTATTCGCTTTAACGAAGATATCGCCGCTAAAGCTGATACTTTGTATATTCTTGGTGACTTTCTGGAAGTCTGGTGGGGTGATGATGACCCGGCTGTTGGCTATCAGGGTGTTTTTAATTCACTCACTAAATTAGCAACAGAACACAAAACTGAGATATTTCTTATGCACGGCAATCGTGATTTTATGATTGGCGAGGCACTCGCTGAACGCTGTCATTTCAATATCATCCATGATCCGCATAAAATTACTGTCCGAAATCGTGATGCGCTATTGATGCATGGCGACACCTTATGTATAGACGATATTGAGTACCAAAAATTTCGCCAGATGGTACGAAACCCATTATGGCAACAGCAGGTCTTAACAAAGACTTTAGAAGAGCGATTTCAACTTGCACAGAGCATCAGAGAAAATAGCAAACAATCGACTACAGGAAAAAGTGAATACATCATGGATGTTAATCAGGCCGAAACTGAAAAAGTGTTTTTGGAAAACGATATTGATTTAATCATCCACGGTCACACACACCGTCCTGCGATTCATCATAAAACAATCAACGGCAATGACACCACTAGAATTGTACTCGGTGACTGGCATGAAACAGGCAGTTATTTGCGCATCAACGATACTTCAGATGAGCTTAAACTACAGACTTATCAGTAATACCTAACACTCAAAAGCTTCAAACAGGCACTCATAAAAAAGGGCGGACAGGGTAAAAGCGGTCAATAACTCGCCCATAAAAAAACAATTATCCACAGATGAACGCAAATACACGCAAATTAAAAACATCTTTTATTATTTATTAGGTAGGATGAGCACTGCCCACCGAATTGCATTCAATATTTATAGAATTGGCGGGCAATGCCCGCCCTACCTAATCTGTGGATAGTTTATTTTTTTAAATATTCGCGTTCATTTTCGTTGACGTGCAGGGATAGCACTAATGTCGCAAGCACATGGATGCGTAGGAGCGACCATCTGTGGACAAATATTTTTCAGATTTTCCGGCGTCTAAAATGTGTCGTTAACGCCATGTAAGTTAGCTTCATCGAGGCTCTACTTATGCTTTTTGTTTAGAAATAAATTCACTAAACTATCAGATATAATTTGGCAATTACAAATAACTAAATAAAATACCCCACAGCAAGCAGTGGGGAATCAACCCGTCTGAGTGTAAAAAATCACTTAATAAACGTTTTTGAATTAGCATCAATTGAAAACTGACGATAATTTTCAGGAATTTTAAATTTATCCGAATTGACAGATACCTTGCTGTATCCCGTCAAAATTTTAGAACGCTCATTGCTATGCCATTCCTGTACAGGTAGTCCTTTTTCATAATATGCACCTGTATTGTATACCTGGTCAATATAATAACAGGCCGTTTGCAACTCAGTAACTTTATTATCGGCCATTTTCACCTGTTGTCCGGAAATCACTTTCTGATAGTTTTGTAAAATATCTCGCACTTCTGGCAGCAAATTTTCAACTAGCTGTACTTCAAGACAGGTTTCTTCACTTTCGTCATCAATCTTAGCTTCACTATTGTTCTTGTTAATATATACCCGGTAATTAAAAACATTCTTTCCAGAGACCATTGGCGCATCGGCTAACTGCAAATATTCTATTATTGGTTTAACCGGTAAATCAGCCATAGAAAAAACATGCTGTTTTATCACCAGTACGGATTGATCATCATGGCTAACGCTATAAATAATTTTGTCCTTATCATCATAAACAATAAAACCACTGTTATCCCCCTCTTCATCCACCCTGATATAACGAGCAGATACCAGCATTGATACTTCGTATTCATCTGCTCCGGGTTCTCTTTCAAGATATGAAAGCTTATAAACCTGCTCAGTATCTTTTTTCGTCTGCGCAGAAATAGCGCTTGAAAAAGCGAATAAAAAAGTCAGTAAAAGTAAGTTTTTTATCATGGCTGCCTACTAGTAATTTAAATTCAGGGGCGTTAAATAGACAACTATTCTGCTAAAAAGTCACAGGTAATAGTTATTAATTCGCAGCCAGCTGCAGAGAATTGAACCCTCATAGATTCAAACATGGCTTAACAAACGCTGCATTTCTTCATGGCTGAAACCTGCCTGAAGCCGTGCTTCTGTATCAAAAGGCCCGAACCTGGCACCCTGCATATATTTTCCAATCAATTCCAGAAAAGTTTGTTGCGGTTCCAGGCTTCGTTCTTCACATAAGGTTTTATACCAGTGTGAACCTATTTTCACATGGCCAATTTCATCATAAAATATTTTTTGCAATATTGATATTAACTGTGTATCACCGGTAGACTGTAATTTTTCTATCATACCCGGTGTCACGTCAAGCCCCCTTGCCTCCAGTACACGCGGAACCAGTGCCATTCTGGTCATCACGTCAAAATCGGTTTTAACAGCCATTTCCCACAGTCCATTATGCGCAGTTAAATCACCATAAACCATTCCATTCTGCTCAAGGTAATCCGATAACATGGTAAAGTGCAACGCTTCTTCAGCCGCCACCCGACACCAGTCAGAATAATATAACTCAGGCATCTGCTGAAAACGATAAACCGCATCCAATGCCAGGTTAATAGCATTAAATTCAATATGCGCAATGGCATGTACTAATGTCAAACGCCCTTTCAGACTAGAAAAATTACGTCTTGGTACTTCCCTGGGATCAACCAGTTCTGGTTTATCGGGTCGTCCCGGCACAGGAAGCGACTTTATATTCAATAATGGGCTAACATTTAACATCCCGTCCAGCCACTTTTGCTGCAATGAAAGCGTTGCATCGACTTTCTCTCGCGGGCTGTTAATTAGCAAACAACGTAATGCCTGCTCAAATAAATTAGTATTTTCATTATTCATGTATTCACAGTTTAACAATAAAAAAGGCCTGAAAATCAGGCCTTTTTTATCTATTTAAAGAAAGTATTACAAGCTAATTTTAGCTTTATTTTTTTCTACTGTTTTACTACCAATACCATCGACATTTTCCAGATCCTGAACAGATTTAAACTTGCCGTGGCTACTTCGATAATCCACTATTGCTTTAGCTTTATTCTCACCTATGCCTGTCATGGCAGAAGCAATCTGCTCAGCACTGGCGTTATTGATATTAATTTTTCCAGCAAATGCTGCTGACGAAAATAATAAGATAGTGGTTAAAAATAGAGTATGAAGTAATTTCATGAGTATCCTCCCTGGATAACTGTGATTGGAATGGTTAGGTTAACCTAATTCAGGCAATGATCAAGTCAGCAGATTTCGTTAATTAATCGTACGTAAAACCTTACACGGATCTTTGGCCCGGGTAATTGGCCTGCCAATAACCAGATAAGAGGAACCATCTGTCATTGCCTGTTTAGGCGTCACCACACGGCATTGATCGTCCTGCCTGGCGTCAGCCAAACGTATGCCCGGCGTTACCAGTAAAAATTCATTACCCATTTCCTGCCTTAATACAGGTGCTTCCTGTGCTGAGCAAACAACGCCATCTAAACCTGCATTTTGGCTCATGGCTGCGAGACGCGATACCATCTGCTGTGGTGTTGACTTGATACCCAGTGCATCAAGTTCGACCTGGCCACTACTGGTCAACCAGGTAACAGCAATTAATAATGGTGCATCTTTACCCGCCAGTGCCTGCTTTGCCGCCAGCATCATCTTTTCACCGCCAAGTGCATGCACATTTAACATCCACACACCAAGGTCAGCGGCAGCCTGACATGCCTGTGCAACGGTATTTGGGATATCATGAAATTTTAAATCCAGAAAGACATCAAATTTTTTATCGACCAGCTGTTTCACCAGGTCAGGCCCACACCGTGTAAACAGTTCTTTTCCTACCTTCAAGCGGCATAGTGCTGGCTCTAACTGATCAACCAGTTGCAGGGCCTCGTTTTCTGATGGGAAATCTAATGCAACAATGACTGGGGATGCTTGACTCATATTATTAATATTTAGTAGTAAGAATTTTCAACCTGGTTATTAAATGACATCAGGAGCTGTATATTACTGGCTTGCTGAACCTTGGTAAAAGCGCATAGGCAAGATATAAAGCAGCCGTAGACTAATCATTTCTCACTAATGGTCAAGTTCAATAACACTGGGTTTCACACTGTTCCAATGATTACAACCCGGACACAACCAGTAATGTGTATTTGCGTTAAAACCGCATTTTTGACAACGATATTCCACACTGCCTTTTTGCATAACGGAAATAGCAGCAGCTAGATCAGCAAACACTTTATCAGCATCTATCTCGCTCTCTTTATATGACACCAGTTTTTGTAAACCGAGCAAACTGGGCTGATGTTTTACTTTATCAGACAGGTATTCTATTGCTGCCTGTTTACCCTGTGATTTCTCTAATACAGAAGCTATTATATTCTGCAAAAACAGATTTTTTTGGCGACTTTGCAGTGACAGCAGGTATTCATACAGCTTGTCTAATGATGATATATTTTCATAACATTCCACTAATGAATCAATCACTAATATCATTGATTCAGCATCCTGCTGCTCAATGTTCTCATATACTTTTATTGCTTTTTTATCATCACCGGTAGCTGTTAACTGATCGGCCAACAATATTGAAGCACGCACACAGTTTGCATCATAAGCTAATGCTTTATTGGCATAATTTTCTAACTGACTTACATCACCTTTGGCTTTGGATATTTCAGCAAGTTCACAGTAATAGTGCGCAATCATAGGACCCGTCACTGAAGGATCCTCCGAGTATAAATCAACAGCGATATCTATCGCCTTAAACCAGTCTTTTTCCTGTTGATAAATAAGAATTAGATTATGACGTGCTTCTTCCGAATTTCCGTCCTGCATTAATACTTCTTTAAACAGGCCTTCGGCACGGTCAAACCAGCCTGCACCTAAATAATCGTATCCGAGTTCGAGTAATATTTTGCTGCGGTAACGTTCCGGCAATGAGGGCCTGGCAATTAAACCCTGATGGATTTTAATGGCCTTATCCATTTCTCCATTTTTTCGATAGATCTTACCTAAGGTAAAATGCATATCGATGGTATCCCAGTCCGATTCCACCAGTTTTACAAAAACATCTAAAGCTTTACCCTGCTCATCATTAAGCAGGTAATCCAGACCTTTAAAATATTCTGAGGATAATGTTGATTGCTGTCGTCTGTGCGATTGTTTTGTGCGAAACAACAACCACAGAAAACCAATAGCAAAAGGGATTATTGCTAAAGACCATATCGGCATTTGTGAGAAATCAAACACGTTGTTGCATCAGACCTAACGATGGAAAACGTTTGCTGAGTTAATTTTTATTAGAATTTAGATAACGGGTGCTTTCAATATAATAGTGAAATTAACCCGTTTCTCTTAACATTGAATCGTTAACACGCTCACGCAATTCCTTGCCTGGCTTAAAGTGTGGTACGTGTTTACCCGGCAGGGCAACTGATCCGCCTGTTTTTGGATTACGACCTGAACGAGGTGGACGGTAATGCAATGAAAAACTTCCAAAACCGCGTATCTCAATTCTTTCACCACTGGACAATGAATTGCTCATTTGCTCCAGCATATTCTTAACCGCCAGCTCTACATCCTTATAGGCAAGATGACTTTGCTTACGGGCAATACGTTCAATCAACTCTGATTTCATCATTGCGTTTGTTTGCATTTCTTCGGCCATACCAATAATCTTCCTCTGTTGTTAAATCAACAACTAACAGACAATTCAAATCAAAAAATTCAAAGTAATGTCGTCTCGACAGAACACTGCTGCTCGACAATAGCTCATGCATTGTCCTACTACGACCACCACGGATGGTGGGTGTGCAGGTATTGCGGGAGCAAATATCTGTCCGAACTTCCTGACCATATGCATTTTCTGCATACATCCCATCCGTGGGAATAAACAGTAGTGAGAGATCTGATAAACCAGACTCTTAAGATTTCTCACCTAGGTTCGAAATGACAGCCAGCCTTAGTCGTTAGACTTCATTTGCTCTTTCATCAAATCACCTAAGGTTGGTGCAGCACCAACAGAGGCATCCTGATTATCTGAAAAGTCTCTTAATGCTTCTGATTCATCATCGTAATCTTTCGCTTTAATCGACAGTGCAATACCGCGGTTCTTACGATCAACACCCATCAGTTTAGCTTCGACCTCATCACCAACTTTAAGCACTGTGCTTGCATCTTCAACACGATCACGTGATAGTTCAGAAGCGCGTAATGTGCCTTCAACACCATTACCTAAATCAATAATTGCCGCTTTTGCATCAACAGATAAAACAGTACCGGTAACAAAAGAGCCTTTTTTGTTTTCTGCAATAAAAGTAGAAACAGGGTCCTGCTCCATCTGTTTAATACCAAGCGAAATACGTTCACGTTCAGCATCGATAGACAGTACAACCGCTTCGATGGTATCGCCTTTCTTAAAGTTGCGAACAGCATCTTCACCGGTGTCGTCCCACGAGATGTCAGACATGTGAATCAAACCATCAATCTCACCATTTAAACCAACAAATATGCCGAAATCAGTGATTGATTTAATAACACCGCTGACTTTATCGCCCTTGTTATGTGTTGCAAAGAACTCATCCCATGGATTAGCCTGACACTGTTTCATGCCCAGAGAAATACGGCGACGGTCTTCATCAATATCAAGGATCATCACTTCTTTCTCTTCACCTAAGGTCACGATAGCCGCAGGGTTAACGTTTTTGTTGGTCCAGTCCATTTCAGAAACGTGAACCAGGCCTTCAACACCATCTTCGATTTCAACAAAACAACCGTAGTCAGTAATATTGCTAACTTTACCCCAAAGACGTGAACCTTCCGGGTAACGACGTGCAATTTCAGCCCATGGATCATCACCAAGCTGTTTCAGACCCAGAGATACGCGCGTTTTCTCTTTGTCGAACTTGAGCACCATAACCTCGATTTCCTGGCCCACTTCAACAATTTCTGAAGGATGACGTACACGTTTCCAGGCCATGTCAGTGATATGCAACAGACCATCAATACCACCAAGATCAAGGAACGCACCGTAATCAGTAAGGTTTTTAACCACGCCTTTGATTGGCTTGCCTTCTTCGATGCTGTTAAGCAATGTTTCACGTTCTTCGCTGTATTCATTTTCAACAACAGCACGACGAGAAACCACAACGTTATTGCGTTTCTGGTCTAATTTAATAATTTTAAATTCGAGCTCTTTGTTTTCCAGGTAAGCGGTATCGCGTACTGGACGAACATCAACTAGTGAACCCGGCAGAAATGCACGGATGTCACCCAATTCAACGGTGAAGCCGCCTTTAACTTTACCGGTAATAACACCGGTAATAATTTCTTCGGCTTCAAAAGATTTTTCTAATGTGATCCAGGCCTTAGCACGTTTGGCTTTTTCGCGGGACAGACGGGTTTCACCGTAACCATCTTCAACCGCTTCTAGGACAACTTCAACTTCATCGCCAATATTAACTTCTATTTCACCCTGTAAATTAGTGAACTGGCTAACTGGAATAACACCTTCTGATTTCAGGCCTGCAGACACAATTACGTATCCATCAGAGATATCAGCTACGGTACCAAGGACAACGTTGCCGGCACTCATATCGGTTTGATTCAGGCTTTCTTCGAATAATTCTGCAAAACTTTCAGACATAATAATAATTTCTAGATTGTGTGTTTATTTACTTATGGAATCATTCTACGAAAAAAGAACGCGAATTATAGTAAAGTGAAACACGGTTAGTTAATCATATGGCCTATCAGGTGACAGACCCCCGGTGAAACAAATTTAATAGTGAACAGTTATTGCACAATTTAACTTGAGGTAACTCTCTGCCTCACCCAATTCATGACTTCATCAGTCACCTGTTCGATATTGAGCCTGGTTGTATCGATAACGATTGCATCAGCAGCGGGCTTCAGCGGCGCTGCCTGCCGATTCATATCGCGATCATCACGTAAACGCAACTCCTCAACCAAGCGTGAGAGGTTAACATCTATTCCTTTGTCTTTCAACTGCTTATATCGTCTTTGTGCCCGTTCTTGTGCGCTTGCCGTCAAATAAATTTTAAGAACAGCCTGTGGAAAGACAACGGTGCCCATATCGCGACCATCAGCAATAAGGCCTGGTTTTGCTAAAAAAGCCCGCTGACGCGCTAATAATGCCTCGCGAACGGCCGGAATCGCCGCAATCTGCGATGCCTTCGCGCCAATTTCTTCGTTGCGAATCAGCTGGGTGATATTTTCTCCATCAAGAAAAATGACCAGATCATTATTTTCTTCTACATAAGATACAGATAAGTTTTTAGCAATATCAGCTATCCGGGACGCATCAAGTGAGTCTATTGACTGCTGAGGAAAATCTCTTGACACCTGCAAGGCAGTAATACGATACAAAGAGCCACTATCAAGAATATGCCAGCCAAGATGTGCAGCAATAGCAAGGCAAATGGTGCCTTTACCAACGCCACTGGGGCCATCAAGACAGATAACAGGGGGTGTGGTTTTACTCATAAAAAAATAAAAAAACAAAGATTGAACCACAGAGGCGCAGAGACGCAGAGTTTTTTATTGTTTGCTACGCCTTCGGCGCAGCAAACAATATGATATTTTTTCCTCTGCATGACGTGCATGGATGCACTACTGTCGCAGGTGTATGGATACGCAAGAGCGAGCTCTGCGTCTCTGCGGTGTAAACTTTTTCTATTCATTTATAACCTGAATAGAAAGACCACAGGAAGCAGCAAGTTCGGCAAAACCTGGAAATGAGGTATCCACATTATCACAGTCTTCGATATGAATATCACCGCTGGCAGACAAAGATGCCATCGCAAACGCCATTGCAATACGGTGATCATCATGGCTATGTACTGTTCCGGCGCCGATTTCTCCACCCTGAATTATCATGCCATCATCGGTGGCCTGTGCGTCGACACCAAGTTTTTTTAAACCTTCAGCCATTACCTGAATGCGGTCACTTTCCTTAACCCTTAACTCTGCAGCACCGGTTACGACGGTCTGCCCCTCTGCGCAGGCCGCAGCAATGAATAATACCGGGAATTCGTCAATTGCCAGTGGTACCAGGCCTTCAGGAATGCGAATCCCTTTTAACCTGGCGCTTCTTATTCGAATATCCGCTACCGGTTCACCACCTACTTCTATCTGGTTAAAGGTAGTGATGTCCGCACCCATTAGTTTTAATATATTAATGACACCGGTACGCGTAGGATTAATCCCAACATGCTGTAAAACAATGTCTGAATCATCTGCAATGCTCGCACCCACCATGAAAAAGGCCGCTGATGAAATATCTGCGGGCACATCAATATCGGTCGCGATTAATTTTGCCGGGCCCGTCACACAGGCAGTGGAACCGTTAACCTCAACATCACAAGCAAAAGCTTTTAACATCCGTTCGGTATGATCACGTGTTATCGCGGGTTCTGTTACACAGGTTTTTCCCTGCGCATACATACCGGCCAGCAAGCAACAGGATTTCACCTGTGCACTTGCCATTGGCATTTGATAACTAATATTATTTAACAATTGGTTACCGCTAATTTTTAGTGGCGGTTTACCGCCTTCAGCCGTTTCAATTTTCGCCCCCATTTCTGACAACGGATCGGTCACGCGCTTCATTGGACGTTTTGATAAAGAATTATCCCCCGTTAACTCAACATCAAATTTCTGCCCTGCCAGTAAACCCGCGAGCAAACGCATGGACGTTCCTGAATTACCAAGCTCAAGTGCCCGGGCTGGAGCCGTTAAGCCAAACATGCCGACACCCTGAATAGTCACCCTGCCATCGTTGGGACCATCAATCTTGACACCCATCGTCTGAAATGCACGCAAGGTATTTAAACTGTCTTCGCCTTCCAGGAAACCATTGATATGACTTGTGCCTTCTGCAAGTGAAGCAAACATTATGGAACGATGAGAAATGGACTTGTCGCCAGGCACACGAATTGAGCCGTGAAGCCCTGGTTTATTCGGGCTACCATTCAGGCCGCCTTGTACGATAAATTTCATATTTTAATTATGACAATAAAATACCGTCATTTCGACCAGAGGGAGAAATCTTATGCCCGGGTGTATAAGATCTTTCAGCTTCGTTCAAGATGACAAATAAAGGTTAATGGGTGAATTTATCGCGGGTTTGTTTTGCATGCTGAAAAACTTCCATCAGTTTTTCGCCGTCTCCCGCTTCAAGTGCATTATATAACAAATCCAGCTCATCTTTATAACGCTTCATCATATCGAGAATCGGCTGCTGATTATGCAGGCAGATGTCTCGCCACATAACCGGGTCACTGGAGGCAATGCGCGTAACATCACGAAAACCACCCGCAGCAAAACGAAAAACATCTTCTATATCGTCCATATTTTCCAGACAATGCACTAAACCAAATGCCAGTATGTGGGGTAGATGGCTGGTTGCCGCTAACACTTTATCATGATGCTCCGCATCCATTGTCTCAACCAGTGCGCCCGTTGTATGCCAAAGTTGAGTGACCAGCTTTATCGCATCTGTATCCGTATTTTCTGTTGGTGTAAGGATAACACGCCGATCTTTAAACAGGTCAGCAAAAGCTGCATCCGGCCCACTATTTTCCGTGCCCGCAATGGGGTGCCCTGCAACAAAACGGCTGTAGTGAAAACCTTCCGCCTTGTCTGAAAACGTGTCTGCAAATATTCTATCGGCTATTAGCTGAACCTGTTGTTTAGAACTGCCGGCATCAGTAATAATGGCTCGCTTATTATTTGCCTGCTGCAAACCGCTAGCGATTTTTTCAAATACCGTTTGCATTGCGCCTAAGGGTACAGAAACAAAAACAACATCAGCCTCTTCTACAGCTTTAGTTATGTCGGTTTCATAGCTATCAATAATATTTAACTGCTGTGCTTTTAGTAAAGTTTCTTCACTGCGCCCCGCGCCGATAATTTTTTCACAGGCACCTGCCTGTTTTAATGCCAGGCAAAACGAACCACCTATTAAGCCAGTGCCGATAACACATAAATTGTTTATTAATTTTGTCATGACTGTAAGCTATTCATCCAGTACCTTGTTGCCACGCTAGCGAGACGGTGAAAATATGCAACATCATTTAGCCGCGAAAAGCGCAAAATATTTTTTAAACTGACCATTATTAAAAATACTCTTTAAAGCATCTCGCGCGTGGCAACGAGGCTCTGCCTGGTCACAAACAGTGCTTCAATGTTTCAACAAAACGTTCATTTTGTTGTAGCGTGCCTATCGTTATTCTCAAATATTCTGGCATATGATAATTTGAAACCGGCCTGACGATTACTCCTTGCTGCAGAAGCTTTTGGTACAACAGGAAACCTTCCTGTTTGACGTTAACAGAAATAAAATTACCCATGGTTGGCAAATAATTCAGATTCATTGCAGTAAATGCGTTCTGTAAATATTTTTTCCCTGCGTTATTCATCTCAACACTTTTAATAACATGTTCAGCATCATCCAGTGCTGCTATTGCGGCAGTTTGTGCGAGCAGATTAGTATTAAACGGCTGGCGAACCCGGTTTAAAATATCTGCAATTTCCGGATTTGAAATTGAATAACCAATTCTTAAACCTGCCAGTGCATATACTTTTGAAAAAGTCTGTGTCACCACCAAATTGGGAAATTTTTCTAACCACTGTTTGATCGGTGGTTTGATATTTTCATCCATATACTCTGTATATGCCAGGTCAAGAACAATGATAATGTCCTGTCTTATATTACTAAACAGATCTTCCAGTACAGCTGGGCTTAACCATGTCCCTGTCGGGTTATTCGGATTGGCAATGAAAACAATGCGCGTGTTTTCATCAATCTGTGAAAGCAGTGCATCCGGATCATGACCCAATGGCATGCTCTCATGACTTTCAGGAAAGGCTTTAGCAACGTTCGCTTTTGCACCCACTGCCTGTACAACAATAGGATACACAGCAAAAGAATACTCAGAAAAAACAGCCGAATGTGTCGGCGTTAAAAATGCACGTGTTACCAGCTCCAGAATATCATTAGAACCATTACCCAGTGTTATGCTTGAAACATGAACCTGGTGTTTTTCTGCCAGTTTATTGCTTAAAACAAAACCACCACCATCAGGGTAATAATGAATGGAAGGTAAAATAGTTGAAATGGCATGCAATGCCAAAGGACTTGGACCCAGTGGATTTTCGTTTGATGCCAGCTTGATAGAATCCGATATACCTAACTCACGCTCGAGCTCTTCAACCGGTTTTCCCGGCTGATAGGGTATCAGCTGCTGCACGCCCTTTGTCGCCAGTTTAAGAAAAGACTGCGCCACGGTTACAACACTGCTTTAGGGTATGAACCAAGTATTTTTACCATGGCTGATGATTTTTCAATTTCTTCAATGGCTTCAGCTATTTGCGCATCGCCCTGGTGACCGTCAATATCAATAAAAAACACGTACTCCCAGACACCGCTGCGCGAAGGTCTTGATTCAATGTTACTCATGCTGATGTTACGTTTTGCCAGTGGTTTCAGTAAACTGTACAGCGAACCCGGGCGATTATGGGCAAACACCAGTAGACTGGTGCGGTCAGCACCGCTGGGTGGCGCCTGATATTGACCAATAATGACAAAACGGGTGGTATTGTGCGGTTCATCTTCAATATCCGGGCTTAATACGGCAACATCATATAACTCGGCAGCCATTATACCGGCAATCGCTGCAGAATTTTTATGATCCCGTGTTATTAATACCGCTTCGGCATTACTGTTTACTGCAATAACTTCTGCATTCGGTAAATTTTTAGCCAGCCACAAACGGCATTGCGCAATCGATTGTTGATGCGCATAAACACGTTTAACGGATGACAAATCGGATTCTTTACTTAATAAATTATGACGAATACGAAGCGTCACTTCGCCGCTAATTGACAGGCTGGAATTCATCAACAGATCCAGGGTATGGTTAACCATGCCTTCGGTTGAATTTTCTACCGGAACAACACCAAAGTTTGCGCCTTGTGCCTCAACCAGACGAAAAACTTCTTCGATACTGCTGACAGAATATGGCTCGATTAAATTACCAAAATGTTTGCAGGCAGCTGCATGGGTATAGGTACCTTCCGGACCTAAAAAGGCAATTTTCAATGGTTTTTCCAGCGCCAGGCAGGCGGCCATGATCTCACGAAAGATACCGGCAATGCTTTCGTTAGCCAGCGGCCCGGTATTTCGCTGCATGACCGCACGTAATACCTGTGCTTCACGTTCAGGACGGTAGAAATGTCCGGTTTCGCCCTGCTGTTGTTTGACCCTCGCCACCTGCGCGGCACAGGCAGCACGCTCAGAAACCAGTTCCTGAATCGACTATGTCTATTTCATCGATACGTTGACGTATTTCAACAAGCGGGTCTGTTACATCGTTGGTCATAAACTTTTATATTACTACACTATACAGGGTATTCACGCAGAGACAGAGACGCAGAGTTGTTAAACATAACTTGCGCCTACGGCGCAAAATATATAATTTAAGTTTTTCTCTGTGTCTCCGCGCCTCTGCGGTAAAATAATTTTTTAAACCTTACGCGCTTTTAATACACCTTCAATGGCGCCAAATTTTCCGATTAAATCTTCACCAATTTCACACTCAATGTCCATTAAAGTATATGCCAGGTCATTTTTTGATTCATTGCGCATATGGTGAATATTAAACCCTGCATCACCAACTGCGGCAGTGATTTTCGCGATCATATCCGGCATGTTTTTATGGGTAAGTGCAACTCGTGATTTACCGCCACGTGGCAATTTTACGGTAGGGAAATTAACCGAATTTCTGATATTACCGTTTTCCAGAAAATCTTTTATCTGGTCAGCGATCATCATGGCACAATTTTCTTCCGCTTCAACAGTTGAAGCACCAAGATGCGGTAAAGTGATGACACGTTCGTTTCGTTTTAATTTCTCAGACGGGAAATCACAGACATAAGCGCTTAATTTACCCGATTCAAGCGCAGCAAGCGCTGCTTCATCATCGACAACACCATTACGTGCAAAATTTAAAATCACTGCACCATCTTTCATGCCAGCAATGCGTTTACTGTTTAATAAATTAAGCGTTGCATCGATTAAAGGTACATGAAAAGTAACAAAATCAGCTTCTTTCAGCAGCTCTTCTATACTGGCCATTTCTTCTACTAAAGAAGACATCTTCCAGGCACTTTTTACTGTGATCGTAGGGTCAAAACCAACCACGCGCATGCCCAGGGCTACCGCAGCATTGGCAATTTCCACACCTATTGCACCCAGACCAACAACACCAAGTGTACGACCGGGTAATTCATAACCGACATATTTTTTCTTGCCTGCTTCAACAGCTTTATTTTGCTGTTCATCAGAGCCTTCAACATTAGCGGCATATTGCCATGCCTGACAGATATTTCTGCAAGCTAGTAACATGCCGCAAACAACCAGTTCTTTAACTGCATTGGCATTTGCACCAGGTGCATTAAATACCACAATGCCATGTTCCCCAAGTTTTTCTACTGGCACATTATTTGTCCCCGCACCGGCACGGCCAACAACTTTAAGGTTTGATGGCACTTCCATATCGTGTAAATTTTGCGAACGTAGAATAATTGCATCGGGGTTTTCAATATCCGGATCCACCGAATAAATTTCAGCAGGTAGGCGACTTAAACCTTTATCAGAAATGTTGTTGATGGTTTTGATGTTAAACATTGGTTATATCCAAAAAGTTAGTAATTATAAAATCAGTATGTGGTCTTTATAAATCCACAATTATATGTTTGATGAGTTGGCAGTAGGCAGTTATCAGTTTGCAGTAAAAACAAAGCTTTTAACTGCAAACTGCCGACTGATAACTGCCAACTTCTTTTAAGCCTGTGTGCGCTCAAATTCCCGCATAAATGCAATCAACGCATCAACGCCTTCTTCCGGCATCGCATTGTAGATACTGGCGCGCATGCCGCCGACTGAGCGATGGCCTTTTAATGACGTTAAGCCCCCTGCTGCAGCCTGCTCAAGGAAGCTCGCATCAAGATCAGCATTTGCCAGAATAAAAGGCACATTCATCCATGAACGGCAGTTCTGTGCAACCGGGTTACTGTAAAAGGCAGAGTCATCAATCACTTTATAAAGTTTTTCAGCTTTATGCTGATTCATCTTTTCTATCGCATTCATGCCACCCAGTCTTAATCCTCTGGCAAAAACCAGGCCGGCCATATACCAGCTATAGGTCGGTGGCGTGTTATACATTGAATCATTGTCTGCATGAGTTTTGTAATCATACATAACCGGCATAGCTGGATCTGCAGTACCAATTAAATCTTCACGAATAATTACAATGGTGAGACCGGCTGGACCAATATTTTTTTGCGCCCCCGCATAAATGACACCAAATTTTGAGACATCGATATGACGAGATAATATGGTCGATGACATATCTGCTACTAAAGGTACATCACCTGTATCCGGGATGTAAGGAAACTCCACGCCGGCGATAGTCTCATTAGGTGTGTAGTGTACATAGGCAGCATCAGGGTCAAAAATAAGGCTCGCCGCATCAGGCACCGTAGTAAATTTGCTGTCCGTGGTATCTGCAACCAGGTTCACATCACAGTAACGTTTTGCTTCAGCCACTGCTTTTTTAGACCATTGGCCGGTCAGTATGTAATCAGCCGATTTTTTGCCATTAAGCAGGTTAATCGGCACCATAGCAAACTGGCTGCTGGCACCGCCCTGCAGAAACAGCACTTTGTAATTATCGGGAATTGTCATCAGCTGACGTAAATCAGCTTCCGCTTTGGCAGCAATAGACATATAGTCTTTACCGCGATGACTCATTTCCATCACTGACAT
Source organism: uncultured Gammaproteobacteria bacterium (assembly GCA_963803185.1). Classification (GTDB taxonomy): domain Bacteria; phylum Pseudomonadota; class Gammaproteobacteria; order SZUA-229; family SZUA-229. Next base: position 53,768 of record CAWDMF010000026.1, on the reverse strand, counting down.
ACCGGAACCGTTCCAGTCCAGCATTTCTGCCTGTGCCTGTTCTAATACGTCTATTGGTAGTGCAGCCGGACCCGCACTAAAATTATATACTCTGCTCATATGATTGCTACGCTAGATATTTACTAATAATTTGAATTAAGTTTGCTTTATAACTTATTGTTTTTAAATGCAGGAGCGGGACTTTATTCCACGATTGACTATTAATCAAGAGCTCATCGCGGTACACACTGTTAGCAAAGATATCCGCACCTGCAGGGATTTAATTATTCTTCAGGTATCGTGTCATCCGGTGACTCGCCTGCATTATCGTCGCCCTCGATCGCATCATCACCTTCTATATTGACATCGGCAAGCACTTCGATTTTTTCGATTTCCACCAGCTTCTCGCCTTTTGTCAGACGAATCAGGCGTACTCCCTGGGTATTACGACCCATCTCGCTGACATCAGAAACAGCAATACGTACCAATGTGCCATGGTCAGTAATCATCATGAAATCATCATCACTGTGAACCTGAACCGCACCAACAATCTTGCCGTTACGCTCATTGGTTTTAATAGAAATAACACCCTGACCACCACGACCTTTGAGTGGGTAGTCATCGACATTCGTGCGTTTGCCAAAACCATTTTCAGTCGAGGTTAAAATTGAACCGCCTGCTTCGACCTTAATCATGGCAATCACTTCCTGATCCTCTTTTATTCGGATACCGCGCACACCGCCAGCTGTTCTGCCCATGGAACGCACATCCGTTTCTGAGAAACGAACACACTTGCCTGAATCAGCAAGCAACATGATGTGATCACTGCCATTGGTAATAACAACATCAACTAATTTGTCGTCATCACGAAATTCAATGGCTTTAATGCCGGAAGCGCGAGGCCGGGAGAAGTTAGACAATGCGGTTTTCTTCACTGTACCGGAGCTGGTCGCCATAAAGACAAAGCGGTTCTCATCGTATTCACGAATCGGCATCACTGCATTAATACGCTCGCCCTCTTCCAGAGGCAACAGGTTAATAATAGGCTTGCCACGTGAACCACGCCCGGCCATCGGCAACTGGTATACTTTCAACCAGTACACTTTTCCGCGACTGGAAAAACACAGCAGGGTATCGTGCGTATTGGCAATAAATAACTTATCAATGAAATCTTCTGTTTTCATTGCCGTGGCAGATTTACCACGGCCGCCGCGACGTTGCGTATTATAAACATCCATCTGCTGCGACTTGGCATAACCTTCATGCGAGAAGGTAACTACAACATCTTCCTCGGCAATGAGATCTTCCATGTCGAAATCAAGCTCGTCGGCCATGATCTCACTGCGACGTTCGTCAGCGTAGTTATTCCGAATCTCTTCCAGCTCCTCACGTATCACTTCAAGCAAACGTTCCGGGTTGGAAAGTATTTCAATTAAAGCTTTAATAATGTCCAGTATCTGCTGGAATTCATTAACAATTTTATCCTGCTCAAGCCCTGTCAAGCGATGCAGTTTTAAATCAAGAATGGCTTGAGCCTGCACTTCAGAAAGATGATAACCGTCGTCTTTCAGGCCATATTGTGGATCTAAATCATCAGGCCGGGAGGCGCTGGTGTCTGCATCCGCGGTTGCGCGAGACACCATATCAATCACCATACCGGCTGGCCAGATTTTTTGTACCAGGCCGGCCTTGGCTTCAGCAGGATTGGCTGAGTTTTTGATCATCTCGATAACTTCATCGATATTAGCCAGCGCTAAAGCCAGGCCTTCCAGGACATGCGCACGAGCGCGTGCCCTGCGCAGCTCATAAATCGTGCGACGCGTTACCACTTCACGGCGATGCCGTAAAAAAGCCTCCAGTATTTGTTTAAGATTCAGTAACTGTGGCTGGCCATCAACCAGCGCCACCATATTGATACCAAAAACACATTGCATGGAAGTTTGTGAAAACAGGTTATTAAGAATCACATCACCAACTTCACCGCGTTTTATTTCAACGACAATGCGCATCCCATCTTTGTCAGACTCGTCTCGCAGTGCTGAAATACCTTCAATACGTTTTTCTTTCACCAGCTCGGCAATACGTTCAATCAAACGTGCCTTATTTACCTGGTAAGGAAGCTCAGAAACGATAATCGACTGCTTGCCTTTATCATTTTCAACTATCTCTGCACGAGATCGCATCACCATGCGACCACGACCCGTCTGATAGGCCTGACGAATACCTTTTACGCCGTTAATAAATGCCGCAGTCGGCAAATCAGGCGCAGGGATATGCTGCATCAACTCATCGATCGACAATTCAGGATTATTAATCAATGCCAGGCAGGCATTAATCACTTCGCCCAGGTTATGCGGTGGCATATTGGTTGCCATACCTACAGCAATACCGGATGAACCGTTCACCAGCATATTCGGTACCCGGGTTGGCATAACCACTGGTTCTGATTCAGAACCATCATAGTTCTCTGCAAAATCAACCGTTTCTTTATCTAAATCGGCAAGTAATTCATGGGCGATTTTTGACATGCGCACTTCGGTGTAACGCATGGCTGCCGGCGCATCACCATCAACCGAACCGAAGTTGCCCTGGCCATCCACCAGCATATAACGTAATGAAAATGGCTGCGCCATACGCACGATAGTGTCATATACAGCGGTATCACCATGCGGGTGATATTTACCAATAACATCACCGACCACACGGGCTGATTTTTTATAAGGTTTGTTGAAGTCATTGCCCAGCACACTCATTGCATATAATACGCGACGATGCACCGGCTTAAGGCCATCCCTAACATCGGGCAGGGCGCGTCCAACAATGACACTCATGGCGTAATCCAGATAGGATTGCCGCATTTCGTCTTCGAGATTTACCGGAGATATTTCTTTTGCAAATTCAGTCATTTAGAGGTGTACTTAAACTTCAGTCCAGGTTCCATCAAAGGGTCTGTGCAGTGCCATTATCGCCATCTGCCAGCCAAAAAAATAACGCATTAAAATGCGTCTTATAAACCCCCAGATATTAACACAGCCAGTGTTTCTGCGCACCATTAAAGCGGATGAAAACGCAACAGGATGGTAATTTTTCGTTATAACAAGACAATAATCGCGAAAAAGAGGCTTCGGATCCAGCTTTCAGGGTTATTTACTCAGCGGAGCCTCGTTCAGAGCAAGGCCAGGTAAGGGCTTTTGCGTAATTGCCTTATTTTGCAGAGCGGGCTTGATGGCGGGAAAATGGTGCCCCAGGTGCAGGCAGTAGCCCAGCCACTTATATAAAAACCGGTTTAGCTTCCATTTTATTTTTATCGCTTTCTCTGGAATGTGGTGAAATCGTTGCTGCCCGTGTCGAAGGTGACCGGTAAGTACTTCCACCTGCTTAGCATCATGGTATACACGAATCGTTAAAGCCGGCTCTTCCATGCCGCGCCCACCCTCTTCAAAACAATAGGTTAAACATAATGTCGTGGTAAATTTTGTGCGTTCCAGTATGCTCACGTGCAAACTTAAACATCCCGGTAAACGTGATGCCGCCCTGTCAGGCAGTTTAGACAAATCAGGAATCAGCCTGCGTAAACGCAGGTAGTTGTTTTCATATAAATCCATCAGGCTCACAAAACCGCGCGGATCAACGTCTTCGCAGCCGTAACCGGCAAGAGTTTTTTGTTTAGAACTAATCATATGAATATTGATTATAGCCAATTCACAAGCAAAAAGATTTTTTTACCGCAGAGACGCGGAGGCGCAGAGTTTTTCATAATAACTGCGCCTACGGCGCAAAAATAAATATGTTTTTCTCTGCGCCTCCGCGCCTCTGCGGTAAATAATTTTTTACAATTAAAGTTACCAATACGGCGTTTCTATGGCATCACCCAGGTCTGCCTTTATCAGGCGATCCCTGACTTCCAGTAACTTCTCTATTAGTGCCGGCTCTGCTTTTTCATAGGCATCCGCATCAGGAACACGCTTGACCACCACACCCAGTAATTCAGTAATCGCATTACCAATCGAGTTCTGGCTGATGGTGACAATTAAATCGCCTTCATCGTTTCGGTAAATCAGCTGTTTAAAAGCGGGTTGCCAACGAATAGCATTGGCATATTTTGCATCGGTAATGCATTGATCTCTTACCTTTTTCGCTGACGCCTTAAAGTCGTTATTAAACAGCAGAATACTTTCAATTTGCTCTGGAAAATAGGAGCCTTCCGGTACCGGCGCATTACGGGTCGATACCTGGGTAAAAAAAGCACGGTAAAAATCAATAAAGCCCATCAAAATCTGATCATACTCCTGCCAGAAACGAATATCTTTCAGCGCATCAACACCACCCTGCACTTTCCAGCTTGGCAGCCCCTGCGGATAGCCCGTCAATTCAATTTTTGCTGAACCTTTGCTGGTCTGTTTCAAAATTGTAAAGTCCAGTGATGAGAAAAAATCACTGTACACATCGCGCATATAAGCCTGAAATAAACTGTGCTGACCACCATCGGTCAGGTTCGGATTAGCCGAATCTGCAAACGGCGCATCACGTAAGGCTTTTTTATTAAACACAATAAAATGGTTATGCAGCATACGAATACTGGGCACACCGGGAGACGTTAATGGCCAGGTGGCATCCAGGCTGGCTTCACCTGCCAGTAGCAACGCTTCATCCGGATCGGGGTATTGTTCAACCATAAAATCAATAATGATCTGATTCATACGATTCCAGGATTTTTTTGTAAGCTCGGGAACCTGGGTACGACGTACCGGCCTGCCGAGTGGATCGAGGATTGATTTGGACGTGTTATAAATAATCGAGGTATCGAACTCGTTACTATGGCCCAAAGCTTTTCGATATAACAGTAAATCTTCCGGATTTTTTAACAGGCCATTATTATTCGACAGATCATTTAAATTTTCAGTACTGTTAAAAAACTCATTCGCTGCCATCCCTTCAGGCACATCCAGTGGAATAGGACGAAACGGGGTTACAATTTCTCTTGGGCCAGACTGCACAATATTCTCCAGGGTGTTCAAAATAGTAGCATTATACAGCTTCAGCATTCTCGAGTGTTATGAGGCGAAGTATTATCTGCGGAAACGGCTAAAAGCACCAATCTCTGTTAAGCTATTTCTCGACTTGTTAGGACCTGTTAACACTATTTGAATCATTGCTGCCGGGAGCCATTTTTTTGGTTAACAAGGCAGAAGGAGAGCAGTTTAGCCATGTTAAATAAACGACTGATAACGCAGTTAACTGGAAAAATGGACCCGGCCCTTCGGGTTGCCCCTGAAAAAGCGCCACTCTGCGTTACTCGTTACTCATTTGGATCGACCAAACCACGCGCCTCGTGCCTTGATTGGCGTTTTTTCAGGGGCAACAGTAACGATTCAAATAGTGTTAAGAGGTCCTGTATTGAGAACAAGTATGGCCAATAACCACAACATCCCACGCCGGTCATTTCTAAAATTATTTTCTGTCAGTTTGCTATCTGCTCATTTGGCCGCCTGCACACATAAAAAGTTTTTTAATCCGGACGAAAATATTTTGCTTGCTGGAGGCAGCTTTACTGACAGCAATGCAATACAAAATGCACTGCTAATAATCAACCTCACACAAAAAGAAAAAAGAATAATCGAAACACACTTTCTTCCTCACGACATCCTGATTGACCCTGTCAATAAATACCGTATTCTCTGTTTTGAAAAAAATGGCAGAAACGCATGTGAAATAGATTTACAGACACCAATCGGTTAAGCGAACATTTTACAGCACAGAAAACCGGGTTTTTTCCGGCCATGCCGCTTTTAGTCAAGATGGGAACAAAATTTACTGCATAGAAAGTAACCTGAATAATAAACAAGGAAGCATTTGCATTCGTGATAGCAAAACACTCGAAACAGTCAAACAATTACCAACCCTGGGCCTGTCACCACATGACTGTCAACTAAACAAAGATAATGTATTGACAGTCAGTAACACAGGTAAATCAGAGTCAGGCTTTCACCAGCCATCACTGGTCAGCATAGACCTGGATACAGAAAAATTAATCGAACGGATTAAGCTTGAAAACGACGGCTTATATCAGAGCAGTCTAAACTGCGGGCATTTTAAAATCACAGATGATAATGACTTAATCATTGCATCCGCACCCGTTGATTCACAAAACACAGGCCTTTCTGGTGGTATCAGTATTCGCAGGCAAGATGAAAGCATGACTACCATGACCGAGCCTGATGTAGTCATCAAACGCATGACCGGTGAAGCACTAAGTATCGAAATCAATCAACAACAAACTATCGCTGCTGTCACCCACCCGGATGCTAACTTACTAACCTTCTGGTCAATAAAAGATAAAAAAATTATAAAAGCCTATGGTTTCGAGAAGCCGCGCGGCCTCAGCCAGACACTGGATAATAAAGATTTTATTATTAGTTACGGAAACAAACCGGCAATGGCAACTATTTCTATAAGTGATTTATCACCGCAAGCCGATTCCATTGTGCAACCAACACTCGCCTCCGGTGAACACATTATCAACTGGTCGAAGACATTACGAGAAATAATGCCAACACGTATTTATGGTTAATGCTAATCATTTTTTATCACCACATTTAATGGCAGATTGGCAGCTTGGGCAATGCCCCACTGCTGTCCAACCAAATCTATAAAATATTAGCCTCCAGCTAGTAATGTAGATTGCAATACTCAGATAAAGGTGTAGAGAGATGAATGGGTGCTGCCTGTCTGAAAGTCGCCGTAGATACGTCCTTGTAGGCTCCGCTTTCGCATCCATGCGAACGAGGCTTTCAGACAGGCAGCACCCATTCATAACACTAAGAAGTATCTAAAAGGCGTTGTTTCAGTAAGTTGCAGCAACAAATTCTGGGAGACATGGTTTGGCCTTACCTTCCTTAGACCCTCTTTCGCATGGATGCGAAAGCGGAGCCTCCATGGATGGCAGATATTTGCTCCTGCAATATCTGCATTTCCTACATCCGTGTAGGTCGATTCACCGCGTGTCTAAGAAAGGTAAGGCCAAAGTATGTCGGTTTTCTAACAGTGGGACAGTAGTGGGGCGCTGCCCGCCACGAATCTGTCGGGTTCATCTATTAGTCGATATGACCAAGCTGCCAGCGTTTCCACAGGTAATAAACAGCAGGCAGGACAAACATCGATAACAGCGGCGCTGTTATCATGCCGCCGATCATTGGTGCTGCAATGCGCTGCATCACCTCAGAGCCGGTACCATCACTCAGCATAATTGGCATTAAACCGGCGATAATCACCGCAACAGTCATAGCCTTGGGCCGCACCCGAAGCACCGCGCCCTCCATGATTGCATCTTTTAGCTGCTGCGCATTATTCAGCTGACCGGCGCGACTTCTCTCCTCGATGGCTTTATCAAGATAGATAAGCATAATCACGCCAAATTCAGCAGCGACTCCCGCCAGAGCGATAAAACCAACAGTGACCGCAACCGAAAGATTATAATCCAGGAAAAGAAGTAACCAGAAACCGCCAACAAGAGCAAACGGCAGTGAAAATAAAACCATAACCGCTTCCATGGTTCGACGGAAAATCAGATACAGCAGTACAAAGATAATTAACAGGGTCATAGGAACAACTTTCAGCAATTTATCGTGTGCTCTCAGCATATATTCGTACTGGCCAGCCCATGAGATAGAATAACCCGGTGGTAACTTGACCTGTCGCTGCACCGCCTCTTTTGCCTCATGCACATAACTGCCCAGGTCAATATTGCGGATATCGACAAAAGTCCAGCCATTCAGCCGGCCATTTTCGCTCTTCAGCATAGGTGGGCCATCAACCACCTTGATCTCTGCGATCTGTGCCAGCGGTATCTGCGCGCCAGTGCTGGTAACCAGTGGCAGTTCCATCAACTTTTGCACATCATCTCTCTGCTCCCGCGGAAAACGCAGGTTAACCGGGTACCGCTCCAGCCCCTCTACCGTCTGGGTGATATTAATGCCACCCACCGCAACGCTGACGATCTCATTGATGTCTTCTATATTGAGTCCCAGTCGGGCTGCCTCCAGTCTTTTGGGAATGATCTCGATATAGCGGCCGCCAGCCACCCGCTCAGAATAGACCGAAGCGGTGCCTGCTAGCTTCATCAGCACCTGCTCGATCTCAAGGCCTATTTTCTCAATAATTTTAATATCGCTGCCAGCCACTTTCACCCCCACCGGGGTCTTGATACCGGTTGAAAGCATGTCGATGCGGGTCTTGATCGGCATGATCCAGGCATTAGTCAGCCCGGGGAATTTGACGCGTTGATCCAGCTCATGTTTCAGGTCCTCCAGGGTCAACCCCGGGCGCCATTGATCACGCGGTTTAAGTTTGATCAGGGTTTCTATCATGGTCAGTGGTGCCGGGTCGGTGGCGGTTTCTGCGCGGCCGATCTTGCCAAATACCCGCTCCACCTCGGGAGTCAGTTTAATCAGACGATCTGTCTGCTGCAGCAGTTCACGTGCCTTGCCGATAGAGAGACTGGGCAATGTGGTGGGCATATACATCAGATCGCCTTCGAACAGGTCGGGCATGAACTCAGAACCCAGTCCAGAACCCAGTCGGGCCAGCCAGGGGATTCCAGTAAAAACCTGACGCCAGCCACTGCCCAGTTTATGCTCTAGTTCTTCGATGTTATCCAGCATTTCATCACCGAGCTCAGGATCTACCTGCTGCACCAGCTTAGCCGGCCATTCCATAGGTTCCACCAGGCCTTTCACACCGAACAACGGCAGTGTAATGCTGATCACAAGAACCAGAGACAGCAGTAGAACCAGACGCGGCTTTTCAAGCGTGGAAGCTAACAAAGGCCGGTAGAGCGCAATCAAAAAACGGATCAGCGGGTTGTTAGATTCTGCCGGAATATTACCGCGAATAAAGTAACCCATAAGCACCGGCACCAGGGTGACCGACAGTCCGGCCGCTGCAGCCATGGCAAAGGTCTTGGTGAAAACCAGTGGACTAAACAGCTTACCCTCCTGTGCTTCCAGTGCAAACACCGGTAAAAAACTCAGGGTGATGATGAGCAGCGAATAGAAAAGTGCCGGACCGACCTCGGCAGTCGCCTTGCCGATTAAAGACCAGCGTTCTTCATCACTGAGTTTTGAGCCTGCCCGCTCCAGATGTTTATGTACGTTCTCGATCATGACAATGGCGGCATCCACCATGGCACCGATGGTAATCGCAATACCACCCAGTGACATAATATTAGCATTGATGCCCTGCTGCCTCATGATAATGAAAGCGATCAGTATGCCCAGAGGCAGGGTTATGATGGCGACAAAAGATGAACGGATATGAAAAAGAAATAGCAGGCAGACCAGTGCAATGACAACAAGCTCCTGAATCAGTTTTTCAAATAGATTATCGACTGAGCGGACAATGAGTCCCGAGCGATCATAGGTCTCGACGACCTCTACCCCTTCCGGCAAGCCTGACTTCAGGCTCTCCAGCTTTTCTTTAACAGCGTTGATCGTACTCAGCGCATTCTCCCCATAACGCATCACTACGATGCCGCCTGTCACTTCGCCTTCACCATCAAGCTCCGCTACGGCACGGCGCATTTCCGGACCGATCTGTACATACGCCAGGTCCTGCAACAGGATCGGAATGCCTTCTGTTGTCACATCAATGGGAATCTGCTCAATATCCTGAAGCGAACCGAGATAACCACGAGTGCGAACCATGTACTCGGATTCAGCCATTTCAATCACCGAGCCACCTACTTCGCGGTTGGCATTGCGGATTGCTGCAGATATTTTTTTGATAGGAATGCCGTAGGCACGTAGTTTTTCTGGATTTAATACCACCTGGTACTGTTTTACCATGCCGCCAACGGTGGCCACTTCCGAGACGCCTTTAACACCCTGAAGCTCGTACTTCAGGAACCAGTCCTGCAGGCTGCGAAGCTGTGACAGATCCAGACTGCCACTGTGGTCAACCAGTGCATAACTGTAAATCCAGCCCACCCCCGATGCATCGGGACCGAGCCGAGGCACCACACCCGGCGGAAGGCTGGAAGAAGCCTGGTTCAGATACTCCAGTACGCGGGAGCGTGCCCAGTAGATATCGGTCTCATCATCAAAGATGACATAAACATAAGAGTCACCAAAAAAGGAGTAACCACGAACCACCCGGGTACCGGGCACCGACATCATGGTGGTGGTAATCGGGTAAGTCACCTGCTCTTCGATTACTCTTGGCGACTGCCCGGCATAACTGGTTTTGATGACAACCTGCACATCGGACAGGTCCGGGATTGCATCAAAAGATGTTTCCTGAACCGAAACCCAGCCCCAGATGGTGATAAAAAAGGTGGCAAACAGCACCAGCAGACGGTTCTTTAATGACCACTCGATAATACGTAGCGGCATGTTAACTCGGATACTTCATAGGAATGCAGAATTTTGGAGAATATCTCAGTGAGTCAGTTTGTTCGATTCGTCGAAAAGCATAGCAATAGCTATGGTTGCAGGCGAATCGGGCAAAGTGGCCGCTGAGATTTTTCCAAAAACTGCATAGCGTTGTTGGGGACATAGTGTTTCTTTTAATACACAAGTGTTTTTTATTATATTCAAATACTTAAGACGCATGTAGCGCTCCTATGAAATATCCGAGTTAGCTACTCCGACATGCGTAAAAAGCTGGCCTGCAGACTGGATTCGGAGTCAATAAGGAACTGACCGGAAACCACAATTTCATCACCCTGTTGCAAGCCGGACAGGATTTCGACATTGCCTTCTCCACGCCTTCCGGTTTTAACCTCAACCGGCTGGAAGTGACCCTTGCCCAGTGATTTGATTACTGTTTCACGCTCACCGGTAATAATAACCGCATCGCGAGGCACCGTCAGCACGCTCTGTTTTGTGGCATTTGCTGTAATGCCGACCTCGACGAACATATTCAACAACAATGCCTCGTCCGGATTAGCCAGAGTAATGCGTGCCCGCAGTGTTCGCGTCTTTGGATCCACTTGCGGATAAATGTAGTCAACAACACCATTCCAGGTCCTTGCCGGGATGGCGGGCGCCTTAATCTCGACTATGTTGCCCTTTCTTACCCAGGGTGCCTGATGTTCGTAAATATCAACCATCACCCATACCTTGCTTAGATCAACTATGGTAAACATAGAGTCATAAGGCTCGACATAGCTGCCTTCACTCACATTAAGACGGGTAATGACACCGCCCTGCGGCGCATACATTTGAATTGTATTCTGTACTTTGCGACTGTTTTCAATACGCATGATATCCATATCCATCACATTCAGTAGACGCAACGAATTTCGCAGTGAATCAACCCTGGCAACCAGTTCAGTCTTTCTGCTGGGCTCAAAAGCAGTCTGATCATACTCTTCCAGGGCGGTGATAAAATCGAGCTGAACCTGGTTGATCCAGGGCGAATGGAAGTCGATCAATTCTTCCTTGCGCTCCACCCTGTCACCTTCCGTCAATAAATGCAGCTTTTCTACCCACCCTCCAGCCCTGGGATGAATTGATAAGAGACGCTCAACATCAGGTGTAACCAGGCCCTGGGTGCGGATCTTTTTATGGAGTACATTACGAACTACCTTTGCGGTACGTACCCCCATGTTCTGGATAACAGCAGCCTGCAGAAACACCTGCGGCGTATCCCCTGCTGGTATCGCGGCCTCTTTTGCGACCAGGTTCATCCCGCAGATCGGGCAGTTACCTCCGGGTTCATTTTGCATAATCTGAGGATGCATGGGACAGATATAGGTCGGGTCCTGGTGCTTCCTGGCATGCTGCTGAGGATTCTCCGCCACGTTTTGATCAGCCGTGCCCACTTTAGCGGGTCGTTCTTTCGGCAGCAAACGCTGTGTGACTGGCTGGTTATCAACACCAGTATCGGTATTATTCATTGCCTGGGACTCTGTGCTTTGCCAGAACAGAGCAGGCTTAGCTTTTTGCTCCATCGGCACTCGCTCATGCCTGATGCCAGATTTGGCTTTTACCTGTTTATCACTCTGCATATCAGCTGAGTGATCATGTATTACCTTATCCGCCGGTTCCTGTGCCACCAGGAACATGCCGCACAGGCTACAGGAACCAGGCTTGTCACTAACCTCATCAGGATGCATGGGACAGGCATAAACCTCAGGCTGATGCTGACTTGCAAAATTCTCCATGCTTTTGAGTAGCGCTTCCATCTCGCTCTGGTTTTGAGCGCTATCATGGACATGGTTTTTTTCAGATGAAACCACAGCAGGACTATAAAAGATGAACAGCAAATATAGCAATACAGCTAATAATGAACTGCCCTGCGCTGGGTTAGATACATACTTAATTATCATAATAATATTTAACAGTTATTCTTAACACAATTGATATACAGGGTCAGATGTTATACCAGTAAGTAAAATTTGTAATCTGCAGGGTGCGCCGTGCGCAGCGAAATATGAAGCTATGCGGTTGATTCATTTTGGGCACCAATTAAACGGATGTTTCATGGTGCGCACGGCGCACCCTACATATCTCGTTTTTTAATAGCTAAAAATAAGTTAAGCCGCCTACAGAATTAAAAGATTTTCGTTACCTGAACGAAATAAGCTCGATGTCGAATATCAGTGTACTATTGGGAGGAATAGTGGACCCAGAACCAGTCTCGCCATAAGCTAACTCAGCGGGTACAACTACCTGCCAGTGATCACCCTGTCGCATCAACTGCAGGACTTCCGTCCAGCCTTTGATAACCTTATCTACCTGGAAGTAGTCAGGCGTACCGCGTAGGCGAGAATTATCGAATCCTGTGCCATCAATGAGCTTGCCACTGTAGTGAACCAGCACCTTGCTGTTTAAACCAGGGTGTGGACCCTTGCCGCGGCCATCTTCCTTAACTCTGTATTGCAGACCGCTGGCCGTGGTAATCACGCCTGGTTTTTTGGCATTTTCCAGCAAAAACTGGCGGTTTTTTTCGGTATAGTCGAGAATATCCTGTCTTTTCCTGTTCTTCAACTGAGCAACCTGCTTACCCACATCCGCCATGGTTTGCCGCATTTCCTGTTTGCTCATTAATGCGTCACTGCCTGACATTGCATCCTCTATACCTCTCAAAACCGCTGCTTCACGTACTTCAAGTTGCTGATATTTGAAATCAGAACCTATCTGATAGCCTACGCTGTAATTGAGCCTGGCCGTTTCATCTTTAAGTACCTCCTTGTGCACTTCAGGCTGCTCTGCCGCATAGCTATTGTTAATGCCAGTTACGATAGTGAACAAAAAAACCGCCGGTATTCTCATTTAAATCTCCTCTATAAATTTGTTATATTGATGCACATTATCCGTTTAAATCAAAACCAGACAACATTGTCATTATAATCTGTCGATCCGGAGCATGGCGCTTTGTTTTTTGATGTTAACAGGATAATTAATGTGCTCAATAATTAATTATCCTGTTAACATGAAATAAAATGTTTCAGCTAATTAGATGCTAACTTTTACCATAGTTTCTTAATATAGCCTTAAAAACATGCAGCTAAGGCAACATGCTTTACAATATTATATACTAGCTTGATATTACGTTTTTTTTAAAAACCGAATAACACTAAATTTTGATCAGATCGAAAGGAAAGAATATGTTGAAACACCATAAAATTGCCGCTGCGATATTCCTTACACTAAGTAGCGTCCCATTAGCACAGGCTGATTCCACACTTGTTTATGAATTAACCGGTAAAGATGGCAGTAAGGTTGAACACACTATTTCCATTACCGGGCGCTGGCTGAGATTGGAGTCAAAACCCAGAGCAAAATCAGATTACACAGTAATGGATTTGGGCCGTTTGATGAAGTTCGAGGTGGATGAAAAAGAAAAAACTTTTCAGGTAACCCGGCTGGGTCGGCTCTACTGGCCGGAAACAGCCTTAAATTCACCTGATTTCAAAGCCATTAAGAAAAAGAATGCGGTTGCCGGGGTGCGCTGCCAGCCGGTGCATGAAATGGGAACTGACAACAAACCTGTCGCCGAGCACTGCATGACGATAGGTGGGCCGCTCGGCATGGATGCACGTGAAATGATCACACTGTCACGTCTGTTTATGTCGAACCGTCGTATAGGTCAGAGCTGGCTAGGCCTGGCGACACCCGATGAGCGCCAGGTTTCGATTCTTAGTCACAACCCTGCAGGATGGAAGCTGGAACTCAAGTCGGTCTCTCATCAGCCACTAGATAAAACACTATTGAAGATTCCGGTTGACTACAAACGACTGCAACCTGATTTGCCGGTACTGCAGAATAAACAATCCAGTAACCAGCCTGCTGAAGAAAAGTTACCGGGGTCGAAGTCAGGCAACGCCGACACCACGAAAGGTAATGGGCATTCACAATAAGGTAATAGCCTCATCAACTCTGCTAGCTGCGTTACACTACAGGCAGAAAGGCATATTGAAAAAAACAGCAGGGGCAGATAAGAGCAGAACCTGATCCAGAAGTTCTTATTCTGTTTCCTGCTGTTTAGCTTACTTTTCTATTGCTCAAGCTGTAGCTTAAGCCATTACACTTAAGCCGGATATTACATGCACATGCTAAACTCGGCTATTTACTTACGCTTGTTGATAGCAAGTAATTCCACTTCAATAATAACCGTCTGATGCGCCAGCGGACTCTTGCGGCCGTAGGCCAGATTCGGTGGAATATAAAGTTCCCATTTCGCTCCCGGTTGCATCATTTGTATAGCCTCGGTGAATCCGGGAATAATCCCATTGGCACGATAGGTAACCGGTCCACCTTTTTTAAATGAGCTATCATATTCCTTGCCATTCATCTTTCGAGCACGGTAATTAATAGTCACATAGTCACTAACTGTAGGTTTTCTTCCGACTCCTTTCTTTAATACCTTGTATTGCAGGCCACTGGGCATGGTTTTTACGCCTTCGCGGGTCTGATTTTTGCGCATAAAGGCCTCGCTCTCGCTGCGCTTACTGTTTTCAATCTGTTTTCTGCTGTTTATTCGTGCTACAGCTTCCTTTTTCATCTTTTCGGTGATATTGCGCTTTAGCTCTTGCAACAGCGCCTGCATTTCCTTTTGCTTCAGCAAAGGGCCAGTACCACTCTGACCATGCTGCAAACCCTGGCGGAGCGCCTGCTCGTTCAATTCGACTTTCTGTCGCTTGAAGTCAGTGCCGATCTGGTGGCCGATGGTGTAGTTGATACGGTCCGATTTATCAGAGAGTGCAGCCTGCTCACCAGAGAGCGTAGTTTGGTCTGCGGCCACAACGTTAGTGGTTAACAGGCAGAAAAGAATACTGGTAGATAATTGTAAATGCATGATTAAAACTGTCTCCTTCTAAATGTATTTCTGAATACATTTATAAATGTGTTTATGAATATTAATAGTTGTGATATTAGCAGATAAGAGGTGAAATAGTGTCACCGTCATAAGCTACTAAACTAACCTTCCTGACCATTCGATGTCCTGCGATCCCTGCACCCGCAACACACGACCACCAAGGATGGTGGAAGTGCGGAAAATGCAAGGAGCAATTTTCAGCCGACCACCAAGGCAAAGATTGCTCCTACAATCTTATTGCATTTCCACCATCCATGGCGGTCAGATGGTGGAAGTGCAGATATTGCATCGTTACATGGCAAGGATTGTTCCTACAATCCTATTGCATTTCCTCCATCCATGGCGGTCAGATGTAACTTATTAGGGCAATGCATATGTACAGGACGT
This sequence comes from uncultured Gammaproteobacteria bacterium, assembly GCA_963803185.1. Lineage (GTDB taxonomy): Bacteria > Pseudomonadota > Gammaproteobacteria > SZUA-229 > SZUA-229. The sequence continues at coordinate 38,081 of CAWDMF010000026.1, read as the reverse complement.
ACGATAGTAGGGTAACGCAGGAGCAATTGCCGAGGAGCAAATATCTGCCCGTCCATCCTGTACATGCGTCACACCGCCATCCCTGGCTCCTTGTGACATACCGTCCATCCTGTACATGCGTCACACCGCCATCCCTGGCTCCTTGTGACATACCGTCCATCCATGGACATGCGTCACACCGCCATCCCTGGCTCCTTGTGACATACCGTCCATCCATGGACATGCGTCACACCGCCATCCCTGGCTCCTTGTGACATACCGTCCATCCATGGACATAAAAAAAGGCCGCCCGAAGGCGGCCTAATCTGCTTAATGTCTAACTCGTTATTATTAGAATAACTGAGCTGGACAATCCACGCCTGCTTCACCAACACACATTGGCACCATCATTTCGTTATCTTCGTGCTCAACGATATGGCAATGCCATACGTAAAGTCCGTTGATATCAAAATCAGCTGCAATGGATGTTACTTCTCCAGGATAGGTGATCACTGTGTCTTTCCAGCCATCTTCCCATGCTTCACGTCCTTCCGCGCTGGTGGTAACAGTACTTGAACCGTCACCGAACTCACCACCGATAGCATAACGACCAAGCACTTTGAACTTGACCAGATGCACATGGATAGGATGGCCATCAACGGTGAAGTTCCACAGGTTCCACCTCTCAGCACGATTAGCGCCACTACCATCACTGTTTACATTAGTGGTAATAGGATCAGACCAGAGGGTTACCTGCGCACCATTATTGACATCCACAGTGCCCAGTACAGCGGCCTTGGGCGCAAATGCTTCACCAACCGCACAGACACCAGCCTCAGGGATAATACCCGGCACCTGTACAAGGTTACCTTCTAAATCAACATCGACACAAATAAGCGCAGACTCTTCCTCGACCAGGGCAAGGTCACGGTCAATCGGGTTGGTCACCACCACTTCGAAATTCTCCAGAGCCGCCGGATCAACCGTCAGATCATCCACGTGTGTCGCTGCGGTGCCTGGATTGATAACAGCGTTGTTAGCGTCACGCAGTTCGTCAGTAGGGCTTAAACCCAGGTGAGCACTGTTAAGCACAAACCGCATCACCTGACCCGTCGTAAATGGATCAGCCGGTGTATCCGGGAAACCACCAAAAGGTGAATCCGCCGCAGTGTTGGTCATGGTGATAATGGTACCGTCAGGCAATCCACGGAAATCCACAATGACATCAGCACGTTCAGCAACACCCATCAGTAATGCCTGGTCTGTTGAAGATTGTGGCGTTGGATCGTCGACAATACCATCTGCGCCGACAGATGTGCCGGACAGATCAGTCGCAAATGCTGTTCTGATAGCAGTCACAGTAGGTTTAAGACTTTGCTCTGCACCTATCTGATAAAAATCCAGCTCATCGATGCTAACAGTTTGAGCGCTATACGTACCATCGCCATTAAGCACATAGTAGGTTTTAGATACTGAAACAGGGTTACCGTCAGCATCGGTAATCTTCAGCGCCAGGTTAAGGAAACGTGCGTTAGTACCATTCAACAGACGGAAACGGTACTGGGCCGGCGCCACTTCAAGCTTGGGCCAGGTTACACCGTTCACTACCATGGTGTTGAAGAATGCTTCCGGGTTCCAGATTGGAGCAATATCCGAAGTAAGCGGATCCATATCAATGCGCAACTCAGGTTCTCCAGCGAACTGCGCGTCTGCTGTTCCAGCTGTACCTTCTACATTCAAACCTTCAAAGAAAGCGCGATTGTCAGGATAGAACAACGATCCGTCAGCATTAAAAGAACGACCCTGAATAACGATAGGGATTTCACGATACTTATTACGTTCACCACCTAATGAAGCCGGCAGATTGGTTGTACCCAGATCTTCACCTCTTACAGGCGCCGGACCAGGCAGGACACCAGTAGTCAGACCAGTTTCACCACCGCCGGGCTCGCGCAGCAACCAGAAACCGGCCGGACCCGCATAGACGTTGAGGCGTGTCATCCCCAGCGAGTGGTCATGATACCAGATCGTGGTTGAGGGCTGGTCGTTCTGGTACTCGAAGTTACCTACACCGGCGGTCACGTTGGTGTTTACAGTCACAGTACCGTCGCGAGCGGTGAGCTGGTTGGCAATAGTACCTTCACAAACCACATTCCAGGTATTATCAACGGCATTATGACCAGTCGGTACTGAAATAGGTGCACCAGTAACAGGATCTCTGTCAACACAGGTAATATTGTCTGCATTTGGCAACCACCAGGCTTCGGTGTAGCCGTCGCTGTCCGCCGATAGATGGGCGCCATGGACGTGAGTGATTATCGGTACAGGACCGGTATAAGGTGCTGCAGAAGTACCTGCGCAGTCGGTGCGCGATTCACCACTTTTACAATCAGCAACCGGGTTAGCCCAGTGCAGCGACTGGTCCACGGCAAGCAGGTGTGGAAGTGCATCACCTTTGTTATTAGGATCCAGGGCCCAGGCATTGCTAGTCAGATCATTAATCCAGTCAATCGTGATTGGTACATGAGTTGTAGTCTCCACGGTGTAAGAAGGATAATTGAACTGGGAGTTCGGTGCTGGAGCGACACCTGATGCACCGCCAAGAGCGGTTGAATCAGGCAAGCCATCAGCTGCAGGTCCATAACTCCAGACAGTAGTCGCTGGAAAAGCATCACTACGACCATTAATTGTATTCCAGATACCACCCGGTAAAATTTGTTGCTGGAACTGACGTACGGCAATGTCGTATTGACCGGCTGTACCGGTATCATTCATAACCGGCGGAATGACCAGTGGTGTCACATATTTAGGAATGATAAGCGGATCAAGCGTACCACCTGCTAAGGGCGCTGCACAGCCGTGCGGCAGTGTCGACACATGAAGGCCCGGGCGAATTGCCAAACATAATCCTGAATAAGGAAAAGTCGTTCAGGTTGACGTTAGTGTCGCCATCAAGGTCCTCATCAGGACCGGCAGTGCCGAAAGCGTTTCTTAAGGCTGAGAAGTCCGTAAGATCGACAGTACCGCTTTGATCGAAATCAGCATCACAGATATTGCCGTATCCGTCCTCGTCAGTATCACGCTGGTATAGGATTGGCAACTAGCGTACAGTTATCGGCAAGGTCATCCACGCCGTCCCCATCAGCTGTCAACCGCAAACGCTTGTGCACTGACAAGCATAAGTGCCGAGCCGATAAAGCCGATAATAGCCGTCGGCTGGAATGCACGTACCCGGCTGCTCTTTTTAAGAACGCCTGGTACTGCATAGGTATTTTGAATCCCGGCAGAAATCGGCGTTAACAACAACGCACCGGCCTGGACCTTGTGTTTCTTTAATATCATTTATTGTTACCCCTTTGGTTACTAAAATTCCTGAAATTTAATTATCAATACTTCAACTATCAATTCAAATTCCATTGGAACTGCTTCGTTAACATTAACAATCTAGAGCACTGCGTGTTCAACAGGTAATATACCTAAACCGGTGAATGATGAGATAACTGATACCAGCACTATCCAATCGGTCAATCTATTGAGCACTCAATGGTAGTTTTTAAAGCAATATGCATACCAACTAATCTGCAGAAGAAAAAAAATAACCTGGAAAGCCTGTGAAGCGGGGGTTTTTATTCGAAATAATCGTATTTGCAGAAAACAGATAATAAAAATTGTGTCATTTCACTACAGAACTTTGTAAAACAATTTGACATAACTACGATTTTTCATGAATTTCTAGTATCCCGTCATGCTATAGAACCCTGGCAACAAGGGAGGAAAACCGCCGGAAAGCCCTTTGTAGCGTGCTTTTTTATTAAAAACCGGCAAGTATTTTTTATGTAAAATATACCAACATGACTGTTTTTATTACTTATGCCATTTCTGCCAATTATTATGACACAACTGTCATTTTTAGCTTATAACTAACTATAAAAAGTAAAAAACAACCTGAAAGAGCTGTCTAGCAGCTTGACTCGCGAAAAATAAGAGGTTCATAAAAAACAATTGACAATATTATGTAAAACATACCGACAATGAATTAGACATTACCTTGTAATACTAGTCATATAGTCGGTATTTTCGGGTTATTTAACACATAAAAAACCGTTTTGTCATACTGTCAGATTATTCTTATCAGGCCACCCGTAGCTTTCACAGGAACGCCGAAATACATCTTAACATTATGATTTTATGAGTGAATATTACTATATTTGCAGAACACACCAGGGACCGGATTTACTCTACAGTGTCTGGAAAAATTTCAGCGGTTAACAGCGGTACATGCTTGAGGTAAAAAAGAAAGTTTTAAGAATAATGCATGGATAGTGCATTATTTATTTTTTCTGTTGATAAATTCCACTACAATATGCTGCATAAATTTTAATTGCGGCTAGCTAAACTCTACAACCGCCCTTAACAAACCGGTATATCGAAACCTACCTAACTAACCTTAACTGGAAATTTACAATGAATAATGAAACAAATGTTACCTGGCATGAGCACAGCGTCTCACGAGAAATGCGAGAAAATGAAAATGGGCATAAAGGCTGCGTCATCTGGTTTACCGGATTAAGTGGTTCGGGCAAAAGTACCGTTGCGAATACGCTGGATCATATGCTGCACCAGGCTGGGCTGCAAAGTGTCGTATTAGATGGCGACAATGTTCGTCATGGGCTTAATGCCGGACCTGGAATGTTAAAAAACACACATGGAGAAGAATTCTCACAACGTTTTGGACTGGGCTTTTCCGCGGTGGATCGTGAAGAAAATATCCGTCGCATCGGGGCAGTGGCGGAGATTTTTGCGCAGACCGGTACCATAGCACTGACCGCCTTCATCAGCCCATACCGCATTGACCGTGACAAAGTACGAAATACCTTAAAGCCAGGTGAGTTTATTGAAGTTTTTGTCGACGCCCCTCTAGAGGTATGTGAACAACGCGATCCAAAAGGACTGTATAAAAAAGCGCGAGCCGGTGAAATAAAAGGCTTTACTGGTATTGATGACCCTTACGAAGAGCCGCTAGCAGCGGAACTTACCCTGTTAGCAGCAGAAAAAACACCCGATATCCTTGCTGATGAAATCATTAGCTATTTAAAAGAGTCAGGAATTATCAGTTCATCATTACGTGCGGTCAAGCAGGGCTAGTGGTTAGACATTAGCTGTTCTTTACCAGGAAAACTGGCCTCCCCTGTTTTATAGGAAGCCGGCACAGGATAAAACGCAACGGCTATGGACTGAACCGTCCATAGCCTGTTTCCTGAATTGATTGAAAATCACTTCTTCTGGCTGGTATCCGCCATTCAATTTTACTCCCGGCAAAATTACTCAGCCATCGGGCTGTATTTGTACAGACTAAATCGTTGCCAACGATTTAGTCACAATGACAACGGGAGCAAAGTCCTGCACGAAAGTGCCGTGTTTTGCCTACATGGATCTAGGTAAGGGGCGATAGCAGGATGCGGTAGCTTTAACTATCGCCCGGGGACAATAAACAAGCATGCCGCAAGCTGTCGCGGATTCAACCCCTTAAAGATTCAATCCGCCTGCTCTTTCTTTTTATTTTCTAACTGTTTGGTCACATCGAGTATCAGGCTGGCGGTGAGACGCGAGCGTTCAACAATGCCCAGAAAATGACTAATGCCATTTTCCTGCTTTACCACTGGCAACCAGTCCAGGTCCTGTTTTTCCATTTGTTCCAGAACGCGCTGTTTATCTGCATCCGCTTCAACTGCCATAGCGAGTGAAACAAAACCGGAGATAGTCGATAATTTATTCTTGTTACTACTTTTAACTGTTTTGGCAAAGTCAGTCCATTTTTTAAGCTGTTGCGTAGCAGGCAAGCCGTTAAAAGGCTGTAGTGGAAATTCTTTCATTAACTCTTCATTATTTTCTGAATTCAATATTGCGGTTAATTTATCTGCTTCAAATAAGCCAAACAGCGAACCATTTTTATCAGTAATAACGGCATATTTAAAAGCAGGTGAGGTAATCAAATGATTAAAGTACATCCATATCGCCGGGCCATAATAACCACTGTAACCCAGCTTGAAACTGAGAACCTGCGTTTCAGATTCAATCATATGAGGTATTTCATTGACGCCCTGTTTAGCATCTGCTTTCAATGCGGTAACCGGCATTGTTGACACTTGCAAATTAATCGGTGCAGCTGCTGCGGTAACAAAGGCATCAGCGATTTCAAAAGAAACAAAACCTGGCACCTCAACTTTTTTAAATATACCTGCAGTCGCCATCCATAATATGAAGGGTATTAAGGCAATACCAACATCTACCGGTTTTATCTCAATGCGATTCGCCAGTTTGGCTTTAATCCATATAATAATAACAAGTGTAATAATAAATGCTGGAGCCAGTATCCAGCTATGGTCTCTAAGCCACTCGGTCATATCCATATTTAATTCCCCCTTAATTTTGATAGTGCTTTTGCATACCCGGAAAATTAACTCAACCACTATGGGCTGAAAGTCCATAGGTTATCAGGACACAGTATCATGACACTAAAGCCCTGCACTGAAGTGCAGTGTTTTTAGTTACGCCCTGGGACAATAAAAGTTAATATCATAGTAAGATACATTAGCTAATTTTAACCCTGGCTTTCAGCATTCATAGCAACAGGAATAGACAGATGAAAATATTTCGTCACATACGACCTACGATACTACGCCTGATACTTTGTCCGGCTATTATTATTGGCCCTTTACAATCACTTTATGCAAGTGACAGCCTGACCGTACAAACCATCGGCATGGAGCTGGCCAGGGATATTGCTAATGAAAGCGTAAAGGCCTGTCGTAAGAAAGGCTATCAGGTGAGCGCCGTAGTAGTTGATCGAAATGGTTTTTTACAGGCTGCGCTACGTGATGATTTAGCATCTCGGTTCACACTGCAAATTGCTGAAGAAAAAGCAAACAGCGTAATTTTGTCCGGGATTAGTTCTGGAGAGTTTCGCCAGTCTCGCGGTGATATTCGCGCGGAACTCAATCATATGGACGATCTCATTATTATGCAGGGTGCGCTACCCATTGAAATTGCTGGCTCTCGTATTGGTGCTATTGGTGTCAGTGGCGCGCCGGGTGGTGACAAGGACGAACTTTGTGCGCAACAGGCTTTAGAAGTATTAACTGAGCGCATTGAATTTGCTGATTAATCAATAACGGCAGGCATATTTTTGGCAGGGTGCGCCGTGCGCAGCAAAACCATCTTACGGGTGATTCATGGTGCGCACGGCGCACCCTACAAACCTGTTGCAAGTCCACCCGTTCACAGACCGGCACTGACCTTGAGACTGTTAACAAATTCAATGACTATGAACTAAAAAATCCATAGTCATTGAATTACTCGGTAATCACACCACTGCTGTTAACTGATATCAGATAAAGGATAGATACAAATTAAGTATACCTAAGGTAGCGCCGACACCAAGGATTCCCATAAAAACGGTACTACCATGATCCCTGCGCCAGCCACGCAGTATCCAGTAGGTTTCCAGGCCGACAAAACCAGCCGCTGCACCGTAGGCGATAAATATATTTTTATTTTCAAGCTCTGATGCTGTGATAAAAACAAGATAAAAGGCAAATGCCACTGTTACCGGGATTAACGAGAACATCCAGTTTTCTGCTTCTTCTGGCCCCCTGCTGGTTGTTACCAACTTGCTCAGTTTATTTTTACCTGCCATTTTTTTACCCCCCTAATAATTTAAAAACCACATATCCTAGCAAATGTCAGGATGTAATTATTGACTATTGTCAAATAATACATCTATCAGATAAAAAAATTATAGAGAAAAAACAGATTTTGCATCAAAACTGGTACAGCCTTACTGAAGCATAAAATCAAACACTACCTTGCAAATGCTACAGGATAGGAAGCACCTTGTGAGACCGTCATTCGCAAGAGGTTCGCCCCAGATAGTCCATAAATCTACTATGGCGGCGCTTCTGATCCATCGGTGAAACACACAATTCAGGCTCTCATATTTACAGCAGAGACCAGGTTTAATCATGGTTTCTCATGGCACATGTCGCAGCTTACTGCTGTTCCCTTGACCACTGTGATAGTCTGGCCAGACCCGCCTTCATCGTCATCATCCTCGTCGCGCAGGAAAATGCGATCCGTTGCAGTCTCGGAGAGCACGGTGCCTTCCAGGTTCAGACCATGACAGGCGCGGCAGGCATCGGGATTACTCTCGTAGAAATCCTCATGTTCAGTATTCCAGCCCGAACTGTTGACGTTGTGCATGCCGTGGGGGCCGTTAAGGGTAAGCGGCAGGCTGGTATGACAGCTACTGCACTCGCTGATGGTGCCGGCATGTCCCTGCAACTGGGTCGCCGCCACGTTGTCATTGGCTGAGGCCAGCGCATTTGGCCAGATAGCATGCGTGGAACCATGACAACCCTCACAGGCGACACCACCGTGGCCCAGGCTATTGCGGTAAAGCGTATCTTTATTTTCAGCAAAGCGTTTGTTGTTTGCCAGTCGCGGTGTAGCGATATCGATATCATCCGTCCAGGCTTGATCAAAACGAATAGCGCCGCTGTTGTTCACTGCATCACCGGTATGACAGGACTCACACCTGGGTTCATCAATCCAGGGTTCGCGCGTGCTTCTGCCCACAGCCAGCATACTGCCATGACAATCCTGGCACTCGATACCGGCACCGCCCATGGCGCCTCTGAGGCATTTTGTCACTTTGCCCGGATGACACTGGTAGCAGGTTTCCTCAAGTGTACCGTTTGTCGGAAAGATCAGATTACCGGTAGCATCAGTCAGCTCACCATGGTGGCCGTGCATCACTTCTGACATTTTGGCTTTGCCGATCTGCTCACCTGCAGGACCGGTGCCGGCCAGATCCAGCGCCGCCGAATAGTGGCAACGGGCACACAGCACGGGCTTTTGAGTAAGCAGGCTGGTGCCATGTTCAGCGTCATGCAACACCAGGATATTGTGTTTCGCCGCCTGCAGTACATCATTAGGGTCGTTAATATCATTGGGAAGTTTGTAATCCAGGGTGTTGCTGTCGTCCTGCGCACCCACTTCACCCAGCGCATGGCAGTTCTGGCAATCCGCCTCGGAGGCGACCGGCAGTACCACATCGAGACTGGCCACTGTTTCACCGCTGGCAGGTTCGGTTGCACTGACCCGCATCAGCGGATAAGCGTTTTGCTGTCCTGCATCGTCAATCGGCAGGATTGGCACCCCGTCTGCGGCAAACCAGGCCTTGTCGGTGTCGAAACGGTTAAACGGCTGGGCATCATTGGCGCTGTAGGGAGCCAGAATACCAGGCATTTTCTGTGCAAAATTTACATCAAGGGCAAGCCCCTCGTCGGCAGGTGGATTGAGGCCAAACAGGTCGAACACATAGCTATTATTGGTGACCGGGTTGGTATCCCAGAAGTTGGACTTTTGTACTGCACCGGCCTGGTTCTGGCTGGTGCTATTGATTGAGCCGGCAGCATCCGTAACAGCCCGATAGCTGACGTTGATCTGCGTATCATCCAGGATGCGGGGAGTGGCGCCACGCTCAATAACCTGACTATGTACCACATTGAATGGCGGCAGGATGACGAAGGTGGAATAATCCAGGTCAGCACAGTGCATACCAAGGTCATTAAAAGCCAGCACCTGGTGGGTACCGGGCACGGCAGCCACACCGGAATCATCATCAGATCCCGAGGTACAGGCGGAGATAAGCAGCGTTAGCAGTAGCGTGGTTGAAAACTGGATAATTTTATTCTTCATCTTAAATTCCTGATACAGGTATCAATGACCTGCTGGTAAATAACAAAGCTGATAATGCGGAAATTACAAGTCAATTTCTTATCAATACTATCATTCTAAGGCTGGGAATTGATTGGGGTCAAGGTTAAGGGGCATTATGGACAGTTTACCCCGGGTGGAACCATGAATCTGATCAATAGCTTCCCGTTTCCGGGCACTAATGACGCTGAGTCGAAGTCTCCCGTTAATATCGCTGCTGGCTATGTGGCAGCAGGTTTGGCAGGCGTTAAGGTAATACGTGTAAAAATTGAATAATATGCATTTCTCGGCTTAAGTTAAGTGCCATTCACCTTCAATGCTATTAAAGGCTGTGCAATCATTTAACGCGCCTGGATCCAGTAAAAGTGAAAAGGCGGCACCACCAGCGCGTTTTTGAACATCGCCGGTTGTTCGCCGCTATAAAGATCATATAACTGCTGATGTTGCATAAAGCCTAAGTCCTGCGGGCTATTAAACTCCATATGTTGTGGATGTGCATCAAAGTTTCCAACAATGAGTACTCTGTCCGAAACATGTTGATGATTAACCCGGCTGAACGCAAATAAATGTGGATTGCCGCTATCTCGTAATTCACGATTATTAAAATCAGCGAAGGCAGGTATTTCCTTGCGCACCGAGATCATTTTTTTCAGTGCATTAAATATCCGGTTTTCTACTGTATTGGGCCTGTTACGCAACTCAGCTTTTTCCCAGTCAAACCTTGGACGATGCATCCAGCGTGTATCTCCTGACTTGCGTTCATCTTCAATATAGCGGTAGTCATTAGTGGTACCGATTTCATCACCGTAATACAGTAACGGTATGCCACCGAATGACATGATCATGCCATGTAAAAGTATGATGACTTTAATTGCGTCATCGATCTCCTTTGGATCGCCTTTCTCAAGTGCAACCTCAAGACCAGCAAGTGAAGCCAGTGAACCGGAGATTCTTGCATCACCTGTTTTAGCGTTATGACCGAAAGGTTTACCTCTGGCAGCAGATTCATCAAATTCACCGGTAAAATAATCAATCAGGAAACGACGGTGTGGTATCGGGTCATATCCGGCGAGACGGATATCCGCATCATCAAAACCGAGGCCAATGTCATCATGACAACGTATGTAATTTAACCAGGTTGCGCGTTCAAGTTTGTCGGGCAGGCTCTTGATGCCCTGGTTCAGTAATTTTGTACTTTTAGTTGCAGTTGCATCCCACAATAGCGACATAAACGTTGCGTTATAGGCAATCTCGCATTCCTTGGCATTGATTGCATCTTCACCAAAATATTTAGCAACTTCTACCGGGGCAACAATGGCTTCTGCAATAAACAGAACACCGGGCGCGGTCACCTGGCAGCAATCTTTCATCAATTGAAGTATTAAATGTGCTTCATGTTCATTCTGGCAGGTACTGCCAATTTTTTTCCACAAAAAGGCAACAGCGTCGAGGCGCACGATATCCGCACCATGATTTGCCCAGAACAGAATGACATCCATCATCTCGATAAATACCGCAGGATTACTGTAGTTAAGGTCCCACTGGAAATCTTTGAATACGGTCATTACCCATTTTCCCATTTCCTCACTCCAGGTAAAATTGCCGGGCACCGTATCAGGGAAAATTTCGGGCATGGTTTCTTCAAACATGTCGGGGATTTCACGGTTTGGAAAGATGTAATAATAATCCTGGTATTTTTCATCACCCTGACTGGCCTTTTGTGCCCATTCATGTTCATTAGAGGTATGGTTAAGCACAACATCGAGCGTCAGTAAAATATCACGTTTTCTGAATTCATTGGCCAGATTGTCGAGTTCCTGCATTGTTCCAATACGCGAATCGACTTCACGGAAATTGCTCACCGCATAACCGCCGTCACTGTTGCCGGCGGGACATTGCATGATAGGCATAACGTGAACCATGTTGATGCCCAGATTCTGGAAATACGGCGTTTTTAATGTAAGGTTTTTCAGGTCACCGGCGAACCCATCAGAGTACAGTGCCATGCCAACCCATTTCTGACTGAGGAACCAGTTATGGTCTTTTTCTCGTTCGATGTCTTTTTGCTTGAACTCATCAGCGCGTACAATATATTGACGTGCCATGGTTTCAACCAGGCGCTGCGCCTGTGCTTTAAAGTCATCACGATCTCCGTAAAGAAGGTGAAACAAGGAATAGATGGAATAAAAATTCGCACCCAGACGAGTGTAAAAGTGGCGCAGATCTTCACTTTTTATTTCCGGATTGAGTTTAGCCAGAATTTCATTGAGTAAAGTATGTGATACCTGTTCGTACATTTTATATAAGCCCGGTTGTTAATATGAAAGTGTATGCACCACGTGCAAAGCACTGATGGTGATTAATTGAATCCAACTATAGTAAAAACCACCCTGTTTTTATAAACACCAGTCAGTAATTATTCCCTGATAAAAATCATGCTGGTGGACCGTAGCACCCTGCTGCCCCAGCATCAATGATGCAAAATCCTGCGCGCGTGACATTGTCTGCTGCAGCGGCCATTCATATAATAACCCAAGTATCAGCACTGAGGTAAAAGCGTCACCGGCACCAACCGTATCTACCACTTCAAGTGTTTGCGATGGCTCTACCTTTGCCAGGCTGTCGTTTTCAGTTAATGCAATAGCACCTTTTTCTCCCAGGGTAATAACCAGACCTTTCAATTTATGCCTGTCGATAAACTGGCGTGCCTGTGATTCAATATCACCCGTTCCACTGCCAAGCTGGCTTAGTTCATCTTCATTGAGTTTGACCCAGTCGGCTTCGTCAGCCAGATTCAATACAAACTCTTTTTGCCACCAGGGATCACGCAAATTGACATCCATAAAGATGCTGCCACTATGTTGTGCTTTCAGCTTTAACAGGGCTTGACGCGAGGTTTGATTGCGTAGCGCCAGTGTGCCATGGTAAAGCAGACTGTTTTCAGCTAATGGTGGCAGTAATGCAGCATCAATATGATCGTAGGCGCGGTGTTCAACAATCGTGTAATGTGGCTCACCCTTGTCGAATTCAACAACAACACTGCCTGTTGGATGTTTCGGGTCAAGCTGCAGACCCATGGTCTTCATATTCCAGTCCCGCATGGCAGCCAATACTTTTTTACCCAGCACGTCATCACCGATACTTGATATTAACAGTGGCGACAAACCGAAAGCCCGCAGGTGCCAGGCAACGTTAAATGGCGCGCCGCCCAGTACTGAATTGCCATCAGGGAAACAGTCAAACAGGACCTCACCGAATATTACCGGAACAGCATAATTGTTTTCATTCATCTTGGCTCACCGTTTGAATTATTCAGGCTAATGTTTCAAGTATATAATAATCAATTACACTCTAGTATATCTCACTGCTGTGCCACAAATATGAGAGGCATGAATCTTGCTGATGTCAGCCGCCAATGGACCGTATCCCGCATGGATGCGGCTGACGGTCTCAGCAAGATGCCTCCGATCCATGTCTCCTGGTATTATTTGTGGGACAGCAGGTGAGTATAGCTGCATTAGTATAGCCGCATTGTAATTGCTGTTCATGCCGAAAAATCTTGCTCTGCAAAATACACTATTTTTCTTTGCCCGGTATTAAACCATTTGTTTTGATTAATAGCGCAGGTCACAGCAGGTATTAGCAACCAGCACAGAATTAACTGGATCGCATTGTACTACAGGGTGCTGTGCCATAAAATTTATTTCGCTTGACACCAATGGCAATTAGGCTTTAATAGTATTGAAACCCTGTTGTATGAAGAATGTCCCCCTGGCGGTAATCACTTAGCGATAAGATGCAGTCGGCTGTGCACAGAACAACAATATTAATAAAGAAGAACAGATGATGAATAAAGAGCCTGAGCCCAAAGCACAAACCCTGCCAAGTGGCGTCATGTTGAACGCTTACCCTGACAGTATTGGTAAAAAACTGGCAGACACGGTGGAATTTCTCAAGCGACCCGAGCTCAAGGATGCCTTTTCGCTGTTCTATATCCTGCCAACTTTTTTCAACAGCGACCTGGATAGAGGCTTTTCCATCATTGATTACGATATCAACGAAGAGCTTGTCAGCCCCCAGGACCTGGTCGAACTAAACGAGCTTGGCATCCAGATTAAGCTCGACCTGGTTCTCAATCACCTGTCCGTACGCTCTCCACAATTCGTGGATTTGTTGCTTAATGGAAACGAATCACCCTACCGGGATTTTTTCATCGACTGGAACGAATTCTGGAAAGACCACGGCAGCATGGGAGCGAATGACCACATACTACCGGACGAAGAACATCTGGAAAAACTATTCATGAGAAAGCCCGGTCTGCCTATCCTGAAAATACGCTTTCCTGACGGCAGCCTGCAGGCTTACTGGAACACCTTTTATCAAAATGTGGAGTTCGATGAGATAACCGCCCAGGACTTTGCTCACATCAAGGGCATGGATCTACAATGGGCATCAAACATCGCGCACCACATCAAGGTAATCATCAAGGATAAGGGGCAGCTGGAATCTGCGGACATGGAAGACATCGTTCAATGCAATGGTGGAGTAAGCAAGGATGACTTGATCGCGGCTGTGTGTCACAAGCGTGAATTCCTCGGACAGATGGATCTCAATGCCCGTTCCGAGCTGGTCTGGGATTTCTACGATGAGACGCTTCGCAAACTCAGTGAGTGTGGTGCAAAAATAATCCGCCTCGATGCCTTTGCTTACCTGCACAAAGAGCCCGGCCAGCCGAATTTCTTCAACCGGCCCGGCACCTGGGATTACCTGGAACGTCTGCGCGACATTGCAGAGAAATATGAGCTGATCATCTTTCCCGAAATCCACGCCGAATACGGCGCCGGCATCCATGAAGAGATTTCGCAGCAAGGTTACCCTGTCTATGACTTCTTTTTCCCCGGACTTGTTATAAATGCCCTGGATCAGGGAACGAACGAAGCACTGTTGCGCTGGATCGCTGACATCCAGGACAGAGGACTACAGACCATAAATATGCTTGGCAGCCATGACGGAATTCCGGTGCTCGACCTCAAAGGCAAACAGGTCAATGGCGTTTACAGGCCAGGCCTGCTGGACGATGAACAGATTGATGCCACTGTCGAGTCTATTATTGAACGTGGCGGCCTGACCAAAAATTTGTATGGCGCCGACGGCAAAAAGATCGACTACTACCAGGTCAATGCAACTTTTTTCAGTGCCCTGGGTGAGGACGAGCAAAAGTTGCTCCTGGCCCGCGCCATTCAGATGTTCATGCCCGGTGTTCCGCAGGTATGGTACCTGGATCTGTTTGCCGGTACCAATGACTACGCTGCGGCTGAACAGGGGCGAACCGCCGGACACAAGGAAATCAACCGCACCACTTTAAAAATTATCGACATCGAGTAAGGACTGAAACGCCCCGTCGTGCTTGATCAGCTCAAACTTATCCGGCTGCGCAACACCTCACTGGCGTTCAAGGGAGAAATGAAAGTCATCGAAACCGAACCCGAGCTATTACATATTTCCTGGCAGCACCCGGAAGCCAGCTGCAACGTTAAAAGCCGATCTGTGCAATCACAGCTTCACCGTTTATCAGGGTGCCGGTACTGACGAAGAAGTGCTGATGTCATCTGGCTGCTAGTGTAATGTCACCTATTAACTGTACCTGATATAAAGACCCTGCTCTGGCCTAGATAAAGATCCTGGCGACTGCGCGGGCCACTACAGACAGTAACCACTACGGAATAACAAAATGAAAATACTTGCCACCGACCTGGATCGAACATTACTGCCGAACGGTAGCTGGCCGCCAGACTCCGGTGCCATAGATCTCTTCAATGAACTCACGGAAAAACATGACGTTCTCGTGGTCTATGTCACCGGAAGAAACCTGAACCTGGCCGAGAATGCGATCAGAGAATATGGCATTCGTTATCCCCATGTGCTCATCGGCGACGTCGGCACCTCGATCCGAAAATACGAACAGGGAGACTGGAAACCTGATAGCTGGCTGGGATGCCCACGTGAAACAAAGTAGCCCCCGGTGGAATGCTGATGCAATCCGTAGCGATTGTCGCAGGGGTGGACGGCTTGACCGAGCAGGAACGCGAACATTGTAGTCCGTTCAAGCAAAGTTACTATGTCGACCATGACAGGAACGAAGTCATACTGCAAGCAGGTCGATGAGCGGGTCAAAGGCAAATACGACGAGGCCATAATCTACAGCTTCGACTCCCAGTCCGGCAAAGGCCTGCTCGACTTTCTGCCGCATAGCGCGACCAAACAGACCGCACTCGAATACATCGCCGACGAATTTGGTACCAGCAAGACGGATGTAGTCTTCTGTGGCGACAGCGGCAACGACGTCTTCCCGCTCACTGCTGGCTTTTCCGGCGTGCTTGTTCGAAATGCGGACGAGCAGCTCGTTGCCAACGTGAAACAGGTATCAGAGGCAAACCCCGAACTCAAAATCTATTTCGCGAAAGGCAGCTTCAAAGGCCTGAACGGTTATTACACCAGTGGCGTTATCGAAGGCGCCTACCACTATGGCATTTTTTACGACACCAATTAATTCACCTCACTGCATAGCACTAGAAAAATTTCTCTGCACTAGTCCGTTTGGCAACAGCGTTCTATCAACATCAGTAGGTATCCCTGAAAACCGCATTTGGACGGGTTGGAGTGCGTGCGATTGCCAGGATAATAACAGCCTGACTGAGATCAAAAAGTCACCTTGCAATCGCGGAAAAAATCGTAATGCTCAATAGCCTGAATAATGCCCGCGGCAAATGGCCTGTCGGCATAATATATACTTTCAATATCAGTAAGTTCGGAAAGCTCTTCGTGATGACGATTGGCCACAACCACTGACCTGGTATTGCCTCGCATCATATCTTCATCGGCGCCCGATCCGCCAGCAGTCAGTATATGCTCCAGCGGAATCCCCCACATTTCTGCAAACCAGCGTAAGGCAAATCCCTTTGAAGCCCTCACCGGCACAATGTCGATATACTGCCCGAAAGCCTGAACCACATTAACCGACTGATCATGCTGATGCAGAAGATGGATGATTTCATTGACCTCGGGGACAAGATTCTGGTCATAGTAATAACTGATTTTATATTTACTCTGCTCGCGTTTTTGCTGAAGAGTAAGGCCTGGAAATTCTTTGAGCACATTCAATACGGCTCTTCGCCGCCACATGTGATCGATATGATTTGACCACTCAATGTCCCGCTCCAGGCCTGGATTATAATAAATCTCAGTGCCAAGACTGGCAATCAAAACATCAGGTAACGGTATTTGGTACTGCTTAAGTATTTTTAAAGCGGAATCAAGTCGTCGGCCGGTAGCGATACCAAAGGTTGTGCAATTTCTATTTTCCTGTATCACCTGCACTAAATCTTTCAGTGCTTCTGGATCACCCAGCAGGTTCTGATCCAGATCAGTAAACAGGGCACGATCATGATAGAGCATTGGACGGCGTTTAAGTTCCATTCGGGTAATCGGTTCACTGTTATCAACAACAGGTTCTATCAAGCTGAGATACCTTTCTACATGCGCCGGCCATGAATAGTGCTCAGACACACCCTTGATGCCATTGCCCGCCAACTGCTTCCAGCTCTCTTTGTCTTGCATTACTTTTAATAAGCTATCTGCGATAGCCTGCTTATCCAGTGGATCAACAAGATAGCCATTATTGCAGTTATCGATAATATCTGTTGGGCCACCATCTTCGG
Source organism: uncultured Gammaproteobacteria bacterium (assembly GCA_963803185.1). GTDB lineage: Bacteria > Pseudomonadota > Gammaproteobacteria > SZUA-229 > SZUA-229. The sequence continues at coordinate 20,607 of CAWDMF010000026.1, read as the reverse complement.
TTGCCACTATGGGTAGTCCAGATGCCGCTGCTTCAATAAGTGTCAGGCCAAAAGGTTCAGTTAATGCAGGATTGACAAAGACACCACCCGAGGCAGCAGCCAAACGATAAATAACAGGCACCTCATCGGCACGATGATGCTTCGGGTAGGCGACTTTACCGTAAAGGTCAAATGAGTCTATGGAGAGAAAAATTTCTGTAAGAAAATCCTGTGCACCAGTGTCCATATCACGAATTTCATTGCGATTACCGGCAATGATAACCAGGTTGGCCCGGTCTTTGAGTTCTTCAGACTCACCATAAGCTTCAACCAGTGTATTGATGTTCTTTCTTTGATCGGGGCGGGATAACGCCAGTATAATTGGCTTGCCCGGTTCCTGCAGAAAGCGGGAAATATAATGATAAATAGCACTCTCATATTCATCACCTACAGGTGGATAGAACTTCTCAATATCTGTTCCCGGTGGTATCACCCGCATCGTTTCCGGCTGGTAATAATTGTACATTCCGTACTGCTCGACAATCTCCTGTCGGGTGCTGGTTATTACCCGTTCCGCCGCACCCAGTGTTTCTTCTTCCGCATCGATACGCCGTGAAATGTTATATCGCTGCTCGATGATATCTCGCTTCATACCACTGGCAAGCAGGCGTTTGCGCTTACTGCGCCCCAGGGAGTGACCGGTATGAACCAGCGGAATATTGAGCTGGTGTGAAAGCAGCATGCCGACATAACCTGCATCAGCATAATGGCTGTGGATAATATCAGGCAATCGCTGCTGAGAGTTAAGGTGCTCAAGTGCATTATCGGCAAAATTATCAAGCGAGTCCCACAGTGCCTCTTTAGCCAGATAACCTTGTTCTCCGCATTCTATACGTATGATCCGCGATTTTTCTGATAGCGGTTCAACCGGCTCATTGTAGTCCTCACTAAGAGCTGAATCGGAAATACGACGGGTTAACAGTACTGCCTGTTCCACCTCAGGTCGTTTGCCCAGTTCTCGTAACAGTTCAACCACATATTTTGTCTGGCCGCCGGTATCAGCATCTCTACCAAGTTCCAGGTCATGTCCACGGATAAGACCATGAACACTTAGCAGCAGAATATAAAGATTTTGATCATTATCACTCATACAATACCCTTTGTATCATTTCACGGCGACCTCATCATGTCATTATAGACACTCATGCACTACCAGGGTATGGATTAAGGTGCAGCAGCCTCATCGATAAACCAGACATCTGCTCCAACTAGTCCAACTGGCAACTCTACGCCTTCATTCAGTTTTGCCAACGCTTCACGTTTGTTTTCACCCGTAGCTATAATAATACATTCAGCGGCATTCTTTAGCGTAGTTAACCCTATCGAAACCCGTTGACTCCGGCGCTTTGGGTGCATTATAAACCGGCACAGCACTACGTTGATCATCAAGCGCAACATTACCCGGAAACAGGCTTGCAGTATGTCCGTCTTCACCCATACCCAGCACAACAATGTCCATAGCTGCGGTTGCATCAAGCAGTGCAGCATAATTTTCTGCGCCCTGCTCCGGGCCGAGTTCTGCCGGTATCGGAAAAAAATTTTTACTCGCGCTTTTTTGTTGGGAAAATAATTTAGCGTTAATCATGGTGTCGTTACGCTCGGCATGCCCGACTGGATAACAGCGCTCATCACCCGGATACCAATAGATATTTTTCCATGGTAGTGTTTTTTCAGCGAGTATTTCCAGGCAGCGAGCAGGTGTACTGCCGCCGGGCAGTACGACGTGGCATAAACCTTTTTGTTTAACGCAGGCCGTTATCTGCAAACAGAGATAATCGGCAACCGCCTGCGCCACCTGTTCACTGCCTGGATAAATTCTAAGTTTATCTACGATATTGTGCATATTTATTTAATATGCACGCTCGGTATGTGCCAGCCGCCAACGCAGTCTTTGGTGAGCTCTTCCATCGCCGTGATGTTAGAGGTGCCTGCACGGTAGCGTTCGATGGAAAAGCGATTTTCCCAGGCGTCGAGGATCGGTTCTACAATATTCCATGAGGTTTCGACTTCATCCGCGCGGGAAAACAATGTGCCGTCACCGGTGAGCACGTCGTGCATCAGTATCTCATAGGCATCGGCGACTTCCTGTGTATCATCGGCATAAGGTGCGCGCATCACCATCTCCTCATTATCGGTGGTGAGGCCGGGTTTTTTGGCATTGAGACGCAACACCACGCCACCCTCCGGCTGCAGGCGAAACACCAGGGCATTGGCAGCCGGTACTGAAGCATGGCTGTTAAACAGGTTAAATGGCGGTTTGCGAAAGCGGATCATGACTTCTGCCGCTTTGCTTTTCATGCGCTTACCGCTCCACAGGATAAACGGCACACCTTGCCATCGCCAGTTATCGATGTAGAACCGCACCGCGGCGAAGGTTTCGGTAGACGATTCCGGTGATACGTTTTCTTCCGAGACATAGGCGGATACCTTTTCACCATCGATAGTGCCGGAAGCATACTGCGCCGCCACTGTCTGGATTTTTACCTGTTCCGGTTTTATCTTGCGGATAGCACGCAGTACTTTCATTTTTTCATCGCGTACCGCATCTGCGGTATATTCGACCGGTGGCTCCATCGCAACCAGGGTCATCATCTGCATCAGGTGACTCTGGATCATGTCACGCAAGGCGCCGGATTTTTCGTAGTAGTTTGCGCGGTATTCTATGCCCAGTGTTTCCGAGGTGGATATCTGGATATTGTCGATATAGTTGCGGTTCCACAACGGTTCCATGATGCTGTTGGCGAAACGATAGACCAGCAGGTTCTGTACGCTCTCTTTGCCGAGGTAATGGTCGATACGGTAAATCTGTTTCTCGTCGAACACCGACTGCAGTTCCTTGTTCAGTGCAGCGGCAGATTCGAGGTTATGGCCAAAGGGTTTTTCGATCACCAGCCGGCGGTAACCTTCATCTTCATTGGCCAGACCGGCTTTGTGCAGCCCCTGGGTAACGGTGCCATACCAGTCCGGCGGAATGGCGCAATAGAACATGGCATTTTTTTTACCACCGATGGTTTCCAGTGACTCAGCAAGATCCTGGTACATGCTCTCATCATCCAGTTTGCCATCGACAATCTTCAGGTGTGAGGCAAAGCGCTGCCACTTTTCATCATCCAGCTCGAGATCCGGTGAATACTTCAAAAATCCCTCATGTAGCTGGGCGATCCATTCTTCCTGTGTGCGGTTACGCAGTACGCCCAATATACGACTTTCTTCGTTGACCAGTCCACAGCACAACATGCGCATCAGCGCCGGCATCAGTTTGCGTTTTGACAGATCACCTGCCGCACCGAAGATAACGATGTTTGTCGGTTCGGCGGTTAATATTTCATGGTCAGCAGTCAGCATTACTTGTCTCCGTTATTGCCAAACCTGTTAGGGTAAATTTCATTTCATTTCTCTAATGCTTATTATTATAATTTTATAGGCTGGATTATAGTTGCTATTTCAGGCTACGCCTTTGAGTGCTTCCATATTGATATTTTTTACATCTAATGACTTACCCTGTTTTGACTTTTTCTCGGGCATGGCTTCCAGCAACAATGATGAGGCCATTTTTTTTGGCACATGCAACCCCATCAACTGCAGTATAGTAGGTGCAATATTAACCAGGCCTCCAGAGCAGGAAAGTTTCCAGTTTTGTTGATCAACAATCATACACGGTACCGGGTAGGTGGTATGTTGCGTATGCGGTTCACCCGTCATCGGGTCAACCATCTCTTCGCAATTACCATGATCAGCAGTGAGAATAATAGAATAACCGGCATCGCTGGCATGTTGCAGCAATCTTCCCGCCTCGGTGTCGAGCGTTTCCACCGCTTTAATCACCGCCTCTTCAACTGCTGTATGCCCAACCATGTCACCATTGGCAAAGTTGACCACAATAAAGGCATATTCAGCTGAATCAATGGCATCAATAACAGCATCAGCCACAGCAGAGGCACTCATCTCCGGCTTTAGATCATAGGTTGCAACGTTGGGTGACGGCAGCAACTTGTGCGTTTCACCCGGCAATGGCTGATCACCACCGCCATTAAAGAAATAGGTCACATGAGCAAACTTTTCTGTTTCTGCACAATGGAAATGTTTTAATCCGGCCTTGGTCAGCACTTCGACCAGTGTCCGTTTAGGTTGATCATGTTCAAACGCATAGGCCATGCCCATAGAATGATCATACAGCATCATGCAGGTCACATTGGCACGCGCGACATCACTACCCCGCTCAAAACCATCGAACAGACCACAGTCAAGTGCAGCCAGTAATTGTCGCGGCCGGTCCTTGCGAAAATTGAAAAAGATAAGATCATCACCATGCTGGATATTTTCAGCGCAGGGCAAGCGCACCGGTTTGATAAACTCATCATTCTCACCCAGTGCATAGGCGTTTTCTATCGCTTCAGAGGCGCTGTTTGCAGTACGGCCTTCACCCTGGACCAGGCAACACCAGGCTTCTTCTGTTCGCTGCCATCGCTTGTCTCGATCCATTGCATAGTAGCGGCCCATAACGGTGGCGATCGCGCCACCGGCGGACTGTAATGCGGTTTCAATATCGGGCAAATAATTCATTGCACAGCGCGGCGATGTGTCGCGGCCATCGGTAATCATGTGCAGCAGCGGTTTTACTTTTTGCTGTTCACACATCCTAATTAATGCCAGCAGGTGATTGACATGACTGTGTACACCGCCATCGGAAACCAGTCCAGCTAAATGAATGGGACGATTTTTTTCACGTGCCCGTGTCATGGCATTAAGCAGTGCCGCATTCTGGAAAAATTCGCCGCTCTTTATCTTGTTATTGATCTGCACCAGGTCCTGTTCGACAATCATGCCGCTGCCCATCGTCATGTGACCGACTTCAGAATTACCCATCTGACCATCAGGCAGGCCAACAGCTGAACCTGATGTGTTGATTGATGTATGTGGATTAGTTGCAAACCAGTGATCAAAGTTTGGCGTTTTCGCCAGTGCCACCGCGTTATGTTTAGCGCTGATATTTACCCCAAAGCCATCCAGGATTATCAACAAAACCGGCCGCCGTGGTGCTAGCCCGGATATAGAGTCAACTTTATTCATAGTATTAATTACTCAACATGGTATTAGTCAATAATAATCCAGTCAGCTAACATCTGGTTATATGTCAGGTTCTGGCATCGTGGCATATTTATTAACAGCAGTAGTGCACGATAATTATAGACAGAATGGTATTTTTTTAGTGTTATTTTAAAGCTTCCAGATATCTTTGTTATATTCCTGCATGGTTCGATCGGTTGAAAAGTATCCGCTACAGGCTGTATTGAGTATGCTCTTATGCACCCAGCTTTCCCGGTCACGATAACATGCTGCCGCATTTTCCTGGGCATCGACATAACTGCGAAAATCTGCAAGTGTTAACCAGTTATCATTCGGACTGCGGACTGAAGCTATGATATCGTAGAATATACCCGGTTCAAACAGGTTGAAGTGTCCACTATCCAGCAAATTCATCACTGCCTGAAGATCGGGGTCATTATCAATGAAACTTTGCGGGTTATAGTGCTGTTGCATTGCAGCGACTTCATCGGCCTTGAGCCCGAACAGGAAGAAATTCTCTTCACCTACATGCTCGAGAATTTCGATGTTGGCGCCATCATAGGTGCCGATGGTCAAGGCACCATTCATCATAAACTTCATGTTACCGGTACCCGACGCTTCTTTACCTGCGGTTGAGATCTGTTCAGACAGGTCTGTTCCTGGCGCAATAACTTCCATTGCCGATACATTATAATTTGGTAAGAATGCCAGTTTTAATTTTGAATTTACATCCGGATCATCATTGATAATTTCGGCTACATTGTTGACCAGTTTAATCAGCAGTTTCGCCATGTGATAACCCGGTGCCGCCTTGCCGCCCACCAGTACATTGCGCGCTGTCCAGTTTTTTGTATCACCATTTTTTATCCGAATGTATAGATGAATAACATGTAATACATTGAGCAGTTGGCGTTTGTATTCATGAATACGTTTCACCTGTACATCAAACATGGCGTCAGGATTGAACTCGACACCACAGGTATCAAAAACCAGTGCTGCCAGTCGCTTTTTGTTGGCACGTTTAATCTCAAACCATTTCTGGTGGAACTCCTGGTTATCCGGATTGGCGCATTCTTTCAGATAACGGATATGGTCCAGGTCAGCTACCCATTCATAACCTATCTGCTGCGTTATCAGCTCGGTCAACTTTGGGTTGGCACGCGCTATCCAGCGCCTCGGTGTAACACCATTGGTTTTGTTATTGAATTTCTCCGGCCACAGTTCATAAAAGTCCTTAAACAGGCCATCGCACAATAGTTCTGAATGCAACCTGGCGACACCATTCACAGAGAAACTACCGACGATAGCAAGATACGCCATGCGTACCTGCTTTTCGCTGCTCTCTTCGATAATCGACATTCTTGCCTGCCTGTCTGTATCACCCGGCCACTTGAGTGCAATATCGTGTAAAAACAGTTTATTGATCTGGTAGATGATTTCCATCAGCCGCGGCAGTAAACGTTCCATCAGTGAGACTGGCCAGCGTTCCAGCGCTTCTGGCAGCAAGGTATGATTGGTATAGGCCATGGTCCTGGTGGTAATTTCCCACGCTGTATCCCATTCCAGATGTTTTTCATCGAGCAGCAAACGCATCAATTCTGCTACCGCAATAGTCGGGTGGGTATCGTTCATCTGAAACACATTAAATTCAGCAAAAATCGAGTAGTCTGAACCATCAGTCTCTTCCCATAGCCTCATCACATCTTTAAGGCTGGCGGAAGCAAGAAAATACTGCTGCCTGAGCCTCAGTTCCTTACCACTTTCGCTGGCATCATTGGGATACAGCACCATTGAAATATGTTCTGCATCATTTTTGGCCTCCACCGCATCCGAATAATCGCCGGCATTAAACTCATCAAGATTAAATGCCTTGGTTGGCGTTGCTTTCCACAATCTAAGTGTATTGATGGTTTCGTTGTTATAACCGGAAATGGGCATATCGTAAGGAAGAGCAACAACATCATTAGTATCAAGCCAGCGTACTCGATGGATGCCTTCCGCGTCTCTGCTATGTTCTGTGCGACCACCAAAATGAATGAGTACCTCATATTCGGGGCGCGCCACTTCCCAGGGATTGCCATCACGTAACCAGTGATCGGGCTCTTCTACCTGGTAACCCTTTATTATATCCTGACGAAACATACCGTACTCATAACGAATACCATAACCGATCACCGGTAATTCAAGCGTTGCACAACTGTCCATAAAACAGGCCGCCAGCCTGCCAAGACCACCGTTTCCCAGGCCTGCATCGGGCTCTTCCGCCATCAGGTCTTCGAGCTCAACTGAATAGTTATTCAGTGCTTCACGGGTTTCTTTTTCGATATCCAGGTTAAGCAAATGGTTACCCAGGGCGCGACCGATCAGGAACTCCAGCGACATGTAATAGGCTTTGCGAACGCGGGGCTGCTTATGACGTTGCCAGGTGTCGCTCCAGCGCGCCATAATACGGTCACGTATGGTCAGCGCCATGGCTTCATAGATATAATAAGGCACACAACCAAGAAAGTGACCAAGGTGATTTCTAAGATAACGATGAAAGCCCTCAGACAGAGATCGACTGTCTGCCTGCAGAGGTTCCATAGCGGGAATTTTACTCGTATCTACCCAGTTTTTCTTTGGCTTGTTTCGTTTCATCTCATCACCTTATATTTTGTCGCTGCAACTATATCGCCTGGAGCGATATAGTTGCAGCGACCTCCCCGTCAGCTTACTGCGGAGTATTATTATTGTTCGTACAATGCCTGGTATTTTTTTGCACTGGATTCCCAGCTCAGTTCCTGCTGCATTGCCGTTTTACAAATCTGTTGCCACTGTTTTGGATTTTTGTATATTGTCAGTGCACGTTTGATGGTCGACAGCAGAGCCTCAGCATTAACATTATGAAACACAAAACCATTTGCTGTTTTCTCTTCTTGCGCCATAGCCGTTGCGTCTGTTACCGTATCAGCCAGGCCACCGGTGAAGTTAACCACAGGCGGCGTACCGTAGCGCAGGCTGTACATCTGGTTCAGACCACAGGGTTCGAAGCGCGAAGGCATAATAAAAAGATCACAGCCTGCTTCAATCTGATGCGCTAAATCTTCAGAATAGCCAATGTGCACATGCAGTCTCGACGAATATTTTTCGGCCAGTGCCTGTAATTCAGTTTCATAGAGCATGTGTCCTGATCCCAGTATGACCATCACCGCATCCGTCGTCTCAAAAAGTTCGGGCAACATTGCGGTGATCAGGTCGACCCCTTTCTGCTCGACCAGTCTGCCGATAAAGCCCAGTAAGGGTGCTTCGGTGGCAGTTGATCCGACATGCGGCAAGCCAGTTTTCTCCAGTAAATACAGTTTGTTTGCCAGTTTGCCACTGACCCGTTGCTTATCGAGACTGTAGTTTTGACTCAGGTGACTGTCTGTTTGCGGGTTCCAGATATCAAGATCAATGCCATTGAGGATACCGCTGAGCTTATCACCGAGATGTTGCAGCACACCTTCAAAGCGGTAACCGTATTCCGCTGTGCAGATTTCCCTGGCGTAGGTCGGGCTGACGGTTGTCACCTGATCTGCAAATACCATACCCGCTTTTAACATGGAAAAACCACCATAAAACTCAACATAATCCGGTGACCACCACTCGGGGGGCAGCGCCAGTGAGGTAAAATCACTGTGCGAAAAATGGCCATCATAAGCCAGGTTGTGAATGGTAAAAACGGTTTTCGGCCGCGGATGAAACATGCTTAAAAATGCTGGCACCAGCCCGGTTTGCCAGTCATGACAGTGCACCACATCAGGAACCCAGTCGCTGCCGGGTATGCCTTTTGCCATCTGCGCGACAGCACGGCTAAATACCGTAAAACGTTCCGCATTATCCGGCCAGTTAAAACCATCTGTATGCACATAGGGGTTACCTGCCCTGTCAAACAGTGATGGTACGTCTATCAGGTATAAATAATCAGCAAGTCCTTCATGATGCGCCTGTAAAATACGCACCCTATGGGTAAGACCGGCACCCGGCAGGTCCCAGTAACCCAGTTCTTTTAATGCATCTACCGAAGCCAGCACATCTCTATATGCCGGTAATACCAGCCTGACATCATCACCCAGTTTATTCAGCGCAATAGGCAGGCTGTGAACCACATCACCAAGTCCACCTGTTTTGATAAAGGGAAAGGCCTCACTGGCAGCAAATAAAATATTCAACCATTCACCCTCTGTATAAAAAGTGCTGCTAATGGCGGAATAGTAATGCTCAGGCTGTGTTCAAAACCGTGCTCCGGTTTTTTCTGAGTGTCGATCCCACCGCTATTGCCAATATCGGTGCCACCGTACCAGGCAGCATCAGAATTAAATATTTCTTTATATATGCCGGCTTCCGGCACGCCGACAGCGTAGTTTTCCAGTGGTTTCGGGGTAAAGTTGAACACACATAAAACAGCATCATGCTGACTGCGGCGGATAAATGCCAGCACTGAATTATCGACATCATCACAGCTGAGCCACTGAAAGCCCTGATGTTCAAAATCGTAATAGTGCAGTGCGGAGTGTTCACAGTAGAGCTTGTTAAGGTCACAGATCTGATTATACAGGCCCGCATGTTTGTCCATGCCGGCGACCTCCCAGTCCAGCTGTTTGCCTTCACTCCATTCGTCCCACTGGCCAAATTCACCACCCATGAACAGCAGCTTCTTGCCAGGGTGCGCATAGTGATAGGCATATAGCACACGCAGGTTGGCAAATTTCTGCCAGACATCACCTGGCATTTTGTCCAGCATGCTGCGCTTCATATGTACCACTTCGTCGTGAGATAAAGGCAGTACAAAGTTTTCACTGTAGGCGTATAGCTGGCTAAAGGTCAGCTGATTCTGGTGAAAACGCCGGTACAGTGGATCGGTCTGTGCGTAATCCAGGGTGTCGTGCATCCAGCCCATGTTCCACTTCATGGAGAAACCCAGCCCGCCACTATCAGTCGGACGCGACACCATAGGCCAGTCGGTACTCTCTTCTGCCAGCGTTACTACCCCAGGGAATTCGGCATGCACAACATTGTTCAGGTTCTTAATGAAATCGATGGCTTCGAGGTGCTCACGGCCACCATGAACGTTCGGTGACCATTGCCCGTGTTTGCGTGAATAATCCAGATATAACATTGAAGCGACCGCATCAACACGTAAACCATCGATGTGAAATTCTTCTATCCAGAACACCGCGTTGGCGATCAGAAAATTACGTACTTCATTGCGGCTGTAATTAAATATCAATGTACCCCAGTCGAGGTGTTCGCCCTTATTCGGGTCACCATATTCATAACAGGCCTCACCGTTGAAACGTGCCAGGGCAAATTCATCGCGCGGAAAATGTGCCGGTACCCAGTCGAGAATAATGCCAATACCATTTTGATGTGCAGTATCTATCAGGTAACGCAGTTCATCGGCACTGCCGTGTCTTGCTGTCGGCGAGAAATATCCGCTGACCTGATAACCCCAGGATTCGTCCAGCGGATGTTCGGTGAACGGCAAAAATTCAATATGGGTATAACCCAGTTTTTTAACATAAGGAATAAGCTGTTCGGCAAGTTCAGTATAACTCAGGAAACCGCCATCTTCATGGCGTCGCCACGAACCTGCATGCACTTCGTAGATTGACATCGGTTGATGCAGCCATTGCCATTGCTGGCGATGTGCCAGCCACTCGCTGTCAGCCCACTGATAGGCATCAGAAGCAGCAATCTTGCTGGTGGTGTCCGGGCGCACAGCCATCGAGCGTGCATACGGATCTGTTTTCTGCAGAATTTCATCTGTATGTGTACGGATTTCAAACTTGTAGTTATCAGCTGCATGCAGACCGGGGATAAAGAGCTCCCATACACCGGAACCACCACGGTTACGCATCGGGTGACGCAGACCATGCCAGCCATTAAAGTCACCAACTACGCTGACGCGTTTGACATTTGGCGCCCAGACGGCAAACAGGCAACCTTCTATGCCATCAATTTGCTGTAACCGTGCGCCGAGAAAACGATAGGCATGCAGATGGGTTCCTGCGGAAAACAGGCCCAGGTCAAAGTCGCTGAGTATCGGCAGAAAACTGTAGGGTGAAACCACCGCATGTGTTTCATGCGAGCCTTTTTCGATCCAGCGCAGACTGTAATGCTGCGGCAGGTTATCCTTTTGCTCTTTGCTGATGTTTATTTCAAAAGTATCACTGCCTTCACGCCGAAACATGGGACCGATGCCTTCAAGTTCAACACTCTCTGCCGATGGCATAAATGCACGCACCACATATCCCGGACGCCCTGGATGTATACCCAAAAATTCGAAAGGGTCATGGTGCCAGCCATGCTGTATTTTTGTTAATGATTCAACCATTTTATTTCTTCTATCTTATTTATGCAGACGCGACTAAATTGCCCGCTGCAATTTGAATATCTGCCACAACAGGTGGAGATATATGGATATACCAGGTTATTTGTTTGTGCCTGATCATATTTATTGTTTCAGCTTTTAGGCTCAATCAGCCTGCCTGCCTTTTCATTACGCAGCCGCATTTTTTGCATTCGACCGCGGTCGTGTTGCAGCTCTATCTGCTCCCACTTAAGCCGCCATTGCCAGTTTTCCGTGGTTGTACCGGGCGTATTCATTCGTGAATCTGAGTCGAGATACAGACAATCCTGTATCGGGATTATGCAGATATTCGCGCGCGAATACATAGCCCTATCAACCATCTTTTCTACCACAAGATCCGCCAACTCGGCAGTGTCATACCAGCAGTTGTTACCATCAGTAGCTGAATCATCAGCAACCGTCAGTTTCAGTACCTGTAACACATGTTTTTTAGCATGTTCTTCAAGACTATTAAACCACCCTTTTGTGGTATCGTTATCATGAGTTCCGGTGTAGACCACGGTATTTTCTTTTATATTTTTTGGTTTATGAGGATTATCATCAAATTCATCGAAGCCGAACTGCAGTATCGACATGCCCGGTAAATGGTATTTCATTCTTAAAGCGGTTACTTCCGGCGTGATAACACCCAGATCTTCAGCAACAAAAGGTAACTGATCATGGCAATCTTCAAAACTCGACTGTATTGTCGATAATAATTCATCACCGGGTATTTTCTGCCAGTAGCCTTCAACTGCCGTTTCGCATGATGCATCGATCATCCATGCCGCTTCCAGGCCTCTAAAGTGATCAATGCGCACCAGGTCGAACAGTTCAAGGTGATGATGGATTCTGGACTTCCACCATGCGAAATCATCTTGCCTCATGCTGTCCCAGTCATAATGTGGATTACCCCAGCGCTGCCCGGTTTCTGAGAAATAATCAGGTGGTACTCCGGTAACGACTGTCATGTACCCGTTCGAGTCCAGCAGGAACCATTCGGGATGTGCCCACACATCGGCGCTGTCATGACCGATATAAATAGGCATATCGCCAAACAGCAATATGCCCAAAGCGGATGCTTTTACCCTGATTTCATGCCAGCGTTTATCTAACTGGTATTGCTGCCATTTCAATTCTGCGATGGCCTGTGCATACTGCTGATGAGACTGCTGCAGAACGTCTGCATCACGGAACTTCCACGGATCCGGCCATTCGGTCCAGGCTGCATCGTGAAAATGCTGTTTCAATATCTTGAATAATACATAATCATCCAGCCAGAACTGCTGTTTATTGCAGAAGTCGATAAAATCACTGTTTTTTTCATCGATGGCTAGCGATAGTGAAGAAGATGCCGGCAACAACAAAGTATTGAGTGCAAAAGCTGAACTGCACTGATAAGGCGACAGCCCGGTCTGCGGTTCTCCCAGTGGCAACACCTGCCAGATACTGAAACCGGTATCAGCCATCATCTGCAACCAGCGATCGACATCACCATCGAGTATGCCTGAAGGCAATGATGTCGGGTGCAACAGGATACCTGCGCGTCTTTGCTGAAGGTCGTGAGGTTCCATTTTTGTCCTGTATAGTTGTGTTAGCTGATGTTTCTGAGCATAGTGCCGGCATTCTCGGCATTACCACCGCCCATCGACAACGGCTCATCCAGATTATTGGGTGGCTGTAGCTTAAGCAGCTGGTACAGATTTTTTAGCTGCGCCCGAAACAGCTGATCAAAATCATTAACACTTTCCGATGAATTTACTTCACCGAACCACCAGAACCAGTCGGAACCTTCACAGATAGCCAGCTGACGTGTTGCGTGTTCTGTGGCTTTTTTACTTAACTTACCTTTCGCCAATACTTCATCATAAGCCTGCTTGGCTTCGACCAGCCGGTCCCATGCCCTGTTTTTATCAGGCTCGCCAATCCATGTTGAAAATGAACCGTAGACCCAACTGCCCGCACACAGACTTTCAAGTTCATGCGTTTCTGTCCTCTCGGTCAATTGTGAAAACGTTGTCGCCTGAACCAGGGGATGGTCAGATAAGGTTTTATAAAGATGATTCAGGAAATAATAACCATTATGCGGATAATATTCCCAGGCATTTTCACCATCAAGTATGATTGAAACAACATGCCGGTTAGCATTATCGCCGAGAAAGTCTGCAATGTTAACCAGGTTATGCACCAGATCATTAGCCGCATCAACCGAGTTCATTTTACTGTATTCAAAACCGATCAGGTCAGACAGGCCGTCATCGCGGAAGAACAGTTTAGGTTTGTAACCTTTCAATACATAGGGATGAAAAAGTGCACGTTTACTGTGTACCTTATCCAGATCATGCTCACTAAGCTGCAGACTATTGCGCCACACACCTTCACCGGATGCCGTCCACTCAAAATCAAATTCTTCAACAAGGGCCACTGCATCATCTGAAATAGCACCTTCAGATAACCAGATACCTTTTGGCCGAAGCCCAAAATAACGCTTGAAACAGTTAATGCCCTGTTGAATATGCCAACGGGAACGCTCCTCACCATCGGGATAAACCAGACAGGACGGTATCGGTGCATCCGGTTGCGCACACATCATATTACCCATGTCATTCAATAGCGGAATGATCGGATGACCATAAGGTGTCATCGAAAGTTCTATCTGACCGCTTTCTGCCAGTTTTCTGTAACGCGGGATAAGCTTTGAAATACAGTCATAAATAAGCTGGATTAATGCCCGTCGGTCAGTTTCATCAAACAGGTTAGCCTTATTGATCAGGTGTTTTGAGGTCTGCGTCTGTTTTAGCTCATGACCGAGCCAGGCCAGGTGATACCAGACCAGTACATCAATAAAATACTGTGAATTCAGATATTGCATACAAACGGTATCATTCTTATCACAGGTACCGTCCGGAAACATGAATTTGAATGGCTTTAGCAGGCTTTTGAAGGCCGGATAGGGGTCAATCATTTTTTCCGCATTGGCACGCTGGCAGTCACGTAACAGCTGATAACGTTCATCTGGTGATTCAGGTATCGGCTTCGCGCCCGCGAGCAGGTTGAGCATTGGATCATTCATCACCCGTCCATTATCAAGCCAGCTTTTTAGTTGCAAGGCGTAATCATCCAGCTGCTCCAGCAGTACCGGTGCAAAATTAACCACAACATGCATTTTCGGGTGCGCTTCCAGGTGCCCCACCATGTCTTCATAATCTTTTATTGCATGCAGGTAAACCCAGGGCAGTTTGTAATCACCATCGATACCCTCCTGGTACCAGGGCTGGTGCATATGCCAGCACAAAACAAAATTGACAGCATTGTCGCTGTCTATGGTTGATTCTTTTTTCTTAGTCATAAATACTCGGCGTTTTTTTTTATTATTATATTAGGCCGCAGTGGGACTTTCTTTGCTCGGATCAACTTTTGCCAGCATGTCTTTATCAACAACATAAAGGTGCTGACCCAGCATTTCCGGTGTAACCAGAACGATACCGCTTTCTGTGACATGAAACCGCTTGCGGTCGAGCTCAAGATCTTCGCCGATAACAGTGTCATCTTCAATAGTGCATGCCTTGTCGATTATGGTACGTGTAATACGGCAGTTTTTGCCAATGGATACTTTAGGCAGGATCACACTGTCCTTGATTACCGAACCGCGTTCGATCTCAGTGGCAAAGAAAATGACTGATCGTTTGACGCGGGCACCGGACAATATGCAGCCACCCGATACCAGTGCATCTATGGCCTGACCGCGCATACCTTCATCATCAAAGACAAATTTGGCAGGTGGATGCTGGGTCTGGTAGGTCCAGATCGGCCAGTCACGCGAATACAGATTGAGTTCAGGTTCAACTTCACACAGTTCCATATTGGCCGCCCAGTAAGAATCAACCGTACCAACATCACGCCAGTAAGCTGACTCACCCTTCCTATTAAGGAACGGGTAGGCGCGAGCATTACAGGTCGAAATACTCTTTGGCACGATGTCTTTGCCAAAATCGTGCGCTGAGTCTGGATCTTCAGAATCAGCAATCAGGCTGGCATAAAGGTAAGCCGTGGAAAAAATATAAATTCCCATTGATGCCAACGCCTTGTCTGGTTTGCCTGGCATTGCCTCAGGATTTTCCGGTTTTTCACTGAACTGCGTTATCCGATAGTTTTCATCAACAGACATGACACCAAATTCTTTGGCATCTTCGCGCCGCACCTCGATACAACCAACCGTCAGATCCGCATCAGAGGACAGCATGATCGTACAGCATCTTGGAGTAGTCCATGGTGTAGATATGATCACCACCCAGAACGATAACATTTTCCGGTGCATGACGGCGAATGATATCGATATTCTGGTAAAGTGCATCGGCCGTGCCCCGGTACCATTGACTATCAACGCGTTGTTGTGCAGGTATGATTTCGACAAACTCACCGATCTCAGCTCGCATAAAGCCCCACGCGCGCTGTAGATGCCGGATCAGTGAATGCGATTTGTATTGGGTTAATACACCGATGCGACGCAAGCCTGAATTTACACAATTTGACAGTGCGAAATCAATAATGCGGTATTTACCACCGAACGGTACTGCCGGTTTAGCTCGCCATTTTGTTAAGCCCATTAGCCTGGAACCGGCACCACCGGCCAGTACCAGCACCAGCGTTTTACGCGTTAGTTCGGAACCTGTATTCGAGTCAGTGTAGTAGCGGTAGTGTTTAGACTGTGTTTTTGAACTGTTGCTCATTCTGATACCTGTTGCATTGATGCCTGCTGTTGTGATTACGGTTGTGATTACTGTTGTATTTGCTGTTGTGATTGTAGTTGTATTTTAACTGCTTCTGACATGGCGCCAAGTACACCGACACGCTCATTGGTGACAAGATAAACAGCTATCTGTTCAACCAGTGATCGCATTCTTCCCTTATTCAGATAAGCATTGATAAAATTTTCTGATTGCATTTTATTTGCTATTTTTGCAGCGATGCCGCCGGTGATAAAAATTCCGCCATAAGGCTTGAACAACAGAGCAATGTTACCTGTATATGCACCGTAGATCTGCACAAAAAGAGATAGCGCTCTGTCTGCGACCTCATCATTCTCCGACTGCCTGTTAACCCATTCAGCACTGATCTCAGCACTATGATCAGCGGCATATTGTTCACCTGCACAAAACTGGTACAGAGACACTAAACCATCGCCGGATAAAATTCGTTCATAGGAAACATGGCCAAAACGCTGCTGCAAAAATTTTAGCAATTCTATCTGAATATCATCGCCAGGTGCAAAATCGATATGTCCGCCCTCTGTATCGTGAGCGCAGGCAGCTTTAGCATTGCCTACAGCCCAGGCGACACCAAGCCCTGTTCCAGCACCGACAGCAACTCGCGTTGTATTTTTCTTCAAAGCACCGGGATTTTCATTAAAATTTGAAGCACCCGGATTTAATATAATCCTGTCTTTCTCATGCAGTAGACCGGTACCTAATGCAGAGGCTTGAAAATCATTCATAAAGTATACGTTTTTGATACCGAAGGTGTCTTGCAATGACTGCTTTTCAATCACCCAGGGAAGATTGGTCAAACGCGCTGATGAATCATTAACCAGACCGGGCAAAGCCAGTGTTATGGTATTTATCCCGGCAGTATCTACCATGGCACCTGCTGCTTCGCACTCTTTTATGAAGGCCTGCAACATCGGCTCAAAGCCATCGAATTCGCCGCTCAGATATCGTTTTTCGCATAACACATTACACGGTTCGTCCGCATCAGCATATACCAGTCGAGTTTTGGTGCCACCTACATCTGCAGCAATAATATTCATTAAATAGACTCAGGTAATTTCAGTGATTTGAACCATCTCACTTACTTGCCTGATTCAACATCGGGCAAGCGAACGGTGAAAATTCTGCATACATGCATATTTGTGTCGCAACCTTCTGCGGGTAATCCCTGAAAGACACTTAATCAACGAATATAAGATATGTGCATCGACAACGCAAGCAGTGAAGATGATGTTTTTGACTTTATCTCTAAAAAAAACAGATGCGACCAAGCCGTACCCTGTTAACTAACATATAATGCTGCCAGATCAGTCAGGATTAGCTAATAAGTTCTCTCTCAACTACTCAGATAATTACTCAGCTTCAACGCGTGACCTGGGTACCCGCTATCGACAGCAGACAATCGAAATCATATATCTGAATTTTTCGCCGGGTAACTTCCAGCATACCGCTATCCTGAAATCTTCTTAGCGTACGGCTGACCGTTTCTATTGCCAGCCCCAGGTAGTTAGCAATATCCTGACGTGTCATGGTCAATTCGAAGACATCTGCTGAATGCCCCAGCTTATCAAAATGCCTGGAAATATTTACCAAAAAACTGGCCATACGGCCGTCAGCATCTTTCCTTGCCAGCATCAGCATCAGGTTATGATCTTTAATTAAACATGCTGAAATCAGGTTAAGAAAGCCCCGTCCTAAATCGCGCTCCGATAAGTTCAACAGCGGTATTTTGCAAATGGTTGTTGTCTCCAGAGCGACTGTTGAAGAAATATAATTATCAGCTCCCATGCCATCAAGTCCAAATACATCACCGGCCAGATAAAAGTTCAGCACCTGTTCCTCACCATCTTCCATAATCACATAGGACTTAACTGAACCAGTACTAATAACATAAATAGCCTCAGCACCATCACTTGCGCGAAAGATATGCTCACCGCGTAAAATGACTCGCCTGTTTTTCATTAACTGGTATGAATAATCCTGGGCTATGGTTAATTGCTCTGCCAGGCAGTGACCTTTTACATCACAACTGCCGCATGATAAAACTTCTAACGATGGCTGAGCGTAACCAACCCCGCTGGTTGTCGGAATGACAGCATTATTTGTGGCTGTTTTTTGAAACGGCATAACCATAAAACTTCCCCTGATTTTTTGCGGCTAGTAGCATGACCTGTAAAGTACTGGCAGACCATCGGGGATTACCTGATCCCAATATAGGGACATTCGTATTATCACCGAAGGATAATTTAGTGTAGTGTAGGCGCGTGAAAAAACTGCATACATTTTTATTACATATTTCAATCATGGTTACCGCGACACTGGTAGTAGCAGCTATTTCTATCACCTCGTTATATTTCGGGCTGCTCGAACTGGTTGACTCCGGTGTGATTGAGAAAATTAGAATCGGTGAAATCCACGCACCATTTATCCATGCCAGCGCTATAGCCTTAGCAACCACTTTGCTTGTTGTTATAATTGCCAGTATTATTTATTTTCGTATTACCCAGCCGTTGGCGCAAAAAATTGAACAACAGGCTGAAACGTTTCACACGCTGGTAAAAACAGCACACGAGGCCATCTTCCTGATCGATATTCACGGTATTATCCAGTTTGTAAACCCGGCTGCAGAGACCCTGTTCGGTTATGCCGCCAAAGAACTACAGGGGGAAAATATAAAACAATTGATGCCCTCGCCACATCGAGAAAAACACGACGACTATATTAATGACTACCTGAAAACAGGGGTCAAAAAAATAATTGGTCAGGGACGACAACTAGTAGGACAACGCAAGGATGGGAGCACGTTTCCGATGTACCTGTCAGTGGGAGAAATTCAGTTAAAACATAGCCATCTGTTTGCCGGCCTGATTATGGACCTTAGTACCCAACAAACTCTGCAGCGCGAAATCCTGGCCATCCCGGCTCGTGAGCAGCAACGTATCGGTGAAGAGCTGCACGATGGTCTTGGCCAGCAGCTCACCGGACTGAGCATGCTGGCACAAAGCCTGTTGAACAAGGCAACCAAACCTGAACATGAACTGGCTACTCAGCTAGCCAGTGGACTGTATGAAGCACTGACCCAGGTACGCGCACTGTCACGCGGGCTGATGCCGGTGCAAATCTACGCTGATGGCTTCATGATGTCTTTACAGGAAATAACAGAAAGTATCGAACAGCAGAGTCAGATTCCGATAAAACTCCAGATCGATGATGTTGTCCTGCTGTTCGACGACTCTACCGCCACCCACCTGTACCGCATCGTGCAGGAATCACTGAACAACGCGATTAAACATGCCGATGCCAGTCAAATAAATGTTTCACTAAAAATCGAACAGGATCATGGTGTGCTGGAAGTCATTGACAATGGCATTGGCATACCGCTCAATCTTGATGGCTCAGCTGGCCTGGGATTAAATATAATGAGGCATCGTTGCGGCCTGTTTGATGGCGAGATCACCATCAACCCTTTCGGCAAACGCGGTACAAAGGTATGCTGCCGATTCCCGATAAATAAAGAGATAAGTAGCTAATGGCCAGTATTCTGATTATTGATGACCACCCACTGGTACGTGCCGGCTTTGCACAGCTCATTGGTGACACCCCTGACCTTAACGTCTGTGGCGAAGCCGGTGACATGGCCTCAGCTTTACAACTGCTGAATTCGATCACGCCTGACCTGGCTATTATCGACCTGTCGCTGGCAGGTGGCAGCGGCCTGGATCTAATCGAACATATCAAGGCACGTAACAGCGAAATTTTGATGCTGGTTGCATCTATGCATGATGAATCACTTTACGCCGAACGTGTACTTGCTGCGGGTGCAAGAGGTTATATCAATAAACAGGAAGCACAGGAAAAAATCATTCAGGCTATTCGCCAGGTACTCAAGGGCAAGGTCTATCTGAGTGAGCTCATGACCGAGAGAATACTGAACAACATGGTCAGCCGCAACGATGACAAATATGGCATCGGTGCGTTATCAAACCGGGAACTTCAGGTATTTGAGATGATAGGTCAGGGCCTTGCACCTGGAAAAATGGCAAAACAGCTAAACTTAAGCGTTAAAACCATTGAGACCCATCAGGCACACATCAAGAAAAAACTAGGGGTAACTTCTGCCCATAAACTTACCCATCGTGCCATTAGATGGGTACTGGAACAGGGGCGGTAAACGGGCAAAATAGCTTACGCAATTAGCCAGAGTTACATTCTCTCGTTTTCCAGTGCTTCGTCACAGAGTTCTTTATATAGATGCGCCATACGTAAACAGAACTCCTGTAACTCTGGATAGTTAACCGTCAAATGCATGGTAAGACTGGCATCTTTAAGTTGCTTACATAAAAATTCAAGATCAACATCATTGAT
>CAWDMF010000025.1:0-22378 GCA_963803185.1 uncultured Gammaproteobacteria bacterium | reverse complement strand
TGAACTGCCTGACAGCCTGGTTGAGCATAACAGCGATATCTGTGGATGAGTCCAGGTCCGCCTTAACTTTTGTTCTTGGATTACCAGCGCCAGTTTGTGGCCTGACATAACAATTCAGTGGTGTTTGTTCAGCGTAATATTCTCCATCTTATCTCCTGGAAGAGTTTCGAAGTTTATTACCTGATTCCACCAACGACCAGTTATCTAAAGATACGCTGATACCCTTGCCATTAACTAGCCCAAGATTATTGTCTTCCAGTTGCCCACGCACATAGCCGCATCTGCAAGATCGCGGCTCGAAGACAACTATCTTGAACATATCCAGGCATCTTGTGCAGAACAAAAGCTTCATAATTAATAACTCCTTAAGGATGTCTTACATTACTCAGGCTATTCCTGTTACTGTTTTCAAAAGTTGCATGAGTCAGTAGCTCAAAATTACACCAGGCCCTGATTTTGTTACTATCTCTATCATTGAACCTTTTATATTTTTTTATCAGTCCTATTTTTCTCTGATACAATTATAATTCATGATTTTAACATATGAGTTTTTCGAGTGAACATAAATAATCCCACGACTATATCTGCAGTAAAACAACAGGCCATTGTGCTTTGCCAACAAAGGAATTTTGTGCAGGCAAAGGAACTCCTCGACAGGTTTGCACAGAGCAACCAGATGGATGCAGAGTCCTACTCATTGCTTGGTAGTGTCAATGGCCAACTGGGTGCTTTTGAAGAAGCAGTGCAATGTTTGCAAGAATCGATCAGGCTGCAAACAAACATGCCACAGGTACACTATGGGCTGGGTATGGCCCTGTCTAAATTGGGACGTTTTCCTGAGGCTGAAGCCTGTTTCAAGACCGTACTTCAATTGAATCCGGCAAATCTTCAAGCAGTCCTTGAACTCGCGATTACAGAACTCAGTCAGAACAAGCTGTCTGAAGCACAAGTTCATTTTGACCAGGTGATTGCCCAGGATTCTGGGTCACTGAAAGCATTGATGGGGCTAGGCCGAGTTTACCAGGCATTGAACAAGTCGGAAATCGCAATTAATTATTACAAAAGCGTACTTGAAATAAACCCGAATATTGCCAGCGCGCACCATCATTTAGGTTCGATATATGTGAATCAGGGTCAGATTGATCTGGCGGAGGCATCATTCAATAAAGCGTTAAAAGTCGACCCCAATAATGTTCAGCTCCATATGGAAATGGGCCAGTTGTATATGACGACAAATAAAATCAAGAAAGCAAAAGAATCATATCAACAGGCGCTGTCAATACAACCTGATAACCTTGATGCTATCGCAGGTGAAGCACAGCTATACGAGCAGATGGGTGAGATAAAGGCCGCCTATGATCGGGTGATACCCTACATAGATAAAGGGATCAAACACCCCGGCATGGGTATTCTGTTTTCCAAGATATGCAGGCATTTTGGCCGTTGTGTAGATGCCGCCACTTACCTCGAGGACATGATCGAAGATACGGAAAACACTACTATTGGAGGAAGCCAATTATATTTCCCTCTGGGCAAACTTTATGACCACCTGGAAGAATATGATAAGGCCTTCTTACACTTCAAGGAAGGTAATGCTCAAAAAGCTGATAAATTTAATCAGATAGAGCACGTTGACCGTATCGACTCATTAATAAAGACCTGTGACTGGAACTTTTTTATCAAAGCACCCCACTCAACACAAGAAACTGAGCGACCAGTTTTTATTGTTGGTATGCCAAGATCCGGCACAACACTTACTGAACAGATTCTATGTAGCCACCCTGATGTTTACGGTGCGGGTGAGATATCAACTTTTCCCAATATCATTCTGAATCTGCCCAGCTATCTCGGAGCAGGGACAGTATACCCTGACAGCTTAAAAAACCTGTCGCCAGAGATTCTTGATTCATTAGCAACTACCTATCTCCATGAAATAAACAAACTGGACGATAAAGCGCCCCGGGTAATTGATAAAACACTGGCAAATTTCCTGTACCTGGGTTTGATATCTTTGATGTTCCCAAATGCGAGAATTATCCATTGTAAGCGCGACCCCAGGGACACATGCTTATCTATCTATTTCCAGAATTTTGATGAAAGTCATAGTTATGCTACAAAGCTTGAGAACCTTGGTTTTTATTTCAATCTATATGAAAAAGTAATGAAGCATTGGAAAAGCCTGCTTAAGATACCTATTCTGGAAGTACAATATGAGGAAATTGTTAAAGATCAGGAGAAGGTGTCACGCGAGCTTATAGATTTTGTTGGTTTGGAGTGGGATGGAGAGTTCTTAAGTTTTATGAAAACAAACGTAGCGTAGTTACCGCCAGTTATGATCAGGTAAGACAAAAAATTTACACAAAATCTACTGCGCGCTGGAAGAATTATGAGAAGCATATTGAACCTTTGACTAAAGCGCTCAATTTATAAGCAGCGAAAATGTCTCAACTTGATTTTATATAGCTTCTTAAATATTTTTAGTTAATTGCCTGATTATTTAAACATCATGCGGTTATTATTTGACCAAAATAATCGATTATATGTAAATAATAACTGTGTTTCTGTGTCGCCAAACGCTTATATATTATTTGTAAATATATATAGAATTCATTTAGTTAAATAAAGTTTATAAAGATATTGACACGTTTGTGATAGCCAGTTAACCTACAAACACTTTTAAAGTTATCGGTGATTTTGACTTTAGTTAGATTGTTTATAGAAATAGTACTTTTTTGAGGTTTATGCCAACAGGGAGGCCTGTATTTTCCTCAATGGGTACAAAAGCTCTTTAAGCTGGTTTTTTCCACTAATTCAAAATACAAATAGAATTGGTTAACTAAATAAAGCTATATCATGTGTAAGAAGCTTACCCTTACTTTATCTTGTTGTAATTACTTGTTGATATATCAGAGTGGCGCACCAAATCATTTAACTGGTGCATTAAGTCATTTAAGTGCTGCTAATTAATAGCTAATATTATATAGCACCTTGGTTGCAGCATAAAACAATTACGATAATTAAATTATACTATTTACAGAGATTAATCATATGAAAAAAACTGCATTAGCAACTGCACTTGCGCTTTCTCTTGGAACCACTGCTCTAACCGCTGAAGCTGGTACACCCGGTATTACTGGTGTTTTTAATGATCAATACATTTTTACAATGACTGATCCAAACGACATTCCAGTTGGTGTTCCTACTCCTCCACAAGACTGGGTTTTTGACTTTGACGCTGGTACAGTAAGCATTACAAACACAGCTACATTTTATGGAAGCGTCTGGACGGCACACGATGTGACTTTTATGGATAATGGTGATGGTACATACAGCGGTATAGTTGGACCAGGTGCCCCTGGTGATGTTACTAACGATTTTGCAAACATGTTATTTGACTGGAGTGTGAACCTTGATATTCCTGTTGAAATTGTATGGGATGTCACCTTGATTCCTCCTGGTGATACGATTAATGTTAAAACTCTATCTACTGTGATTCTTGATTTTAGTTCCGCTTTCCCCGGTTTCCAGCCAGCATTTAATTCAGCAGCTGCGGTATCTCTAACATGTGGTGAATTTTTTGCGGTAACCAATGAAGAAGTATCGGTTGATATAAATATACAAACAGACCTGCTGGACAGTTGTGTCTTTGCAGATGGTACCGTTGTTTTAGATAGTTATTCACAGCCAGCAAACGGTACCGTAACAGATAATGGGACGGTACTAACATATTTGCCTAATGCGGGATTCGGTGGTCTCGATACATTTACCTATACTGCAATTGATAATTCTGCTACATCACCTGCCGCGACGGTTTCAGTACAGGTGGGCGGTGAACTTCAGGGTAATTTCAGTATGATGGACTCAACAGGTGCTGTGTTTGGTGGCACTAATGATGTTGTATTTACATGGGATGGCACCAGTCTAAATACTGATGAATCAGACACCGATTTCAGTATTATGGGAATTAAATCTGACAGGCCACAACCATTTAATGGTTTTGTATGGACAGCACATAATATTCGTGTATATGGTCCGGGAACTTATTCATTTGATACAGGTTGTGATGTTGCTCAATTAGAGAGTACGGGTTGTCCTGCTGGAACTGTTGGCGGTGCCACTATGACAATGACTGTCGGACCTGATCAATTTGGCGCGCATATTCTATTTGACTGGAATACATCAGTAAATATTGATGTGGTCAATGTCTGGGATCAAAATAAACAGTGGGACAGGCTTGGAAATACAGGTGAGGTTAATAAACTCTGGTTAGGTACCGCAGGACTTCCTCCAGCAGAAGATGCTAACTGGGAATTAGTTTCCACTGATGTCGATGGTGACGGTATTAATGGTTCACCTATGGTGGATGGGCCATTTGTCGATTTTTCTGCCAACTTCAATAATAAACCTGACAAAGCCGGTATTCCTCCAGAACCTTTTGTTAATACGCAACAGGATACTGAACTTGGAAGTGGCATTCTGGCTTCGATGAATATTGTGGCTTTATTCGCCAGCTTGATGATGTTAGTTGGACTACGTCATATTGGTCGAAAAAAATAACAGCAAATAATAATGGCAGATACATTTTGTATCTGCTTTTTTAAAAATTAAAAGTATCTCTAAAGGGAGAAAAAAATGAAGTTTTCAAGATCGGTAATTTTATCTCTTTCAACGGCGTTAATAGTAACGGTGCCGTGCATTGCTAATGCGAGCAATGGTTCTTTTATGATTGGTTTCGGTGCGAAATCTCGTGCCATGGGTGGTACTGGTGTAGCTAATAATACCGGCGGTATGGCTGCAGCATTTAATCCGGCCACGATGATAGATTCGGGCACACGGTTTGATATCGGTGCTGACATTTTTATTCCGCCACGTGCAGTCACACACACCAGTGGTGTTTTAGGTTATACCGATGAGCGTAGTAATCATGATTTATTCCTGGTTCCTGCAATGGGCGGTACCTGGCAGATGAACGAAAAAACCGCACTGGGATTTGCTTTTATAGGAGCAGGTTTGAAGACAGAGTACAATCAGACAGCAGGCAGTGATTCCTGTAATGAGGTGAACGCTGGCGCTATTCCGGGTTATACAACTTGTCCACCGACTATGTATAACCCGGTTTTATCAAACCAGCCTGCAACAGAAGCAGGTGTAGAACTGGTACAAATGCAGTTTATTCCAAGTATTGCATACAAGGTGAATAAAAATCATTCTTTTGGTGCATCGTTAGTTATTGGCGCTCAATATTTTAGAGCTGAAGGTTTAGAAGCGTTTGAGGATTTAGGATTTACTAGTAATACCGATGGCTTGACAGGTAACGGATGGTCAAGTTCATTTGGTGGCGGTTATCGCCTGGGATGGATGGGTACATTTGTCGATGAAAAGTTAAAAGTAGGCGTGAATTATTCTTCTCGCGTCTGGATGGATCCATTTGCTCGATATACTGGTCTGTTTGCTGAGAATGGAGATTTTGATATACCTGAAAATTACTCCCTGGGTTTGGCTTATGCATTTACGCCTAAATGGACAGCAGCATTTGATGTTCAGCGTATTAACTACAGTGATGTTCGTTCTATCGGTAACCCTGGTCCAGCTGTTGATTCACCTACTACAGGTAATTTGTTTCCACTTTGTCCTGATGCAGACAAATCGTCGTGTTTGTTAGGTGGCGCTAATGGATTGGGTTTTGGCTGGATAGACCAGACAATTTATAAGATAGGTGTCGACTGGACCATAAATGAGAAGTGGAATGCACGTGCTGGCTGGAACTACGCTAAATCACCTATCGAGGAGGACCAGGTACTATTTAATATGCTTGCGCCAGCTACTGTTGAGCATCATTTAACCTTTGGCGGCGGCTATTATTTTACTGAGAATGTTGTACTTGATGCGAATGTGATGATCGCATTTCTTAATACAATTAAGGGACCGACTGCTTTTGGCCCGGGCGGTGCACAGGTAGAGGGATCAAATGCATCTATCGCGATGGGGCAGTATAGTATAGGTGCAACAGTAGGTATTAAATTCTAATCACTATACCTCTTGATTATTATGTAAAAGAGCCAGCAAATGCTGGCTTTTTTAATTGGTCAACCTGAACTGGGGTTGGAACACGGTATTCTATATCGCGAAGCTTATTACCAAGCTAGTTCCTGGAACCCCGACTTAAGATTGGGTTTTTTATTGCCCGAAAAACAGGTGTTAGTAGGTAAGAGTAGTTTGCAGTTGTTAGTTGGCAGTTAAAACTTAAAACTGACTTCGTCAGTGTTCAAATGAAGCCGTAAATCATTGGCCAGGGCCGCTGCAAATAATGGGGACGGGAATAATGACAATACTCCTTGCAGTCAACATGGCCATATTATTGCTTCTTTACCGGTAGTAGCTCTGACTCCAGTACCAGCTTGAGATTTTTTACAGTTAACAAAATCGACATTAAAAAGCCTAATTATCACTTTATTTGTCGATGCGGTTTACATATTGCATAACCAGGCTAGTGCTTTTATGACCTGTTGCGTGCTATCCTTCTGATAATAATGGTTTTTAAATTATTTGGCATGGAAAATGCTGCATTGTCTATAATTTACTCTATTATAAATTAATACTAAATGCTAAAAAAAAGAAACAAGCCGGGGTTATAATAATGGGGAAAGATAATAATAAATATAATACTCCTGAAAGACAGGTGACTAATCGAAGGGAATTGGTTGAACGAAGGAAATTGACCGATCGCCGTGATACTACACGTTTTAGTGATGTGTTAGGGCGTCGTTCTGGCATTGAACGGCGTTTGCCAATGAGACCTGACCATTAAATAACAGACCATGGTCGAAGAATCTTAGTTATTTTGTTGCTTTCGCTTTTTTGACCGGGTTTATCTGTATCAGCATACCTACTAACGGGTGATCAATGTAGTGCAGTTCTTTGCTGCGCATACGCAGGTGACTGTTTAACGGATATAAACCGTTATTCGGAGTCAAATTATTGTTGATGACTTCTGATTGTTTTCTACTTGTGTTATTGCCTGTCGTTGCAGTTATTTTTCGCTGGTAGTTTAAATGGTTGTATATATGTAAGTACCTGGCGAGCACAAGTTTGAAAGTGCCGGTCAGGGTATTTCCTGATTTGTTTTTATGTGAGCTTTTCAGATCATTAATATTTATTGCAAACGCTTTGCTTTTTTCGAGACCTGGCTGTCGCCAGGCGCCATAAAATAAAACATTGTATTCTGGAGATGCATTTATTCTTTTGTATTGCTGCCTGAGTATTGCCGGTTTTATGGATTTAAAGTCGGTTTTGTTAGTTGTATTCGTTTCTCTGGCGGCTGATAGTTGTTCTGCGCTCCTGGCGTACTGATCCCAGGTTTCGCTCTTTATGTAACGCGCATGTGAATCTTCAAATATAATTATTTCGACATCATATTCTTTTAAGTTACTTGCTGCTGTTGCAGCATCTCCATCTAAATCTTCAGCATGGGCATGGCTAACGATAAAAAGTAACAGGCATATTGTAGTTAGTATTTTCATTGTTTTTTTGATCTTCTTTATATTTATAATACTTTTATATCACTGTCATCCTGACAGAAAGTTGCTCCTGCATTTTCGG
This sequence comes from uncultured Gammaproteobacteria bacterium, assembly GCA_963803185.1. Lineage (GTDB taxonomy): Bacteria > Pseudomonadota > Gammaproteobacteria > SZUA-229 > SZUA-229. Next base: position 14,779 of record CAWDMF010000025.1, on the reverse strand, counting down.
CATACATCCTATCCGTGGGAATAAACGATAGTGAAGGATGATCTTGTCACTTATGTTCACCAAAATTGTATGGGTGTATAAGATCCTTCGACTACGCTTTGCTCCGCTCAGGATGACAATAAAGCCGTCAGATTTCACTTCGGCTTCGCTCAGAATGACAGGAAAGAATGTAGGTTTTACTTCTGATTTAATCAAGACAAAAGTAATCGAGTTATATTTTCTACATAACTACGCTGCTTCCTGTATGCCTAGTGTATTAATTACATCATAAATCTGTTTTGCACGTTGTTCGATATTATCGAATGATTCCAGTATGCGGAATGTCTGTTTGCCATCAAAATGATAGAGCCTGGACTGGGTTTGTATCATTTCAATTAATTTAACATGGTTTATATTGGGCTGTTCATTAAATTTAAGTTTGGTTCCACTGTCTGTAACCTGAATATTAGTGATACCGATGTCCTGCGCAGCAAGTTTTATTTCTGTTACCAGGAACAGGTTTTTCAGGTGATCCGGTAATAAACCAAAACGGTCGATTAGTTCGACGCGAATATCATCCAGTGATTCCTTGCCATTTTTATCAGAAGCCGCGGCATTGGCAATACGTTTGTATAACATCAGGCGCTGGTGAATATCGTAGACATAATCATCAGGAATGAGTGCGGGTAAACCTAAATCAACTTCTATGCCTGAATGTAGCGGGGCATCCGGGTCGGGCACTTTGCCCTGTTTCAATGCTTTTACTGCACGTTCCAGTAACTCGCTGTACAGGGTGAAACCAACTTCGGATATCTGGCCGCTCTGATTTTCACCCAGCAATTCGCCTGCGCCACGAATTTCCAGGTCGTGTGTTGCCAGGGTGAAACCAACGCCCAGGTCTTCCAGCGACTCGATAGCTGCCAGGCGTTTTTTAGCGTCTTCTGTCATCAACGATTCGGCTGGTGTTAGCAGGTAGGCATAAGCACGGTGGTGTGAGCGGCCAACACGTCCGCGTATTTGATGTAATTGTGCCAGGCCTAAACGGTCCGCTTTGTTGATGATAATGGTGTTGGCGGTGGGTACGTCAATACCACTTTCAATAATGGTAGTGGCGACTAAAATATTAAAACGCTGATGATAAAAATCCAGCATGACCTGTTCCAGCTGCTTTTCCGGCATCTGGCCGTGGGCAAATTCTACCCGCGCCTCGGGTACCAGCTCTCTTATATCGTGGCTGATTTTTTCTATGGTTTTTACTTCGTTATGCAGGATATAAATCTGTCCACCACGTTTTAATTCACGCTGGCAGGCTTCCTGGATAAGTGTGTCATTCCATTGTGTTACAAAGGTATTGATGGAATGCCTTTGCATGGGCGGTGTGGAGATGATGGACAAATCTCTAATGCCCGCCAGTGACATATTCAATGTTCTTGGAATAGGGGTGGCGGTTAAGGTTAATATGTCAATTTCGGCGCGCAGTGATTTAACATGTTCTTTATGTCTGACACCGAAGCGGTGTTCTTCATCAACAATGATCAAACCCAGGTCATGAAATTTAACCGTTTTCTGCAACAGTTTGTGCGTGCCAACAACGATATCAACTTTGCCTTTGGCTAAATCATCCATTATTTCTTTTTGTTTTTTGGGGGTATTAAAACGTGACAGGCAAGCTACTTTTACTGGCCAGTCGGCAAAGCGATCGGTAAAGTTTTGAAAATGTTGCTGTGCCAGCAAGGTAGTTGGCACCAGGATGGCTACCTGTTTGCCAGTACTGGCTACGGCAAAGGCAGCGCGCATGGCAACCTCGGTTTTACCAAAACCAACATCACCACACACTACGCGATCCATCGGTTGCGGGCTGCGTAAGTCTTCTAATACAGCATTGATTGTGGTTTCCTGGTCCGGGGTTTCTTCAAACGGGAAACTGTTGCAAAAGCTGGCATATTCGTTTTCATCAATCGGGTAGGAACGGCCCTGTACGGCAGCACGGCGTGCATGGATATCGAGTAACTCGGCGGCAACATCACGCGCCTGTTTTGCTGCTTTTTTGCGTGCTTTTGCCCATTGCTCGGAACCAAGCCGGTGCAGCGGTGCGTTTTCTGCAGCGGCGCCGGTGTAACGACTGATTAAATGTAATGACGAGACCGGTACGTATAATTTATCATTGCCGGCATAGCCCAGTAACAGGAATTCTGCGTCATAACCGTCACCGCTGAGTTTTTCCAGGCCGAGATAGCGACCGACGCCGTGATCAATATGCACAACCGGTGCGCCTATGGTTAAGTCGGTAAGGTTTTGTACAATGGCATCGCTATCAGCACCGCGTTTTTTTCTGCGGCGTTTTTGTATCGCGCGCTGGCCGTAAATCTGTGATTCGGTAATGACGGCTATATTGCCTGTAACTGTATCAGAGGCAAGCAGTACCAGTCCCTGGCTGATTTCTGAAACGGTAATGCAGATCTTATCGTCGCAGGAAATAAATTCGTGCCAGGATTCACATAACCGGGGATACAGTTGGTGGCTGCGCAATAGTTCGATTAATACTTCACGTCGGCCACTGGTTTCGGCAACAAATAAAATCCGGCCTTTATCTATGCTGCTGAAATCATTAATGTAGCTATTCAGGGCCTGCGCCGGTTCTTCCAGTCGGGTTTGTAATATCAGGTCAGGCGGTGTTTTTACTTTTGCGTTGTACTGTTCATCGATGTTTTTATTTTTCGATGTGTAAATAAGACTGCTCTGATCTAATACCCGGGTTATTTCAAGTGTTGTCTGATACAGGTTTTCGGGCGACAGAATAGGGCGCTCAATATCGTGGCGGCGCTGCTCATAGCGCTGGTTAACCTCGGCTTCAAAAACCTCCAGTTGTTGTTTTAATTCTAGCGGGGTTATATAAAGTGATGACCTGGGTAAATAGTCAAACAGCGTATTGAGTTCATGGTTGTCATAAAATAACGGTAAATAATATTCAATACCGGATGGCATAATGCCGTCACTGACACTTTTATAAATGATGCTGTTTAACGGGTCACCGGACAACATCTCACGGTAACGCTCACGGAATTTTTTTATACCTGCTTCATCAGTTGGAAATTCTCGTGCCGGTAATAATTCGACACTTGCAACCTTGTTGTCTGAGCGCTGGCTTTGTGGATCAAAGCACCGAATGCTTTCTATTTCGTCGTCAAATAAATCGATGCGGTAGGGCACAGTGGAACTTGCTGGAAATAAATCTATAATCGAGCCGCGTATGGCGAACTCACCATGCTCCATCACTTCGCTGACATTACTGTAACCGCTTGCTTCCAGGTTTCGACGAAAATCGTCGATATTTAATTGCTGATTTATTTTTAAACTTAAAACATTGCCCTGAATATAGCTTTTTGGCGCTAATCGCTGCGCCAGGGTATTTAACGGGATGATTAAAATATCGCCACCACGAATTTTCTGTAACGCATATAAGGTGGTTAATCTTTCGGCAATAATATCCTGATGTGGTGAAAAAATATCGTAGGGTAGTGTTTCCCAGTCAGGCAGATGAAAAATAGTTTGTTTTTCATCTTTATAGAATTCGATCTCTTTAGTTAACACGTCAGCGTGGATAACATCTTCCACAATGATGACCAGTGGACCATTTTTGTGGCTGCGTGATGCTTCTACGATGGATAAGGCCAGCGAACTACCGTATAACCTGCTCCAGTAGGTATGCGTGTGTTTTTCGGGGATTTGAAGCTGTAACAATGGGGTATCGACTGTATGTTGGGGTAAATATTTTCAGAAGGTGAATTATCCTGCTCTGACAGCGTCAATACAAGGTGTAAAACAGCTTAATTGTTATTTTTATCGGTAAGTTATTTATTTCTGCTGTCATCTTGCACGGTAGTGAAAGATCATGTTATTTGTGTACCATTGTCGTATTGGTGCGTAACATCCTTCGACTAAGCTATGCTTTGCTCAGAATGACAAAATGGAGTAGATGTATGTGTGTTTTTATCCAATTGTCAGCGTTATTGATCGTACAATATGATGTATAAATTTGGCCTAAGTCATTGATGACTATGATTGAGATAAATGACTTTATATTAGAGTATGAGATTCACCTCCGTCTTGGTTTTTTCTTTGGCGTATTTTTTGTGATGGCGCTATGGGAGCGGGTTGCGCCCAGGCGACAGCTTATTGTTCCTAAACTGCTACGATGGACGAATAATTTAGCGCTGGTTTTTTTAAACAGTTTAATTCTTCGTTTACTGTTTCCAGCTGCTGCTGTCGGTATGGCTTTATTTGCCAATGAGCGTGAATGGGGATTGTTTAATTATTATCATATCTCTTTTCCAGTTGCGGTAATAAGCTCTGTTATTATAATGGACGCGGCTATTTATCTGCAGCATGTCATGGTGCATGCGGTACCTGTATTGTGGCGATTACATCGCGTGCATCATGCTGACCCTGATTTTGATGTGACCACTGGCTCACGTTTTCATCCGCTGGAAATCATTCTGTCGATGCTAATTAAGTTTGCTGTCATTATCGTTTTAGGGCCACCGGTGATTGCGGTGTTTATTTTTGAAATATTATTGAATGCGACAGCAATGTTTAATCATAGCAATGTACGTTTAAATCTAACGCTGGATAAGTTTTTACGTTTACTTGTCGTGACACCGGATATGCACCGAGTACATCACTCGGTTGAAGCTGATGAAACCAATAGCAACTTTGGTTTTAACCTGCCGTGGTGGGACCGCCTGTTTGGGACTTACCGTGAACAGCCGCGAGCAGGGCATGAAAAAATGACAATTGGCATTCATCAATTTAACCAGCTGCGCCAGGTCACCTGGTTACCTAAAATGTTAGTGTTGCCATTTATCGGCAAGATAACAGAATATGCGATAAATTCTCGCTACAATGATAGTGAATAAGGTACTTCAATCGTTCCTCGGCAATTGCTCCATGCGTTGTCCTGCTAAGTGACATCAATGACTGTATGAAAAAACGTTTACTCCAGCTAGTGACCACACTGGTCTTGATTTTTGCCATCTCGATAGCCATTTATTACCGTGATGATTTTAGTGTAGAGCTGATCAAGCAGTGGGTTGAGCAGGCAGGCTGGTGGGCGCCTGTTATTTTTATATTCATTTATGCAGCGGGTGCCATTTTGTTTTTGCCGGGTACTATTTTTACCTTTGCCGGCGGCATTATATTTGGCCCCGTTCTAGGTGTTTTATATAATTTGACTGGTGCAACGTTGGGTGCGGCATTATCCTTTCTTATTGCCCGTTATCTTGCCTCAAATCTTGTTTCACAGCACTCTGGTGGCAAGTTAAAGCAGTTGATCAATGGTGTGGAGGCTGAGGGCTGGCGTTTTGTGGCATTTACCCGACTAGTACCCTTATTTCCGTTTAATTTGCTGAATTATGCTTTAGGTCTGACAAAAATACGTTTTATTGATTACCTGCTCGCTACCTTTATTTTTATCATACCGGGATGCATAGCTTATACCTATTTAGGTTATGCCGGTTCTGAAGTCATTAGCGGTGGTGATAATACTGTAAAAACGATATTAATTGCTATAGCGTTATTAGCAGCTGCGCTTTTTTTACCCCGTTTTATTGCAACGGTTAAACGCGGAAAGATACGTTGACAGTTATCAGCAGGCAGTTTGCGGTAAAAGGAAATAAGCTGTCATCAGTAGAACCGTAAAAAGGTGGTATTTTTAATATTGATTTAAAGTGTCAGCGGGCACAGAATAGGTGGTATGAAGATTCTCGACTGCATCGAAAGCATGCGTCGTGTTTTTTTATCGGGATAGATGTTTACACTATTTCATGGAATGGCGATGGCAGTAAATCTCATGGAATAGCTATGGGCAATTTATTTCAAATACACAAATATCAGGAGGAAGTGTAATGAATATACAATCGTACCGTATAAAAGTTCTGCTACTGGCAGTTTTCTTCACTGTTTACGGATCAGCGCATGCCAGTTTTACCGATATGGTGGTACTCGGCGACAGCCTTTCCGATCAGGGCAACGTCTACCAGCTTACTTCCTCTAACCCTTTCATACCTGTTATACCACCAGCAGAATACACAGATGGAACTAACGTCGGGCGATTCACCAATGGACTGAACTACATCGATTACCTGTCTTCGTCGCTCGGCCTTAGCGTGACCTACTCTCTTGCAGGCGGATCCAATTACGCCACCGGTGGCGCACGTACAGACTCCGCCTCTTTCGGCGGTATATCAATAGGCGCCTTCAGCTTGCTCGATCAGCGCGATACCTATCTCAGCAGCCTTGGCTCGAGCGCCATAGACCCTGGCGCATTACATGTCGTCTGGGGCGGCTCGAACGATCTCACCGACATCATCGAGGCAGTGAATGCCGACCCAACCTTTGATCCTGTTCCAGAGGTGCAAAACACAATCAATGATATTGTTGACATCATCGCCAGTCTGGCCGCTGCTGATGCCAAAAGCATACTCATTCCGAACGTGCCCAATCTGGGGCTGGTGCCGTTGATCACAGGCGGGGGGGGACCGGTCACTGATGCCACTGCACTCTCCGCGCTGTTCAATACCGGACTTGCCGACGCGCTGGATGGTGTCGCCGCCCTTTACCCGGACACCACCCTGTTCGAGTATGATGTGTTCAGCCTGCTCACAGATACTTATTTTAATCCGGATGCTTATGGCTTGACGAATGTTACCGAGGGATGTTACAGCCTGTTCGGTATTACTGGCGGTACCACCTGTCCAAATCCGGACGAATATCTTTCATGGGACGGATTCCATCCAACAACAACAGCGCATCAGATTCTCGCTGCCAACGTGGTCGTTCCGCTACCGGCTGCCGTCTGGCTGTTCAGTTCAGGCCTGCTCGGGTTGCTGGTGTTAACGCGCCGCAGACGATGATAAATCCTGTATTGTGTAACCAGTAAAGAGGATAAGCTCAAAATTCTGCTAGTGTGTTTGATACACAAGTGAAACTAACTGGTTAGCAGCAAAGGGAAAGGGCCAGGGGATTAATGCCGCTTACTTAAGACGAACTTCATTGTATTTTCGTCATTCCGGTATGTTTTTAGCCGGAATCCAGCCTGAAAAGCTGTAGATTCCCGCCACAAACATGCGGGAATGACGGTAGAGGATTATCATACTTTCCTTAAGTAAGCGGCATTAGGCCAGGGGGTAGCTTTAGAATTCTTTGCTTACAGTTGGCTTAGAAAGGGTATTTATACTTCATTATCGCATCTTCATACTCAAACACGCTGCCAGTCACCCGTGAGTTTTAGAGGCTGGCGGTATTATTATTGTATCAATTGCTGGCGCTGGTTTTTATCTGATTCCCTGGTCCTTTTATATCAAGCTACTACCCATCAGACTTCTCCTCTAACGCTGTCTTATTATTATCTTCATCAGAACTCTTCATGGTAAACACTTCTGGCAGGTAATCACTGAACGCCAGGCCGTAAAGCTCCCAGATCGTGACAAACAATGAGGCGATCAGCGGGCCGATAAAAATACCAGCGATACCAAACATCATAATACCGCCCAGGGTGCCGAAGAAAATCATCAGTTCGTGCAACCTGGTATCCTTACCCACGAGCATGGGGCGCAACACGTTATCCAGGCTGCCAACAACCAGGCCACAGAAAATCAACAGGCCGACGCCGCTGATAACACTTCCCTGGATAATCAGGATTGCAGCAGCAGGCACCCAGACCAGTGCCGAGCCGACACTCGGTATGATCGACAGCACGGCCATGACAGTACCCCAGAACACGGCATTGTCTATGCCGGCTATAGCAAAAGCGATTCCGGCAAGGCCGCCCTGTAGTATTCCGATAAGAAATGTCCCTTTTAACGTGGCTCGTGTTACCGAAGTAAACTTCTCCAGCATCAGGCTTTCATCATCGTTATCCAGCGGCAGATAATAAAGGATTTTTCTGATCAGCCTGGCTCCGTCCATCTGGAAAAAGTACATGGTGTATAAAAAGACAAAGGCCATAAACAGGAAGTTTGCCGTACCGAGTGTTACAGATGATAGACCACTGACAATAAACGAGCTTATCGAACCGACGATTTTACCCGCCTTATCAAGGATCAACTCACGGTAAGGTTCCAGGTATTCATAAAACGGCAGCTGTTGCAGGTATACAGTAAGCTTGTCAGGATGATCAAAGTTCTGCTTTATCCAGGGCGCGACCGACTGACCGACATCAATCGCCTGTGCCACGATAATGCCGACTAATAACATGAGCGGTATTAGCACGATGACAATCATCAACAGCAGGGTGGTGATGGAAGCCATATGCCTGTGCCCATTGAAGGTGACCTCTAACCGGCTATAGACGGGTCGTGCCAGCGCACTGAACAGCCCGGCAAGAAACATCGCCATCAGGAACTGTTCGATCATGGTGAAAAACAGTGCTGATATGCTGATCACCAACAACACTATAACTGACTTATTAACCATATCTTGATTCATTATTAAAACTCCAGGGCAAAATTACAGGAAACTATCAGAGCAGGGCCTTAGTAGGGTGCGCCGTGCGCACCATGTAAATACCGACCTGTTGGCATTTTGGTGCGCATGGCGCACCCTACCGACATAGGTTTTCCTTAACTTACTGGCATTAGATCTGATCCCTTTAATCCTCTGTGAAATATATATCGCCGTAGTAGGCGGTTGCTGTCTTATTGCTGTTATCGGTGTCTGTCATGATAGCCACGGCATCAATCCTGGTGTTATCGATACCATGCAGCTTTTTTATATCTTCTAGTACATTACGCTTTTCTGTAACCCATTGTCCCGCAAAGTCTGCACCAGAGTCCACGGCTAGCATGACGACGTTGTCGGTAAATGCATTTGGCCAGCTGCTGCCCTTCGCCTGTTTGCTTGCCCAGACGTAATTGATGGCGCGCGTACGCCAGAAAAACAGCCCTCCGGAGATAACAACATAAACACGGGCAACATAATCATCACCGTCTTTTTTGGTTTCTTCTACATTATCAAGAGTGGATTCGATCTTCCACGACCAGTTTAAATAAGGGGTTTTAGTCAGATCCACTTCTATTTCACGAACCAGGCCGGAAGCTGATCGGTTACTGACCGCCCTGATTGCCTGTCTGCCGTCGATACTTACCAGTTGATAAGATGTTTCACCGGAGAATGTTTTAGTATCCCAGGCACTGATGTCCGGCAACGTGAGCACGTTAACGATTTGTGCTGATGCCACCACGACGCTTGCAAGTAAAATGGCAAGCAGGCCGATCAGTATGTGTTGGTAAATTCTATTGTCACTCAAAACAAATATCCCGGTTATCGATCTGTAATTTTCACTTCGCTTTGTTTTCTAGACTTTGCTACCGAGATTACAACGATCCCCAGTCGTTGTTCACTCTCAACTCTTTGATGCGCTGCGGCAACCTGCTCCAGCGGATAGACTTTATCGACAATAGATATTATTTTGCCTTGCTCAATCATTTCTTTGAGTGCCAGTAATTCTTCTTCCTTCTCACCGGCAAAGGCAAATATCGCTGTCTTATCGGTAAGTGTAGACGTGATAACGGATCTAAGCATGTCCGCTAGACGAGGATTTCCCATCAGGTATCGTCCCTTGGGATTGAGTGCGTTAACGCATCTGGAGTAAGAGTTTCGGGCAACCATATCAAAAATCACGTCATAAGTCTGGCCGCTTTTGGTGAAGTCTTCCCTGGAGTAGTCAAAGAAATGATCAGCCCCGATCCGGCGTAACATCTCCTGCTTGATAGTGCTGTCTACTGCTGTCACCTCGGCCCCCATCAGCTTCGCAATCTGCACCGCAAAGGTGCCGATACTGCCGCCTGCGCCGTTGACCAAAACCTTTTCCCCGTTTCGGATATTCGCTTTTCTCATAAAGTGCAGCGCATTCAGACCGCCCAGAGGTACTGCTGCCGCCTGTTCAAAACTCATATTATGCGGCTTCGGCACAATCGTGTAACTGGCAGGCAGGCACAGGTATTCTCCATATGCACCAAAGCGAAGCCCGGTAGCACCGAAGACCGGGTCGCCTATGTTGAACCTGGTTACATCTTTGCCGGTGGTTTCAATTTCCCCTGAAAAATATCCGCCCAATACCTGTTTCTTTGGCTTTGTGATCCCCATCGCAACTCGCAAGGGCAGCCAGAACCATTTAACCGCGAAACGGAAACTGCGCATTTCACAGTCAGCCTTGGTTGCTTCAGCCGCGTGAACTTTTATAAGGACCTCGTCATCCCCAGGTTCCGGTTTTTCAATGTCTCTAATTTGAAGAACGTCGGGGGTTCCATATTTTGTGTACACAATAGCTTTCATGAGAACCATCCGATTTCTTTATCTGCAGGCAATACCCGTTAATTCGTCAAAATTTATCCAGGCATCTTATTTAACATGTCAATTCGCCAATAATCATACACTCGCTATCACTTTGTACAATAAAAACAATTGTTCTCTACACTCTATTTTATTGTAAAGTCATAACCATTACAGAGACCCCGGAATGAACGTAACAAATAATATTGCTGTTTTGAATGGCCACCGCCTAAAAGCAAATCGTGGATTTACCTTGATGGAATTGATGGTTGCCGTTGCAATAGTCGCCATCCTGGCAACCATCGCTATGCCATCATTTTATATTAGCCGTCAACGCAGCGAGGTAGCTGAAGTTCTTCGCAAGGCCGACACTATTCGTGAAGACATTACTGATTACTACAATATCAATCTATCTTTCCCATCCGATAATCATGAGGCTGGCGTTCCTGAGCCCGAGTTACTGATAGGCAACAAATTTTCAAGGATGGAAATAGAAGACGGAGCCATTCATATCACACTTGGTAACAAAATATCTACACCGTTACGAGGAAAAACACTGTCACTGCGCCCGGCCATAGTCAGCGGAAGTCCGAAAAGCCCGATTGCATGGCTTTGTGGCGCTGATAGCCCGGTATCAGGAATGGAGGCCATAGGTGAGAACAAAACAGACCTGGATGATGCCATCGTTCCGAGATCATGTGATAAGTAAAGGCATAAAAGGCGACTACTGCTTTTAATGAGTTCTCTCTTTTTGCGTAACATTCTTTTTCTTATTCAGCAGGCCGCTATATAGCGTAATATCATGGAAGATATCACTGCACAAAGGGGACCAGGCTCACTCAACATAAAGGGGTTGTTACAGATTGCTGGCAAGATGGTGTTCGTCAGTTTTATTGAAACAAGAGGCTAAATACCAATGGTGTGATTTGATTAAAATGTGAGATTTATTGCTTAAAAGCAGTGGCAAAGAGAGCGTTATTCAGGGTAATTTGGTTTGACTTCGGGTTAGAAAGAGTTCTTATAATAAAAGCTTCAGGATGATGCAACATCGTCGGCTATAGATACGCAAATATGCTCAGGCTGCGGCATCTGTGTGACTGTTTGTCCGGTGCAAGCTCTACGTATCATTTTATCCAGGGCAAATATTATCTTCACCGCTACACCTTATGGATATCTACACTTATGGATAATAAAACAAGCGAATGTAAAGGTTTTTTCTGCCGCATCTGGCGAGCCCTAAAGTCACCTCCTAAAAAGTATTCTCTTGGCTTTCTGCTGATCGTCGGTTTTGTTGCTGGTATTATCTTCTATGGCAGCTTTAACTACACGATGGCCATCACCAATACCGAAGAATTCTGTATATCATGTCACGAAATGGAAAACTTTGTTTTTTCGGAGTACAAGGAGACCAATCACTACAGCAACCGCACAGGTGTACGTGCAACCTGCCCGGATTGCCACGTGCCCAGGGACTTCACGCATAAAATGATTCGCAAAATCAAGTCAAGCAACGAAATATGGCACAAACTGAAAGGTAGCATCGATACACCCGAAAAATATGAAGCCAAGCGCCTGGAGCTTGCCGAGAGAGTGTGGGCCGATATGGAAGCGACAGACTCGCGTGAATGCCGTAATTGCCACAACTATACCTACATGAATCTGGATAAACAGAATCCTGACTCAGCTGAAACCCACACAGACGCGTTGGATGCTGAATTGACCTGCATCGAATGTCACAAGGGTATCGCCCACAAGCTGCCCGAGGGTTATGAGTGAAAATAAACCCGTTAATAATTGTTGTGAGGCATCAGAATCGGTGCTGATTGATGATCTGATTAGATATTGCCAGGTTATTGGCTGAATAATATTGTAGTTAAATCAAAAACACTTAGGAGGGTATAGCATGATAAACATAGCGAGAGTAGTAGTATTATCAGGCATCGCGTTGATTTTTTCAGGATCTTCACAGGCTGATGATGGCCACGAATCAGGCCTGGCATTCAAATTTGATCTTGATCATGACGGGGTCATCACGCGTGCTGAATTCGATAAGGCCTTCGAAGCAAAAATGAAGAATAAACTTGTCTGGCTGGATACCAATAAAGACGGTGTGGTATCTGCCGAGGAGTTCAGTAATCAGCATCGAGCAGAGTACGATCAACGTTGGTCCATGTGGGATGCCGATGGTGACGGTGTGGTATCGGTAGAATCAGTTTTAAAACTAAAGCAGGATGCACGTAATCAAATGAAATAAGCGATACAGAAAATGGCAGGAACCAATCTACTTCGATTATCAGGCATAACCAGGCACTTTTGCAGTTTTTCCATTACCAGACAATGGCTTTGTTCTCCCAGTCGATGAATGATAATTCGCCGTCTACCGGTAGTGTGTTCATTATCCTGACCAGGTGATCGGCGACGTATTGCGCAGTGAATAAATTTTCCTGTTTAACTGAACGCTGAAAGGGTTTAGATAAATTCGTGTCAGTTGTGCCGGGATGAAAAGCTATCAGCTTGACATTTTTAGCCCGCCTTTGATATTCAATAGCAGCGGTTTTTAGCAGCATGTTCAGCGCCGCTTTTGATGCACGGTAGCTGTACCAGCCGCCTGTGCGGTTATCACCAATGCTGCCTATTCTTGCGCTGAAAACGGCAATCATGCAGTTGTGTTGCCCGTTAACGATTGATACTAATGCCTTTAACCAGAGCAGTGGCACGATACTATTGATGGTAAAGATTTCCTGCATAGCGCTGATAGAGATATCTTCTATGCGTTTTTCGGGCCAGACATCCTCGTTATGCAAAATGCCGTTACAGATACATACCCGAGCTATCGCATCGATGCCTGAATCTTCCAGCAGTGTTTTAATTTGCTCGCAGCTATTAACAATGGATGCTTCACTGTAATTACAGTGTATATGGTGCAAGCTTGATTCGTCGTTTGATTCATCCGGCAGAAGATCAGATCTGCTGATGGCAATAACCATGCCGATAGCATTATCCTTCTGCCATTCCTTGCAAAGTGCAAGACCCAGGCCGCCACTGGCGCCGATAATAATTGCCGCTGACTTTTTCATGTTTATACTATCTGTAGTGAAACTGTTATCAGCTTATTCAGCATAAAATAGTTCAGGATTTATCTTTTCAAGGATAAAAAATACCGGAGAGTAATCATGCCTCTCCGGCGGACTTACATCATCAACCACTATGTGACTGACCACATGTGGGGCGGTTGATCACTCGGTCCAACAAGTGAGGTTATCCTTCGTCAATGCCACTATCAATGGGATTGTGAATTACTTCGTGAAGACGGCTGCCAGGTACCACTGATGACAAAATTTCTATATCTTCCAGCTCTGCTGCACGCATGGCATTGTCGTAAAACTGTTCTGTTTCAAGAATTTGTTTTTCATAATTAGTCATGACTTTTCTCCAGATAATAGTAGTTTTTAGAGCCTTGTAAAAATGGGCATTTCAGTCACCCATGCATTTATTATATGGATATTTGTTATTTTGTCTAGGACAAATAGTAATAAAATTGCATTTTTTTTATTATTTGATATAGTAAGCACATGAGTAGTGACTTTTTATCTATTGGTGCAGTTGAACGCGATACCGGCATAGCCCGCGATACACTGCGTATCTGGGAACGCCGTTACGGCTTTCCTGAGCCATATCGTAATGAAAAGGGAGAACGGACATACCCTGAAGAACAGCTTCGCCGTTTACAACGTATTCGCCGCTTGCTGGATCAGGGCTTGCGTCCGGGTAAAGTCGTCGCCTTAACTGAAGCTGACCTGGATCACCTGGAAGCAAGTCTTTACCCCGATACACAACTGAATGCTTCAATAGAGCATATTTTGACAATATTACAGACCACTGATGCTTCTGAACTGGAAGCCGCGTTATCAGAAGTCTATCAGCAACAGGGGATGCAAGGGTTTTATAACAGAAACCGTTGTGCCATTACTGCATAGTGTCGGCGAACGCTGGGCTACTGGAATGCTACAGGTATATGAAGAACATCTGCTTTCTGAAGTTCTGACACGTTTTCTTAATAGTGAGATTTCCAAAATTCAGAAAACAGCGAAAAAGCCGCGTGTTTTACTTGCGACTTTACCTGGAGAAGAGCATACCCTGGGTTTATTGATGGTTTCTGCATGGTTATCTTCGCGTGAAATTTCAGTAATCAACCTCGGTGGCGAGGTGCCGCTTGACCAGATCGTGTCTGCCGTTGATCGTTTTGAGGCAGATGTACTGGGCGTCACCTTCAGTGGTGCTTATCAATATGAAAATATACGAAACAACCTGGTCGAGTTGCGCGATTCGATACCACATAGCGTCGATATCTGGACGGGTGGCGAAGGCGTTAGACGATTACGAAAGTTGCCAGCTGGCGTTAGCAAGTTTAATTCACTCGATAAATTACCGTTTTGATGGTGTTTAGTCACAGAGGTGCCTTATGCAATAT
>CAWDMF010000024.1:0-32010 GCA_963803185.1 uncultured Gammaproteobacteria bacterium | reverse complement strand
ATTGTTGTTACTGTTTTTGATCCTAATCAATAAAACAGACAAGTCATAGCTAATGAATAGCATGAAATATCATGAAATATCATGAAATAGCGTAGTCTATTAATATTATTAGATATAATTTCACTTTTCAAAAAGTGTAGATATAACTGGGAGAAAAATAATGGCTGAATTAAAACATGCTGAAGATGTCGGCGCACCTGATCCCGAATTAAACACCTCATCCATTGCAGAAGAAGGCAACGATAAAACTGAAATCTTACGTCAGGAAGAACCCGGTGAACCTGTTTGTTATTATAATAACCAAAGTTTTCCAACCGGCGCATATATTAAAAGCGGAACATCTATATTTAAATGTGATTATGGCATTTGGATACCGGCGGGTCCTGCTGATCCTGACAACCCTTAAAACATTAGAAGATAAACTCCATAAGGTAAGGCAACTGATAGTTTCAGGACTTACCGTAAAGTTTTCGTAATTCATCCTTTGCTTGCTGCAGAATATTTTTCTGATCATCATTCAGGTTTTTGCCTGCACGATTGATATAAAAGACCAACATTGACATGGCGGAGCGAAATGGAGCTGACTTGCGGCGCGTGCTGGTGTCTGCTGAATGTTTTAGTGACAAAGCAATTTTCTTTGGATCTTTCCAGGTAAATACCCCTTCTTCCAAATCAAGCGCATCACTTTCGCTAGTGACTTTTGCTGACCAGTGATCAGATGATGGCGTTTTGGTTTTAATCATTCGGGTCGTTTTTTAATGCTGGCGACGCCAGATCAGTTCGCCATTGCGAAATACTTCCTTGATGCGATGCAGAGGAACACTATGTTCTTCACCTTCATCATCATGGAAATGAAAGAAATAATGATCGTTCTTATCAAAATATACTTCTTTCAAGGATTTTCGAATAACATGTTCTTCAACTCGGTCATAAAAGCCAATCATAAAGTTAGCCTGGGCAAAGTCTTTATCCCAATGAATACGATTCAATAGTACATGTACTGGCTGCATATAGTTGCTTCGTTATTTGCTATGGTATTCGTTATACACAAGTGCTAACGATAACTGATAATAGTTTTTCCGGATCTTTTTATTTGATTAACTCTTAATGAAGTAAGGATAATGGAAGATGGTGCCTGTGTCAGGTTTTTACAGTAGTTAATGCCCCAGTTATGAAGGAGCTATCCGGATTTTCGCAAGATGCGTAAACAGCTTTGTAAGCGTATCCAGCATCATATTAAGAACCTAAAAAGATAGCAAAACAGGGGTCAAGAAATATAGCAAAAATTTATTACTGTCATTTGTTAAGCACGCACCGAATGAATAATTAGTCCCATTTATCCGGCAATCAAATGGAAACATGTTTCTAATATGAATCGGTTAAAGGGGTCGCTGTGAACCAACCCGTTTAATCAAAAATAAATTTAAAGGGCGAAGAGATTTTAATCGTGGTCTGTCCCGTATGGCACTCAGTTAAGCCGAAAATGCACATTATCTTAGTAAATTCGTCATTGCGATATGTACAGGACGTACGGGCAGATAATTGCTCGCAATGACAGGGATTTCGGCTTAACTTAGTGCCATTCTGGTCTGTCACCCATTACAATTTGCCGTATGTCAAAGCATAAAAAAAGGGCCAGAGAGCATTCACTCTCTGGCCCCTCATATCGTGGTTGCTAGATCAGACACAACCGGTTGGTTTGGGTAGACCACCATATTTGGTTATCGGTTTCATCGGTCCAGTCATCCACATTTTGAACATTTCTTTTTGATCGATGCCCGTATATTTGGCAAATTTGCGGATCGGTGGAACGACCGCGTTATCTTCGTAATATTCTCTGGCTTTGAGTATCTGCTGCCATTTGCTGTCATCTAGCTCCACGCCATCGGTGTCAGCCATAGCACGACCGATTTCAGGTGACCAGGTATTCATATCGACTAGATAGCCATCGCCATCGCGTTCATAGTTTTGCATTTGTATGCCTCGTTGATTTATAAGCGTTATATATCGTTATGTTCTAATATGGGGGTGAAAACCAGAAAATCAAGGGCTTACAGCATTGTAGATTGAAAATACGATTTATCGTATTTGATGTTTTTTAACGAATGGCAAGACAGCTACCCTGCTCCAATTCTCAATCAGGAAAGGGTGTACATGGCTGGCAACAAGAAGGACAGGCCCAGCCAGACGATGATGGTTAACGGGATGCCGACGCGCACAAAGTCCATAAACGTGTAACCACCTGCATTCATCACCAGCAGGTTGGTTTTGTACGCCATGGGTGTGGCATAACTCATGTTGGCACCGAACAGCACGGCGATGACGAAAGGCTCCGGATTCACCTGAAGTTGCTGTGCGATACTGATGGCGATGGGGGTGCCGATAACAGCTGCGGCATTGTTGGAAACTATATTGGTCAGGATGGCCATCAATAACATCAGCCCCGACAGAATAACCGCCGGTGATGCGCCGGTAGTGACGGAAACGAACACCTGCGCGAGGTATTCGGCACCGCCGGTTTTTAGTAGTGCTGAGCCCAAAGCCAAACTCGCCACTACGATGAGAATGACCTGGGTGCTAAGAGCCATGGAAGCATGGCGCCATGTCAGGCAGCGGGTTATTAACATTAAAAACACACCACACACTGCACTGATGGCAATGGGTGCGAGCCCGAACGCAGCGACGATGATGATGCCGGCCATGATGAGTAATGCGGTTGACGCCTTGTCGGTGTGCGGCAGGTCGGCGGTGGCATCCAGCACCAGTAATTCACCGGCACGTTTGGTCTCTGCTATTTTTTCATTGTGACCCTGCACCAGCAGGACATCCCCTGTGCGCAGCCGAACCTGTTCTATTTTCTCGCGCAAGGTTTCCAGTGTGCTGCCTGCGCGGTGTATCGCCAGTACCAGCAACTGGTAACGATCGGCAAAGTGTAGCTGCTTCAGTGTCATGCCCCGCAAGGGCGAACCCTGCAGCACGATAATTTCAGCGATTTGCTGGCCTTCGCCGGACAGGGGGTGTTCTTCATCAACCGCGGTATCACCGACATACAGCGTGGCACCGAGTGCATTTTCGAATTCTTTGAGGTTATCCGGGGTGTCGTTAACTAATAATCTATCACCGGCACGAATATGGGCGTCCGGTAACGGCTGGATGAAGGTGCCGCTGCCACGCATGATGCGTGACACTTCCATCATACCGCCGGTTTTCTCGATGAGTTCTGCCAGTGTTTTGTCGACAGCAAAGCTCTCTTCCAGAATAGCCAGTTGTGCGGCAAATATTCTGGGTGAGGTATCGCTGAGTGTGGCTTGCCTGGCAGGTAACAGCAGTGGCGCTATCAACCACAGGTAGACAATGGCAATGCAGGCAACAATGGCGGCGGGGATAAAAAAATCAAACATCTGTATTTTACGCAGGCCCATGTCTGCCGCCACGGATACCACCAGCAGGTTGGTCGAAGTGCCGATGCTCGTGCTCATGCCACCAACCAGGGTTGCAAAACCCATGGGCATTAACATACCGGAAGCCGATGCACCGGTGCGCAATGACACACTGATGAGTATCGGCAACAATAACACGACGATGGGAACATTGTTAACGAAGGCGCTGAGGAAAGCGCCAATGATGAGTGTCAGCAACATGCTGAGTGCCGGACTCAGTTTCCACAAACGCGCGAGGTTACGGCCGAGTGGTTCGAGTGCACCGGTTCGCACCAGGCCACTGCCGGCAATCATCAGTGCGCACACGGCCACCAGTGCTTCGTGACCAAAACCGCTGAAGAAAGCCACCGCCTCGAGGTGTTCACCCTGCGACGTAACATAAGGAAAAGCAGCAAAGCCGCTGGTGAGTAACACCAGTATCAACAGGCTCGAGGTTTCAATGGCAATTTTTTCCCGGCTGAACAGAAACAGGGCAAGCACGACCAGCGCAAGCACAGCCAGTGCATGGGGTTCGGGCATGGGTGGTAAATTCATTGTTTATGGTCGCCTGTGGTTTTGATTAGCCTGTGGATTAAAGGGGACGCAAAGTCCGTGGCAATAACATAGGCACCTTTGCCTGATAATCACGATAATCATCCCCAAAGACATCGATAAGTTCACCTTCCTCAAGTATGGTTCCGATGATGATCCAGAGAGTCCATAAAACATTGAACAACAAGCGGTCGGCGGTAATAACTGGACAGGACCAGAACAACATGATGGTAAACAGATAAAGAGGATGCCGCACCCAGCGGTAAGGCCCCCGGACGATAAACGGCCTGGATACAGCTTGTTCGTCCTGCTGGTTTTTAATGACAGCATCCATACCGAACATATCAACAGATCGTAAAGCCCAGATACCCCAGCATGTACCCAGAATGGCCAGGAAAAAAATGCTGCGCATAATAATGCCAGCCAGTCCCTGCACATCTAACAGGATATTCTCCGAACCCTGCCAGAAGATCAGCAACACAAATAGAACCATGCCTGAAACAATGGTGTACACAGACCCCTGATAATGTGGCGGAATGTAACTTTCCAGACGACGGCGAAACCCTCTACGAACCATGCCACTATGTTGTAGAAAAAAAGCCAGGGAAAGCAGCGTATTCAATATTAAGCCCTGTGTTTCATTTATATCTAGCTTCACCCAATTGAAGGCACCCGTATAAAGAAAGACGATAAAGGCTGATAACGAGCCAATACCAATGATTGCTGTTAATGGCAGAACGGTAATAGCTATGGATTTACGTGTTGTCATGGACATGGCCTTAATAATACCAAATGATAGTGTACCCTTTATACATGATATTCAACCATATGTAACGTCTGACACCACTACAGTCTGAAAGTCAGCTAATGGCTGCGACGTTCAACTGATCGTCGTCGAAAACAGACACTCCAAGGATAAAGCCTGGCTAAATCACACGACTGACCTCTTCCGGCCAACGGTTGTGCCTGGTATGTCATTTCTGTAACCATATAAATCTTTTTGTCTTTTCCTATCTAACTTCATCATCTATCTGGGCATAATATGCTCGTCGGAAGTTGTCGATGATAGCTTCCCGTTTTTTCTTGTTGAAGCCAATTTTTATCAGTACCAAACGCACCAATTCCAGGCTAGCTTCTACATTTTCAGATACAGCTGCAGATGCGCCCAGTTGCCGTAATTTGTGGCACTGAACCAGGCTCTGACCGCGTACATAAATTTCTATTTCAGGATGGGTTTTTCGTAGTGCTGTAACCACCTGTTCAGTGGCGTCCGGATCATTCAGTGTCACAATTATGATCTGGGCATTTCTAGCGCCAGCAGCCTCCAGCAACTCTGGTTTGCGCACATCACCATAAAAGACGGGGTGGCCTTTTGCACGTTCAGTTTCGACAATTAAAGCATTTAAATCCAGCGCCACAAATGGCTCACCAGCGGTTGACAATATTTCGCCAATTCTATGTCCTACACGACCAAATCCTGCTACGACAATGGGGGCTTCAACAGGTACTTCAGTACTTTTTTCCTTTTTTATTGAACACTGGTTACTAATAAGGCACTTCGCATAATTAGCAAGTGCGGGGGTCGCAAGCATACTGAGTAAGACAATAAGTAAGAGCTGTTGAAATAACTCCTCTGTTAGAATATTAGACTGAAAAGCTAAAGAAAAAAGTACCAGGGCAAATTCACCACTCTGTGCAAGCACCAGTGAAACTGCCACACCATTTTTTTCCTTGAGTCCAAACCAGTAAGTTATAGGGAAAAGTACGATAACTTTTATAATAATCAACAATCCCGCCAGGCCAAGTGAAGGTAATGGATTTTCAAACAATAAACCGAGATTGAGAGACATCCCCATCGACATAAAAAAGAGCCCCAGCAAAAGTCCGCGAAAAGGCTGGATTTCTGCCAGCACCTGGTGCCTGTAAAATGAATCAGAAATAAGTAATCCTGCCAAAAAAGCACCCATCGCCATAGAAAGCCCGGCATGCTCAGTGGCAAGGGCAGTACCTAATACAATGAGAACGGCGGATGCGGTAAAAACATCCGGATTACCAGAAAGTGCAACACGATGAAGCAGCGGGTGTAATAAATAGCGCCCCAGGAGAACGACTAAGCCAAGAATCAATAGAGCTTCAGCCAGGGCAAGCCCAATATCTTCACCAATACTCATCTCTGGCATCGCCAATAATGGCACCAAAATTAGCAGTGGAACGACCGCGAGATCTTGAAGCAATAACACGGCAATAGAAGTTTGCCCATATTGTGATCCCAGCAACTTTTGCTCCGTGAGTAACTGTAATACAAATGCGGTTGAGGAAAGTGCTAGCGCAGGCCCCACGAGTATGACAGCACGTAAGGAAATATCGAAGAAAAAATAAGCTACGGCTGCTAGCAAGATACCTGTCAGCGTTACTTGAAGTGTACCCAGACCAAAAACTAAACGCCTCATTTTCCAGAGACGTGATGGTTTAAGTTCAATGCCAATGACAAAGAGAAGAAGCACAACCCCAATTTCTGCGAGATTCCCGATTTCACTTATATTACTAATTAAGCCTAAACCAGACGGGCCAACGATTACACCCGCGATCAGGAACCCAGGTACCGCCCCTAGTTTGGCTGCCTGAGAAAATGGAACAGCGACTACGGCTGCCATTAACAAAATAATGATATCAAGGAGGTATGCTGAAATCACAGATAATATTTATGGGTAATGGAGTATGAAACAATCGTACTCGCAAAATATGACAAGGGCAATATAATGAATTTGTAGGAGCAAACATTTAAATGGCAATTACAGGTCGGGTTTTCCCTGACGACTCATTAACTCGAATTAGCAGATACGGCCATGAATGGACACACAAACAAAAACGATTTTTCCACAGATAAACGCAGATAAACACAGATAAAAGACATTAGTTATTTGATGTCCTCCTGAGCGGTAGTGAAGGCTCTTGAGACGGTTACACCATAATAGCGTGGTGAACAAGATCCTTCCATTAGGCTACGCTCCAGTCAGGATGACAAAAATAAACATTTCTTGTTTTTATCTGTGTTCATCTGCGTTCATCCGTGGACTATTGCTGTTAAAAAATTGACTGTCTGCTCAGTGTCGACTTTTCCCTGACGACTCATTAACTCGAATTAGCAGATACGGCCATGAATGGACACACAAACAAAAATGTTTTTTCCACAGATAAACGCAGATGAACACAGATAAAAGACTTTAGTTATTTGATGTCCTCCTGAGCGGTAGTGAAGGCTCTTGAGACGGTTACACCATAATAGCGTGGTGAACAAGATCCTTCCATTAGGCTACGCTCCAGTCAGGATGAAAAAAATAAACATTTCTTGTTTTTATCTGTGTTCATCTGTGTTCATCCGTGGACTATTGCTGTTAAAAAATTGACTGTCTGCTCAGTGTCGACTTTTCCCTGACGACTCATAAACTCGAACTAGCAAAAGCGGCCAACACCGAACCTTTTAGCTTTGTTTAGACAAACAAAATCTCTATCAGGGAACAAGACCACTTGGACCGGGTGCTTTGAAGAAGAAAGACTTCAGTATTGCCAGATCTGCAGCATTCACATAGCCGCTACCGTCCAGGTCAGCATGCGGGTCTGCAGTGAAGAACATCGACTTCAGGTAAGCTAAATCACCTGCATTAACAACCAGGGTATTGTCAAAGTCGGGATCACAGTAATTGCCAAAACCATCACCATCCGTATCGCGCTGCTCCGGATTTGCTACCAGTATGCAATTGTCGCTGACATCGATGATGCCGTCACTGTCCTGATCCTCAACAGTAACGTTTATCGTGATACTCACGGTCGCAGGGTTTGAGTCAACCATGCCATCATTGACTTTAAAGCTAAAACTGTCTGCGCCGGCGGCGTTGACATTGGGCGTATAAATATAGCTGCCGCTAGTTATGATCCGTAATGGTGACCATTCCCTGGCTGGCATTATTTATCCAGGCTGTAAGTTAAGGGATCAGAATCTACATCGCTGGCACTAAGTACACCATTTGCGGCCACATCTTCGTTGGTATTAAGGCTAGAATCATTAGCCACCGGCGCATCATTGCTCAGTGCGATGTTGACGCTAATCGTTGCGATGTTGGAATCAGCAATACCGTCATTCGCCTTAAAAGTGAAGCTGTCTGCACCAATAAACCCTGTGCTCGGTCTGTATAGATACTCTCCGGTTGCAGGATCGACGCCCACTAAACCGTTGCTGGGCTGACTAACAATGCTATAACTCAAGGTTCCATTATCCTCGTCACTGGCCGTTAGAAACCCCGAGCCATTTATATTGATCAGGGTCTTGAGATTGCCATCAATGGCAACGGGAGGCGTATTTATCGCCGCAACATAATAATCATTAATTATCTGGCTGCGACCTGTCGTTATATTTAAGCTGGTGACCTGCAGGCGCAGGGTATATTGTCCGGCTGCTAACAGCGTGGTATCAAGGGTGCCAAGCAGGGCATTTTCACTGCCGCCCGTGCCACTGATACCGGTCGCTAACCAGGACTGTGCCTGGTCGCAGGCGTAAAAATCATCACCCGGGCAGATATCGATACTATAGCTGGTGTTTACCTGTGCCGGATCACGACCATTCACCGTGCTGCCAGTCAGATCGACCGGGGTACGAATCGTGGCGCTGGTCAGTAAATCCGCAGTATTGACCGGATTGAGCCGCACTGCCACCGGGGAATACAGGGGGTCACCGTACAGCAGACCACTGTTTTGCGATTCATTGAACCACACCGCATCACCGAGCGGCAGGCCGCGCAGAAAATAAATCATGCTCTCAAGGCCGTTTGCGGCAAATGCGCTACCACCTGACTGGTGATGACCGACACTGCCCCAGGCTGCCACACCGCCCAACCGGTTCAGGAAAGTGGCAGCGTGATCACCGCTGGCCGCCTGGCGGTGGCCCTGTGAGAAACTGCCGTTACTGACCAGCTCTGCTCCGCTGCTGATTTCCTGGACACTGACTACATCAATACCCAGGTCACCGGCAAAGGCGTTCGGCGTATCAAGGGTGATTTTTATGCCATCGTAACTAGCAGTGGCATGCTGGACTGGGTCAAGGGTGAATACAAGCTCGGCAGCTGTCCAGCCGGCGCTATCACCCGGTGTTAATAAAGCCAGCGTTTGTACCCCATAGTCGATCAGCACGTCGCCAGCCCCGCTTTCATGAATGAATAACCGGGCCCGTAAGTCAACGCTACTGGCGAAATCAACTGTTTTGTAACGCAGGGCGACCCGGTAAGTCTGCGGGCTGTTACTGTTCAGCGTTTGCGGTGCCAGTATTATTTTCTGGCTGAGCAGTAGCCGCTGTTGATCAATGCAGGGAACGGACGCTGCTGCTAAAAAGTCACTAGCGGCATAACACAGCGGGCTGGCAACCTGGTCGCTATTGCGAAACCACAGGCTGTTGTTGTCATCAAAACCGTCGTCGTTACGTACTTCTGGAAAGGCCAGCTGATTAACATCACCATGACCACCATCGTTCCAGCCGCTGCTGCCGATGCGCGCGCTCTGGAACCAGCTGGTGGGCCAGATGGCCAGGTAGGAGACAGGATAGGATGTGTGGTTATACCCCATAAAACCGTCGGCAACGCCAATACAGTCGGTGTTGAGTTCGCCAAAAATATCGCTGGAGTTCGCCCGGCAGGCTGCAGGATCGGCGGCATTGTCACACAGGGTTACGGTGCACTGCTCATTCTTGCGCCAGTTCAGCAGGGTAGCAAAACTGCCCAACGTTGCCTGCCCGTCCAGCCAGCCCTGGTAACCCAGGGCATCAACCACCAGCGGCATGCGCGAGTTGGCATTGCCCGGCGCCGGGTAGCTAATGTTTTGAGTAGACTGCAGAGCAGGATCACTGTCGTCATTGAACTGCACCTTGCAGTGGGCCGGCGCCTTGCCTTCGGCAAGAACACCGGAAAAATTCAGGTATCCTATAGAATTTTGGTAATCGCTACACTCGGCGCGGTCTTCGCCCCACAGCCCCAGTGCATAGCGCCAGCCAAATACAGAGCGCTCTGACCTCGGGTAAATGGCTGTCCCCGTTGCCGCATTTTTCCAGGAACCAATATTTGTCGTGCCATACCATGTACCGTAGATGCCCGTACCCTCCACTAACAGCGCACGGTCCAGCAGTGCTTTAGCCGCATCCAGGTCCAGCCCATCAATGCGCCCCACGATCAGCTCCCGATCCGTGGCCGGCTCGACTGTGCGCATGCCACGACCGTCAGCAAAGGCGATCTCGCGTTCGTTAAACGCCAGCGATACATCATCGGTAAAATAGTTTAGCAACCAGTATTTCAGGTAGTTGTCGACCGAGGTCGGTGTGCCGGCTGAGAATACAGCGTAGAGCCGTCCACCGTCATCCGTGTCGGCACGCCGCGTGTTGTCACCAGGTAGCGGATCCGGGTATGGGCACGCAACTGATCCATCGATGCCTGACAGTAATACGGTGGTTCGCCGTCGGCACACACTGCCGGTACCAGGTTTGGATCATCCAGCGTGTTGAGTTGCATAAAGTGGATTAACTGGTCACGCAGTTGGCGAAAATCATTCCAGCTGATGAAGTAGCTATCCGGCACCTTGATATGCACAATATTGGCCGGATTGATATCACGCTGTTGCGCATAATAGCTGCCAACCTGTGGCGAGTCCACCGAGTTATCGTTGACAATGACCAGTACATCGTCACGTGCAGCCTGCACCGCCGATAGCTTAAACATCAACAGGGAAATCATTACTATTAAAAACTTTCTTGGACTCATTTTTTTCTCTAGTTAGATGAAAATATACCTCCTTTGTAAATTCTTTTAAGACAGATTTTACCTGCAACACAGCTAATGCTTGTCTATCATTTCTTTTTCGTAAGGTGTTGTTTGCGTAACCCCCGGGAACTCCAAAGAATCACTCGGAGCATTATATACCGTATACACAATGACTTAAAGACAACCTCATACCGTTCCTGGTGGCTAATCCTGAAGGCTTTAAATTATCTGATATAGGTAAGTCTCTGCTCACAGCTAGTCACTTTATAGACTACAGAATCACCTGGTATAACCGACGAAGAACCTTCGCTTCCTATGCCTCAGAATGCCTCAGAGGCTGGCTGTGATTATCTACTTATTAAGAGATCTTTGAATCACTCTGTTAGTGATATTGCAGCTTGAAATATATAGATAGACTAGTCCGAAAACACTATCACCAGTGTTTTAGTCTATGGCTGAGCTAATGGCTGAAAACAGATAACAGTGATTACTTTTATTTTTATTAATAAATCCAGTTAAAAAAGTGCCTATTATTCATTAATTTATCCACAAATACGATTGACGTGGGAAATAAACCCGCGCATAATAACAGGTGTGGGAAATGTTCCCATGTGAACAGAAGATAGAGTCGGTAACAATGTGGAATAATTATCATTTGTCACTGATCTTATGTGTTAACAGTCATAAATTAAAGAGAGGTTAATAATGGAACGCAATATAGATTATCGGCAAAGTGACATAATCTTTGAGTTAGTTGTATGGCTAATTGCCATAGCTGTTATTTACATTGATCTCAAAGTAACCTTTTTTTAATTACAGTACAAGGAAGGTTGAATGCTGAGAAGCTGGTTATATTGAATGTTATGAAAGTATAAATGATAAAGGAAAAATTACATTATTATTGAGTATGTTTAGTGTTAGAAAGTTACGGAGGTGTGATCATGTTTTCGCAAAAGAAATGTAATACAGGGTCTGAACATCGTTCTGGTGGATGCAGACGGGTGCGGGCGGATCGGCGTCATCATATTCGCTTTGATGAATATGGTTATGATCGTCGTGTCGGCTTAGGCAGACGGAGCAGTGATGATCGTCGTGCCGTCGCAGACAGACGTAATAGTGATAAAGGCCAGGAAGTGAATAAAGTAAACAAAGTAAACAAAAAGTGGGAGCGTTACTATTATATTCATTAAGAGAATTAAATGAGGTTCATTTGGAGACTGAGTGAAAATCAGGATTTCGTAATTGATTAACATTTAATCGTTAGGATTTCTTTCTTCTAGCCACTCCGGTCAAGCCCAAAAGACCGGATCCAGATAACCAGATGGCTGCTGTGAGGGGTACCGTAGTAACCTGTGAATCCAGCCAGGGTGACAAAGATGAGCATCAATAGCCGGAAACCAGCTCGCCCATCATGCGTGTCGGCGGATGCCGCGGCTGTATCTCAACCTGACCCGGTTACCCGGTTTTTATATCATTCTTAGCTCTCGCCAATCCTAATTCCTCTAAAGAAAATCTAGTGGTGTTTCCAGATAAATCATAAAACACATAAGACTTCAGCTCGTTTTTTTTGTAGTTGCCAATAGCATTATTGTAATGTTTCACCATCATAAGCTTTACCAGTACTTCAGTCTCAGACGTAGACTTTCCAGACAAAAGCTTTTCGTCAATGCGTAATATCCTGCCTAGATTTGCCATTCCACTCCAAAGACCAACACTGTAAATATGTCCACACTCTATTCTAGATGTAAGGTTCATCAGTTTATCAATCGAGTAGCTTTAGCACTCATTGCCTGTTGTGATTCAATTTTTCGGTTTTCGTTTATCTGTTTCTGATTAGTCATATCATTATCCCTATAGTTAAAACAAGTTAGCAACACACAATTCTAAGTCGTTGTATTGATCTCGAATAGCACAGTGGTTCCTTTACTCTATAGACAGTATATAGGATACAGATGACGGGATGTGTCTTATTGCTTTTAAGACGTAAGCTCCACATCTATTTAGATGGCATAAAAAACAGATTATTCACCAGGAGCAATCAGGGTTAGAGTGGACTTCCTTCCCATTTGACCACCACCGTGTGAATTGTAACCCTGGCTTGTTACAAGGTATCTGCCGGCACATTAGCCGTCGAGTATATTAGAAACAATTGCTCTCTGACCCGGTTTTTTTTCATTGTCGTTTTTTTCATGGGAGTGTGCTGTTATGTGTCCGAAAAACATCGCTGTAGTTGTAGCTGTCATCGGCGGTATAAGCTTCGTCAGAATGAAAACTGACGTAGCGACCATCAGCACTTATTGCGGGCTCATTTGAGGGCAAAGTAGACGACGGGATATCGACCTTTTCAATAATTATCCCGGGCAATGCTGACAGGTCACGCACCAGGATATTTCTAACATTAGTGCTGCCACTAGCCAGGTCGGATGCCAGGGATTCAAATACCACGTAATCTGCATTACCGCTGATGTGCGCATTGCTACTGTCGCCGTTGCCACTTGCCCCAGTGTTCGTGGCGCTGATCAACTCGGTTGAGCCTGGTACTACGACGTAGTGCAGGTAAACATCAGTGGCGCCGTTATCGTCTGATCCATCAAGATTGGTCGCATCACTGTGAAATACAACGGTTGACCCATCATTAGATATTGATGGCTTGTAACTATTGCCATTTGCTTCAGCAGCGCCACCTGTTACTACACTTATTTGCTCTACGGTATGTGCCACACTGGTATTAACATAGTAAATATGATTATAACTATTGAACACTGTAAAGTTTCTAGCCAATGATTCAAATACGATATGGCTGCCGTCTGCGCTCATATCAGGATTGTTGCTGGCAGCATTTCCAGCCATGTTATCAGCCGTTCGGCTGATCATCTGGACAATGCCAGTACTCATATCTTTCAGGTAGATCTGAACATTACCAATACCATCGATTGCCGACATCTGCCTATCAGATGACTGGAACAGAACATAACGTCCATCATCACTGACTTTTGCATTACCGGCACCATTAAATCCTTCGTCAGGCAAGCCTTCAATGTTGAGACTAACAAGGGTAACTTCGTCATTATCAAGATCTTTTAAGTAGATTTGATTATTGCCGCTGGCGTTCCCATCAAGGTTGTCCGCTGCGGACTCAAATACCACATAACGTCCGTTTGTACTTATGCTGGGGTTTCTGGCATCGTTATTGGCTTCCACCTGACCACTTCTATCACTACTGACAAGGATCACTTCACCGGTGATAGTATCTTTTCTGTATATATGAAGCCGGTTAGGTGTCGTAGCGTCTGAAGTCATGTTTATTGCTTTAGATTCAAACACTATATAACGGCCAGTCGCGTCAATATCAGCGGCCTGGCTGACGTCAAAACCCGATACTCCGTTGGCATTTTTTGATATGAGTAACATTGCCGGGCTGACGGTAAAGCTCCAGACGTAGTCGGTGCTTAAGGGTGAGCTTCCATTAACGTCTTTCACGCTTGAAGCGATAGTCGCGCGATATTCTGCTCCGGGCACAAGGTCGATGTCGGGTGAAAGTGTGGCTGTTTTTGTTGTCTCATCATAGCTAACAGTAGCAGCCACCTGATTACTGTTCAGGGTAAGAGAGAAACCGCTTTCAACAGTGGCACTGTCCATATCATCACGAAATAAAGCGCTAACGTCAGTAGTTACCAGTGCGCTAGTGCTGCTGCTTGCAGGTGATACTGATGTAATGGCAGATGGTGTTGATGTACTGTTAGATGAGGAACAATTACATCCAGGCTGAAGCAGGCTGATAATTCCAACTGCAAGGAAGGCGGCAATTAGTTTGAAGCGATCATATTGTGAACTTGTAGTCTCTAACATGGCTGGACTCCTTTGTAATCACTAAACATAGTATCATTTTAACATTTCTTAATATATCACCGGGCTGTTAAATAGCTAACGATCTTTTCGCAAGTCTCCAAACTTTCCAGCAACGCTACTTAGTGTTCGTTCTAGCGCATCTTCAAGTTGCACACTTTGTCTGCCAAAAATCATATCGACCAACAGGGAAATTACAAGGTAAACAGCAACACCAACAGGAACAACTATCAGGCCATACATTTTTATAAAATCAGCGGCCAATACCCACAGAATAAAAACTAATGGTAACGCCATTACCGCTTCCGCAATAAGCACTGCCCTATTTCGTTTGTTTTTCATTACTTTCTCCTTAATTACTGTACTTTTTATTATGAGGATTTAGCAATTGAAAACTTGCCTGAAGATGACTATCGTTTGACAAAATGCGTCAATATTTGTGAATCCAATTTGAGTTATTACACATTAGTCTGTGCCAAAAGCAGACCACCTGGAGAAGTAAAACCCGGGTCAGAGAGCAATTGTTCCTAATTTTAGAGAATATTGCTCTCTCACCCCAATGCCAGTAAGTTAAGAATGTTTTCCAGTGTTGGGTGCGCCGTGCGCACCGTGAAAATTCTTACTGGCTGGGATTTTGGCTGCGCACGGCGCACCCTACTAGGATACTTATTTCCCTTAACTTACTGGCATTGTCTCTGACCCTGTTTATTGCTTTTTATTGCTGTTTATTTCACCAAACTCATTAATAAATGGTTATTAATGTAATAAAGCCTGTATGGTGGACACACCGAGTCTTATGTTGGCAATTTTGCTGCTGCAAGATAATCGGGACAAGCATCTGTGATGGTGACTTGTTATATTAAATCTAACTAAATAGAAGGATAAAGACATGGCATCAGAAGACACTACGATTACTTTAGGTCCGCGTGAGACAGGCAAGCTCGGCATTTCACACTGCGGCGTAACAAGAGACGGTTTTATCGCGGTTGTTGGTGAGCAAAGAGATATTACAGATGGCGAGACGATTACTTTCGATAGAGTGGGTATTACCGCAAGTCGCCTGGCTAACGTTTATACCTTTGCGAAGAACTAAGCACGAATCAAATAAAATGATTGGAATTCCGGGCTTAGGCCCGGTTTTTTTTGCCTGTTAACAACATGTCAATGGAGTCTAATTCACTGCTGCCCCCTATCTTTTTTTATCACCGATGCTAATGCCGCTTACTTAATTCCAAACATGGTTTTTGTCCTGCACTTGCTGATTAGCAACCAGCCAGTTTACGATTTGACGCCAGTCTTCAATATCTTTTTCACTGGCTTTTGAACCCAGCTCGTGTATGCCAAGGCCACATTCAGAGGCTTTGTTGTAGTTCTGTGTTTCCCTGAGTTTGGCGATAACAGGTATGTCCATTGCATGCAGAAATTTTTCCAGCGCGCGGAACGAGAGTGTATTCTCTTTGACCCGGTTACAGACAATGCACAGACGAATATTTTTTGTTTTAACTTTGGCGACCAGGTACAGGTCACGAATGAAATCGGCGGTAGCATGCGTATCTATCGAGGAAGGCAATACCGGAATAAGAACAGTATGTGCGCCGTTCACCCGGTCGACCATGTCGAGCCCTTTCAAACCGGCGGGTGTGTCAACAATGACATACTCGGTGTCTGATGGCAGCTGTAATCGCCAGCTTTGTGTCACTGCTTTATTGGTGGGATAGGCCGCTATGCCATTAATGTCACTTACATCGGCTTTTCTCTGTTTCAGCCAGTAGGTGCTGGAACCCTGTGGGTCATAGTCCATCAAAGTAGTGTTACGACCAAGCCCCGCAAACGCGCTAGCCAGATTAGTGGCTATAGTGGTTTTACCGCAGCCTCCTTTCACATTGATAACGGTTATTCGTTGCATGTTTTATACACTGCTTTATTAGTCTTTATTACCTGTACGGAAGCTGGCCTGAAAATAGCGTTTGCTTCACACTTACAGTGGAGTGTAGACCATATGTCGGGGTAGCAGTGTGCAGAGCGGAAAACAATTAATGGATTCAGCGAGCAATTGTTTCTAATATTAGAGTGTGTGCTCTCTGAACCGTACTTTTAATCTGTCGATAAAATTGACCGATATGTCGCTATTTCTAACGTACATGTAGACATTTCGACAAAATAACCTATAGTTTAATTATCTTCAACGAAGATATAATGAATAAATACAGTAGCTATTTATCAAATAGTTACTAACTATTTATAAATCCTCAAATATGTCATACCCGGCTTACAGCTGATGATGACTGCCAAAATTGACTAAATCTTACGGTATCCATGCAGGATCATTTACTGGGCATGCTCATATTTCGTACAAAATGAGCATCTTAAAGCGGTATTTGTATCAATTGCTTCAGGCAGGGTGGTAAGCATATGGCTCACGGTAGACATGCACCGAAAACCTGTGACTTTGATGGCGAACAGCCAAAAGCCACTGAGTTCGACTCGGTCATTGAGAGTGTCTATAAAACACTGAATGAACAGCTCATGCAGTTGTTTGCCGGTATGGTGAAGAGCGCCACTGGCAAGCTGGTAGTACTGGAAAGCCAGCTTTATAGCTATGAGAACCAGGAAGAATGTGAAAGGCAATCACTAAAGCGTGAGTCTATACGCTATTTCCTGAGTGATTCGAATAACATCAGTTCCAAATTCTTCATAAACATCAACCAGCAGCTCAAGCCAGACGGTGATAATTCTGATGCACCACTCGGAAAATGAGTTATCGCTAGTTAGTCACGAAGAAATGGAAGAAATGGTAGCGATCACTACCATGCACGCCAATGCGCTTAACAATTTTGGAGAAACGATAAGTAATCTGAATACTCGTGTTGAATACCTCGAAATCAAGAATGCGCCAATATTCGGCAGCAAAGCAATTAGCCCGAAAGAAATAAGTGAGGCATACCAGAGAACACTCAATCAACTTAATCTGGGTACTAAGGTTAATCTCGAACTATTCAAGTTGTTCGATGAAGAGGTCATCCAGAAGTTAGCAAGTATGTACGGCAGCTTGAATCAGATATTTATTGATGCCGATATTATGCCTGAGATTATTCACACCTCGCATGATTTTGAAGCAGCTGAGGAAGAAAGCACATTTTCCAGGGAAACGGTAGATTATTATGATGCACAGGAAAATGTGCACACTAACTTTATTCCACGATCTCAGGCTGAGTTAAACCATATTGTCAGCCAGTTTACCAGGGGCGATATAAGTGTCCCCGGAGATGAGCTGGAATTACCTGCCTCGTTTTATAAAGATCCTGCAGTACAGAATATTGATGGCAAGAAATACTATCAGCGTAAAGACGTTGTACGGTCGTTAAATCGTTTGCAGAAAAAAATCCTGGAACAGGGTAAAAATACCGAACTAAATACTGCCGAGGAAATTAAGCGCTCATTAATGGATGATATCGGTGGTACCGATAATGACGGAATAGCTAAAAAAGTTTCCGTACTCGATGAGCGCAACATAGATTTTGTTGGCATGATTTTCAATGCCATTACTGGTGACGACAGCATTTCAGACGTAATTACCGATCTGGTCACTCAGTTACATGTCCCGGTAATAAAAGTTGCTTTGAACGATGAGCAGCTGTTTCAGGATAAAGCGCACCCGACACGTAAGGTTCTCAATTTAATACCGAAAGCAGGAAAAGGCGTTACCAATACAGAAGATAAGCTGTATGGAAAAATTGAACATGTGGTCAAAGATATTCTTGCTGAACATGATGTTGATATTGACAGCTTCTTCAAAGCTGTTGATGCACTTCATAAAATAATTCACATTGAAGAAAAGACTTCAGCCAACAATGAAAAGGAAGAGCAAAGAAATATTATCAAGGAGCATGGGCGTACTGTTGTTGTTGCTGAGCTTAGAAAGTATTCAACAGGTAGATCTATACCGAAAGATGTGCAGCCACTTATATTAAAGCACTGGGCAACATTAATGCTTAATCGTTACATCAGGCATGGCAATGAGAGCGAGTTATGGACGCAGTCTTCAAAGCTGTGTAAGTTGATAATTGATATGTTGCAGCCTGTTAAGCATAAGTTTCAGCTGGAACAGCTTAACAACCAATATAATGCGCTTATTGAAGTGGTACACGACGAACTTTATGAAACCAGGCAAGACAAAACTGGCATAGACATTCAATTAGCAACCCTGAAGAATATCTACGAAAGGATGATTGATAAACACGCACATCTTATGATTGAAGAAGAAAATAAATCCAGGCTGGAAATAGATTATGTCGTTCAAAAGGAAATGGCAGAATACGATGCGGCGATGGCTCGAATTAAGGAAGAAGAAGAAAGCGTTATAGATAAAGTCGCCCGGTTACCAACTTATGTTAAACCCGGCACCTGGTTCGAGATTTATAATGGTGAAAATCATCCTGTAAGACGTCTTAAGATGTCAGTCATTCTTATCGAAACAGGAAAAATCGTTTTCGTTGATCACAAAGGAATAAAAGGTATTGAAAAAGATGCAGGTGACTTTGCCGATGAACTTAACACTAACAAGTCACGGATTATTGCCGACCATTCAACCTTTGATCACGCACTCGGAAAAGTAATATCAATAATGGCGGCATAGTTATTTAATAGGGGTGGCCCCTGTTATTCGTTAAACCGGTTTCGAATGAATTGAAACATGCTCACAACGTCAGCCGTAACGCACTCACCAGTACACCCGGCAATTCAATGCTGTGACTGGATCGCTGGCCATAGCTGCCGGGATCAAGAATCATCTCACGCTCTTGAGTCAAACCAAGCAGGTTCGTTCCGAACAGGTGATAGATACTATCATCAAATCGCATGACATTTACCGGTGACTGTATTTCTCCCCGCTCCACCCAGAAGCAGGCAAAGCGGGTCATGCCGGTCATCTGGCAGGCACTGCGGTCCGAGAAGTTCAGGTACCAGAGGTTATTGATATACAGACCGGTATCCAGTTCTTGCAGAATATCCTCACTGTTCAACTGACCCGCAGCCAGCTCCAGCGAACCGGGAAATTCGTAATCGGCATTGGTCACGTTATCGTATTCCATCGCACTGCGGGAATCGACCAGACAGTCCTGATAACGACCATCCTTAATTAACTGTACAAGGTCCGGCTTGATAAAACCACGACCGGTAAAGATCGGTGCCAGTCCACGGGCATGATATTCACGCAACGATATCGCCGCGTCCAGTGGTCGATTCTGCTCTACCATCTGCAGCAACGGTGTGGATTTGGTACGATGACTTTTCAGCCCGAACCCGCCCCATGACATCATATTGATAATTTCATTGACCGCTGAAGGCGCCAGGTAGGCACGGTAGCTGCCCGGCGCCAGTGTTCTGGACGGCCGCGACAGGATGCTTAACTGGGTTTTGATGCTGTCCATTTTTGCGGCCAGCCTGTCAGGCTGCCAGTCAAACCCGGCATAGTTACTTTTCACCGCTCTGTCGCTTCTACCGGCCATGTCTTTTGCCAGATAACAGCTCCAGTCAAAATTAAAATTGGCACTGCTGTGCCAGTTACGCTGCCCCATCGAGTTGGCAAACCCGGCATACTGGGTACCGTTGGCAAACAGTCCGACCAGATCCATTTCCTCTCCAGCCCCACCATCTAGTGTGGCTGCCTGCACGATCTGTTCCACCGCATCATGGCTGTTGATGGCTTCATTATCATGATGGAACTCGGTGTTGTTGATCTCGCTTGCAAATACCAGGTAAGGGTCCTCGGGTAACAGCTCGCGTTGCTCACGTAATTTTTTCAGCGTGATATCGAGTTGTTCCATATCCAGTGCCTGCTCACCGGCAAGCTCGATGCTGGCCTGAGCATGGCGTTTACCTTTAACAAGATCAAGCGATAGCGTACGCTGTGTCACACAACCCGCCTGTCGGATACGGTTGTGATTCAAACGCACAAAATCCGAGTCTTCGCCGGAGAAACCGAGTAACAGCTGTTCATCACCCTGCAGTTTGCTGAACAGCACATCGCTGAGCGAATAAAAATAATCCTGCATTCCACTTGGCATCACTGGGCCCCTCCAAACACGTCGACATCACGGAAATGACACACCGGAGAGGCATGACCAACATAAATTGCCTGGTTCGGCTCACCCTTACCGCAGTTGTTGACACCTGCCACGGTAAAGCTGTCTGCATTACCAACAGCCGCCAGGTTACGCCAGAAAGTAGCGGAAATGCCACGGTAGTTCGGATTACGTACCAGCCCTTTCAGCTCACCGTTTTCAATCACCCGGCCCAACTCACAACCAAACTGGAATTTATTACGGCTGTCATCGATCGACCATGAGCGATTGGTTTCCATGTAAACACCGTGCTCAATACTGCTGATGATGTCTGTAAGAGTACTGTCACCCGGTTCGACATTCAGGTTAGCCATGCGATCAATTGGTGGCCGGTTCCAGACCGCCTGGCGCGCATTGGCAACCCCCCGCATGCCTGCACGCGCCTGCGAGGTAGCACCACCGAGCGAACGTTCGAGAATCCCTTTGCGGATAATATATTCACGCTGCGCCATCGTGCCTTCATCATCATAACCGTAACTGGCCAGTTGTTCGCTATGGCCGGGGTCGTAAGTCACATTTAACAGATCAGAACCATATCGATAGCTGCCGAACATATCCTCGGTCACAAAACTGGTACCAGCATAGTTACGTTCATCGCCAAGAATGCGATCGAGCTCAAGTGGGTGGCCGATGCTTTCATGAATCTGCAACACCATCTGACTGGGTGCAAGCACCAGGTCCATCTTGCCCTGTGGACATTCATCGGCGCTCAACAGGGCCACCGCTTCTTCTGCCAGGGTGGCTGCAGCATTGGGAAAATCCAGCAGTTGCAGTTGTTCCAGACCGCCCTGGCGGGACGCATTATAACCACCGCCGGAACGGAACTGGGTCAACGAACCCTGGTTAGCAACCGCAGACAGGGATGGCTGAATATATTGAAAGCGCTGTTCGATGTGCGCACCACCGCTGCTGACAAAGACGATCTCATCACAGCCGTAACCCAGGTATGCCGACCAGTCAACGATGCTGTCGCTGATCTTCAAGGCGGTATTCGCATCCTGCAGCAGCGTGATCTTTTCATCCAGCGGCATGTCATGCCAGGGCTGTTTCACCGGGGTTTCGTAACGGGCCCGGGCATCGGGCCGGGGATAGTCATTTGCTGTTAACAAGCCCAGCGACGACGACCGTTTTGCCCAGTCACCGGCCAGACTGGCGGCATTTTTTAGTCCGCCTGGACTCAGGTCGCTGGTCGCGGCATAACCGCAACCATCACCACGGACGACCGTCAGCATGGCGCCGAAAGCATGATGATTGTAAACCGGTTGCATCACACCCTGACGTACACTCACCGCTTCATGGGTCTCGGAGGTTAAACGCAAAGTCCAGAAATCGACATCAGGGGCAATGTCATTGAATTGCCGGGCAATGTGGTTGAGATAGTCATTCATGAATTAAGCTCGATAAGAAATATTAAAAATTAAGAAAAATTCTACTTAGTAACATATACCCATGATGAGTCAATATCAATTATTCAGAAATTAAACAGGTACAGGAAGTACAGGCAGATAATTGCCAAAGTGCAGTTAACGAAGGGCAGCCCCCTATAAACCGAGCCCTTGATTTAATCTAAGTGCTCACTCAGCCAGGTATACCACTGATCGAAAGTCGCCTGATCCAGCGCGCCTACCGAGGAGCGCTTGCTCAGCTCATTAACATAGATTTCTACCCCATCCAGGGTAGACGAATAACCACCTGCCTCACTAAAGATCAGTTGTCCAGCAGAGAAATCCCAGAGATTGGACGCCCCGTGTAGATAAACATGAAATCGTGACGCAGCCATCCAGCACCAGTCCAGCGCGACTGAACCATAACTACGCTGCGAACCATAGGGCCGCTGAACAACCAGATCCATCGCAAGGCGCGGTGTCAGACGCTTGAAATCAATCAGCGCGGTAGATTGCGAAAGCGGCAGGTCAACAGACTTGACCGTAAGCGGTGCATCATTGAGGAAGGCACCCTGCCCGCGCATACCCACAAAACACTCATCACGATTCGGGTCAAAAACAATGCCTAGCGTCGGCACACCACGTTCGATCAAGGCCAGGGATATCGCATAGTATGGTATACCCATCGCAAAGTTACTGGTGCCATCCAGCGGATCAAGACACCAGAGCGAAACGCTATTATTTAACAGTTCACTTTGTTCATCCGCCGTCATCTCTTCACCCAGAAGCGCTATAGCCGGGTAATGTTCCTGCAACTCATGCGTAATACGTGCCTGTACCGCCAGATCCGCCTCGGTGACAAAGCTGCCATCCATCTTGGTGTTACGCTGCACATCAGCAAAACGTGGCAGCAGTTCTTCGCGTGCAGCTCTGGTTATTATTTGTTTTAAAACGGAAAGATCATATTTCATAGAAAAATTTCTTTATAACTGTATCCAGGGTTATTGAAAAAGCATCCTGATGCTACCAGAGTTAATGCTGTAAAGCAGAATTAAGGGCTGAGCCCTTGAATTTATCAGCAGCATACCTGACTCAAAAGGTATATTAAAACTGAATTATATAAGTATGTTATAATCCTCTAACTTATTGTTTTATATGTATATATCACTTGATATCCTGACAACATGACGATATATTGAATTCACTATATTACTTAAGGGATATCTAAAATGAGCGAACAGGTTACACACACAGGCGAACCAGAAGAAAAACTCATGCCATTTACCGCGAAGGTAAATGTCGTTCCGATCGATGCCCCTTTTAAATGGATAAAACTTGGTATCGAAGACATGAAGACTGCGCCAGGTGTGTCACTCACTTACGGCCTGGCACTAACGGTTCTCAGCCTCGCGCTGGGATACGCTTTCTATCAATTCGGTACGCTGGGACTATACCTCGGCATGGCCACAGGCTTCCTGCTGATCGGCCCGGTACTGGCGATAGGCCTCTACTCCTTCAGCTGTCAGATCGAACAGGGGCGAAAACCCATAATGGGTTACTGTATGCGCGAGGGTGGCGGCCACATCAAGGACATGCTCATCTTCTCCTTCATCCTGCTGGTCGTATTCCTGTTGTGGGCAAGGTCAGCAACAGCCATCCACATCTTCTTCCCTGATAACTCTGATTACGAGATCATGGACCTCGCCCTCTTCCTGGGCATCGGGACCACTGTCGGCGCCATCTTCTCGACCATCGTGTTCACCACCAGCGCATTCTCTCTACCGATGCTGATGGACAGGAAGACCGATGCCATTACCGCCGTTGTCACCAGCATCAATGCCGTACTGACGAATAAGAAGACCATGCTGCTCTGGGCTGCGATAATTGTCACTTTCGTTATATTAGGATTTGCAACGGCCTTTATCGGCTTTATCATTGTACTGCCGCTTATCGGTCATGCTACCTGGCATGCCTATCGTGATGTTGTCGATGCGAGTGAGTGGCCGGAGAATGATAAGTACTAAATGTTGAAAAATAGATTAAACAGGGATTAGTCTTTTACATATTGTTCTTGCAGGGGACCAACCAATCATAATTTATTCGACCTTACGAAACTCCAGAAAGTAATTGGTGCGCAGAAAAGGCTTGTCATCTATCTGTACAAATCCGGCCGAGGTAATTTCTTCAATCACCTTTTTCTTGTTGGCACGAACGTGTCCCATGACCCAGCCTGAACTCTTACCGGGATGTTTGCGAAAATCGATCACGATTAACCTGCCAGCGGAACGAAGCGCCTTATGTATCGAAGCAAGCATACTTTTCGGATACTCAAAATGGTGATAAGTATCAACGGTAAACGCAAGATCTATCGATTTCGCGTCCAGCATGGCATCACCGGGAGAATTGACCACGCCTTTAATGTTCGTTAAACCCTGTTCGCGGCTCTCACGCAGGATGTTTTCAACAAAGGGTCGCGAAATATCCACCGCGTATACCTTGCCCTTCGCGCCCACTTGTGGTGAAAAAAGCCGCGTAAACAGCCCCGTGCCTGCGCCGATATCCGCCACGTCCATTCCCGGCGACACCGCCGAGGCGCGCAAAATATCAAAGCGACGGTCATAGATTTCTCGACCCGGTGTTTCGAACTGGTTCACCCATTGCTGCCAGTCTGGATCCATGTAGTAAGAGTTAATACCCGGACGAACGCTTTTTTCTTCCGCCTGTATGTTGGATATCCCTGAAAAATTCAGGCAAACAAGTAACAAAAGAAAGTACTGTAGATTTTTCAACTTATCACCTCTGCTGGGGTGTTCCGGGGACAGTATATCTATTGATAAAATTCGCATAGATTAA
The DNA here is from genome assembly GCA_963803185.1 of uncultured Gammaproteobacteria bacterium. Lineage (GTDB taxonomy): Bacteria > Pseudomonadota > Gammaproteobacteria > SZUA-229 > SZUA-229. The sequence goes on along the minus strand of CAWDMF010000024.1, from coordinate 7,036 downwards.
TTAAGTATCCTGTCCCAGATGTTACTAACTTAAGGACGTTTTGCATAGTTTATAAAGAGCTTAGCCTGGTTCTAGCGCAGGCTTTCCAAAGGTCGACTTCATGCTACAAATGCTTAAGTTAGTGCCATTCTATACTGTCCACTGTTATCTCATTTTCCCGTTTTACCCATTAGCAAACCAGTGCTTTATTTTTTGACATACCCAGTCACCATCATCAAGGGTTAAATCATGACCTGCAAGCGGGTGAGTTTCTATTGGCAATAACCAGTTTTGTGCAAGCGACACAGAACTTTGCGAATTGACCAGCTTATCGTTTTTGCTCCTCAGTAATAGTATCGGGACAAGGGGTTTTAATTTGGGTGCGCTGTAGCGGCTAGCTGCAAGTAACTGGCGTAATGCATTAGTTGGTAATACAGTACTTTCTTCTGCATAAGATACCCAGCGCTGTAATAGCTGCTCAGTATTCGAATACAGGTTAGAGGTCATCTGTAATATCGTTTTTTCTCTACTATAGTTATTACTCGTGACCAGGGAATACAAAATCCGATAATAATTTTCTGGCCGTAGACGATGGTAAAAAGGGCTTATTCCTTTAAGGCTGGTATTAATTAATATACTTGCGGCACATTCCTGCGGGTAAGATTTCATCCATTCTATTGCCACCATAGCACCCATAGACAAACCAATAATATGCACAGGGCCATTGGCTATGCTCGATGCGATGTCTTTACGTAAAAAAAGCAACATATCCTGAATACTGGTGGGGCTTATTATATCTGCATGATCACCATTGCCCGGTAAATCGGGTGTGATGATTTGTGCACCGGGAAAGCATTGTTGCAGTTTTTCTGGAAAATCCTCCCAGTGACGATGTTCACGAGTCAGGCCACGAAGTAACACCCAGGTTTTTACCTTATTTGACATGGATTATTTACCCGGTCAGGATAGATATTGTTAACTATCGGCTGCAATGAAAAGTTTCCATTTCGCACCTTCTTTCATCTATTGCACGGCTTCAGCCCAAGCCTTGATCACATCCTCAACAGCAAAGATCGAAGGACCGCCGCGATCTAGAGATGAATCGAACTTAGTTCCGTCTAGCAATGTTCCTGTGTAGTGAACTTTAACGCTATCGCTAGCGGATGGCGACTTGCCAGCACCCTTTTGAACCACCATGTACTGAAGGCCTGAATCAAGAGAGATAACGGTCGTCCAGAATATGGAAATAAATATTTCTGTTATGAAACCACCCTGAATTTATTTCGTCTTGTTAATCAAAGAATCAATCAGATCCATAGGCAAAGGAAAAACAATTGTACTAGATCGCTCACCTGCAATTTCAGTCAGTGTTTGTAAATAACGTAATTGCAATGCCTGTGGTTGCTGAGAGAGTGTCTGTGCTGCTTGCAACAATTTATCTGCAGCCTGCATTTCTCCTTCTGCATGAATCACCTTTGCGCGTCGTGTACGTTCGGCTTCTGCCTGTTTGGCTATAGCACGGATCATGCTCTCATCCAGATCGACATGTTTTATTTCGACATTACTGACTTTAATGCCCCAGGCATCAGTTTGCTGATCAAGAGAATTTTGAATATCGATATTAAGACGCTCGCGTTCTGATAGCATCTCATCCAGCTCATGTTGCCCCAACACGGATCTAAGTGTTGTTTGAGCAAGCTGACTGGTTGCTTCAAGAAAGTCCTCCACCTGAATAATGGCCTTATCAGGCTCTATTACACGGAAATAAACCACTGCATTCACATGCACTGAAACATTATCTCGTGAAATTACATCCTGACTGGGCACATCCATAACAATGGTACGTAAATCAACTCTAACCATTTGCTGGATAAGCGGAATAACAATAATGAAGCCCGGACCTTTTACTTTCCAGAAACGCCCGAGTAAAAAGATTACACCGCGTTCATATTCACGAAGTATTTTAATTGCGCTCACAATAAGCAAAAAAACAAATGCTATTGCAACGTAAAGAGCATAAGCTGTCATGATTCATCCTCCTGTATTGAAGAGCTCAATGGCTCTACCTGTAGTGTTAAACCTTTAACATCAATAACTTTAACCTGCTGGTTTTTATGCAATGGTATATCACTCACGGCCTGCCAGTTTTCACTATGAATAGTGACTGTGCCTTTATGATCAAAATCATTAACCACAGTAGCTTCTCCGCCTATGAGTCCTTCTAATCCACTAACCACTGGACGACGGCGCGCTTTAAATGCCATACCAACCACAAGAATAAAAATTAACGCACTGGTAAAGGCGAAGGTGATAATGACTGAAATATCGATACCGAAACCGGGAGCGTTAGTATCCATGAGAATGATGGAACCAATAACAAATGAAATAAGACCACCAATACCAAGCACGCCAAAACTTGGCTGAAAGGCCTCTGCAACCATTAATCCAATACCCAGTAGTATCAGCCCCATGCCGGCATAATTAATGGGTAACAACTGAAATGAGTACATTGCAAGCAATAAACAAATTGCTCCGATAGTGCCCGGCACGATGGCGCCGGGATTGGAGAATTCTAATATCAATCCATAGATACCAACAAGCATTAATATGTATGCAATATTGGGATTGGTAATAACACTGAGCAATCGACTGCGCCAATCCGGATCAATTTTTACAAGCGGCAAGCCTGTGGTATTAATCGTCCGCTTCTGGCCATGAATATCTACTTCACGACCATTAATTTGTTTAAGCAAATCGGCCATGCTGATGGCGAGAATATCAATAACATTTAATTTCAATGCTTCAGTTGCGGGAAGACTGGCCGCTTCCCTTACCGCTTTTTCTGCCCACTCCTGATTCCGACCTCGAAGCTCTGCCAGGCCACGGATATAGGCGACCGCATCATTGATCAATTTGTTCTGCATGGCTGCTTCATTTACAGCGCCATTTGCATCGCCGCCAGGTTTCTCCATGGACTGATCATCTTTACTCTGCCTGTCTTTCTCTCTGTTAACGGGTGCTGGAGTTGAAATCCCGCCTATCTTGACCGGTGTGGCTGCGCCCAGATTTGTACCTGGTGCCATAGCAGCAATATGGCTGGCATAGAGAATATAAGTACCGGCGCTTGCAGCTCTTGCTCCGGTTGGTGCAACATAAGTTGCAACAGGCACTGTTGAACTGGCGATATTTTTAATGATTGCACGCATTGCAGAATCCAGCCCACCCGGTGTATCCATTTGAATAATCACAATCTCTGCATTACTTTCTGTAGCCGTTTCCAGTGCTCGCTTAATATAATCATCCGTTGCAGGCCCTATAGCCTGTTCAACGCTAAGTTGAATAATAGGGCCCTGAATACTATTTGCAGAAATACTATTAAATATAAAACCAGCAATAATCAGTAGTGGAATGGCTAGATAAAAGCTTGTATATCGTGGCATAGCTGGAAACCCCTTAACCATTTAAGTACAAAGTAAAAGGGGCAGCCCTAATGCCAGTAAGTTAAGTGTTTTGTCGCAGTAGGGTGCGCCGTGCGCACCATGTAAATACCGACCTGTTGGCATTTTGGTGCGCATGGCGCACCCTACCATGAGATAGATTTTCCTTAACTTACTGGCATTGGGGGCAGCCCTTTTACTATATCCGTTGTGAATGTTCTTTTTCCTCACGAGTTATCTCCCGCTTTACAAGTTTAGTTAGATTATTCATTGCTTCTGCAATTAACTCGATAGCATCATCCGCAGACAATAGTCCTTGCAAACTTCCCTGAGCATCAACAACAATTATTCGTCGGACACCTTGACTCTGCATAAGCGCCAGGGTTTCCAGCAACGATACTTTTTCGTCAACAGTAATAAGACCTGTGTGCATAATATCTTTGATGATTAATAAGTCAGGATCGGCTTTTTGTGCAACTACTTCAACGACAATATCACGGTCCGTTATGATTCCAATCGGTAGCGTTTTATCTCCCTGCTTCTCGACCACAACAAGATCACCAACATGATGTTGTCTCATAAGCATAGCGGCTTCAGTAACAGAAACATTTTGCCCGGTAATAATTACTTCACGGTTACAGTATTCACCTGCCGTCATAAGATTTCCTCACTTTTCTGGCTTAATCCTGCAACCTTCTACGTGCAGCAGAAAAGGCGTCCCGGATTGCTACATATATATCTTAAAGACTTCAACCACAAAGTCCAATAAGAGTAAAAGAGATCTGACTGAACCTGTCCCCGGTTTAACAGACACTTTCAATTCGCAAACCAGTACCCCTCAATACAATGTTGTTGGAGTACCAGCAGCCAGCACTTACTTTCTACCAACAGGCATTAAGCTTAGCGGTTGTATATCGCTGTCTAATTTTAGCACTTCTCTTACTCCATCATCATCAAATGCGCCAACCACCACTGTGCCAAGATGCAGTGCTTCAGCTTGCAAAAAGAGATTCTGGCCTGCATGGCCCACTTCCATATGCACATAACGCACGCCCCGCTCGCCATACTTCCAGGTAGTACGCTGATAAATTGCAGTAAACACAAAAATAATGGCGGCATCACCAATACAGGACTGATTAAGTGCGGCTTTCTGCAACAATTTTCGTAAATCCCCATTGGCGGTTTTCAGCAAGCTGTGCTCTTCCGGATTATATTGATATATTCCAGATGATAATTCATTCACATCTCCCACAACAACAAAAAGTTTTAGTGGATACAAAGCACCTGCTGAAGGCGCCGTACGCAAACCCCGTGTATCTGATACCCCCTGAGCACTCCACAGCAACTGCCCTACTTCAGCTAAATTCAATGATGATTTCTGGTATGCGCGTACAGACCGACGCTGCTGCAAAAGCAGCTCAACTGACTGTTTACCTGTTAATTCAGGATTTGGCAGTTTGATACGCTCATTTGCTTCTGCCATTACACTACCTGCCACCGTAAAACATAAAGCCAAAACAACTACTTTACATAACCAGTATCTACTCAATATCGTCATATTGATAATTTATCTCGCCTAATTTTTAAATAGTTTGATCTCAGGCAAGTAATCTTACTTACTAACCTAGTATTATTTTTTATTAGCCATTTTATTAATAAAACAGGCTCGCCTAATGATCACACCTCACTGGGAGCATTTTGAACACCAGGCCGATATGGGTGTTCGCGGTTTTGGCAATAAACCCGCCGAAGCATTTGAACAGGCGGCCCTTGCCATGAGCGCAATCATCACTGACCTGTCACTTATCGAACCCAGAGAAGAAGTCACTATTAGTTGTCAGGAGCCAGATCAGGAATTATTATTTGCCGACTGGTTAAATGCTCTGGTCTTCGAAATGTCTACGCGCAATATGTTATTTAGCCAGTTTGAAGTTTTTATCGAGAACGGTCATCTCAAAGCCAGGGCACGGGGTGAGCCGATAGAGGTAAAACGGCATCAGCCAACTGTTGAAATTAAAGGCGCCACCTATACCGAGTTGGCAGTACACAGGTCGCAGGACCAATGGATTGCACAATGTATTGTTGATGTTTAAACAAAACCAGCAGGGCAAAAGTAATGGATATAAACAAGTTACATCGCATATCAGATTACCAGTGGCGCATTGATCCAGTCAATGGAATGCATGTTCCGGGAATCATCTTTGCCAGTAAAGAGTTAATTCTGGACATGGATGAAAAAGTTTATCAACAGGTCAGTAATGTAGCCAGGTTACCCGGCATTGTAAATGCGTCCTATGCCATGCCGGATGCACACTGGGGTTACGGTTTTCCGATCGGTGGCGTTGCTGCCTTCGATCCACAACAGGGCGGTGTCATTTCAGCAGGCGGTGTCGGCTTTGATATATCCTGCGGGGTACGCACATTACACACTGGTTTAACTGTGCAACAGGTCATGGCAAAACAAAAAGAACTTGCAGACATCCTATACAAAAATATACCCGCAGGTCTTGGCAGCACGGGCCTTATTCATCTTAATAAAAAAGAGATGAATGCAATGCTAAGTGGCGGCGCGCGCTGGGCAGTAGAAAGAGGCCTTGGCGATCATGCAGATCTCGAACGCATAGAGGAACATGGCTGTATGCCGGGCGCTGACCCGGATCAAATATCCGAACATGCCAAGGAACGGCAAAAAAATGAAATGGGAACTTTAGGCTCGGGCAACCACTATCTTGAAGTACAAAAGGTTGTCGAAATATATGATACAAATATTGCTAAAACGTTCGCTATTGAATTGAATGACATAAAAATCAGCATTCATTGTGGATCACGCGGACTTGGTCATCAGATAGGAACAGAATTTCTTAAAAGCATGGCTGTTAGTGCAAAAGACCATGGCATTACTCTGCCAGATCGTGAGCTGGCCTGTGCCCCTATTGATTCCAAAATCGGTCAACGTTATTTAGGTGCCATGCGAGGAGCTATTAACTGCGCACTGGCCAACCGGGAAATAATCACCCATTTAACACGCCAGGCAGTAAAACAGATTTTTCCGGCGGCTCATCTTGATCTGTTTTACGATGTTTCACATAACACCTGCAAGCTTGAGCAACATAAAATAAATGGTGAAACAAAAAATCTTTACGTGCATCGTAAAGGCGCAACTCGCGCATTTTGTCCAGGCCACCCGGGCCTGCCGGCTGCTCTTCGTGAAGCAGGCCAGCCGGTACTGATCGGTGGCACCATGGGTACAGCTTCATATATCCTGGCGGGCACAAAGGAAAGTATGCAATTAGCTTATGGCTCAGCCTGCCATGGTGCAGGCCGTAACATGAGTCGTCGTAAAGCAAGCAAACTATATCGTGGCGGCAACATCATGTCGCAACTTGCTGATCGGGGCATCCTGGTTCGCAGCCCATCGATGCGTGGTATTGCTGAAGAAGCACCCAGTGCGTACAAAGATGTCAACGCCGTCGTTATAGCGGCCGACCAGGCGGGGCTTTCTCGAATGGTAGCAAAGCTCGAACCCCTGGTTTGCATTAAAGGCTGACCATCAGAACGACATCAACTGTAATTCAAGTTTTAATTCTGGAAATAATCCATTCATTTCCTGTCACGATGCA
>CAWDMF010000023.1:0-81472 GCA_963803185.1 uncultured Gammaproteobacteria bacterium | reverse complement strand
CTGCGCCTGCTTCCGTGATCCTGGTGAGAAATGCAGGCTAGATCGACAGCATCGTGCACAAACCACTGGCCACTGCTGGAGTCGGTTGAATCGCCCGCAGATTTACGCCAGTTACCACAGGCAAAACTACCTGAGCTGGCCCGCCAGCTGCGCAGCTATTTGCTCGACACGGTGTCTACCACCGGCGGCCACCTGGCGGCGGGGCCAGGCACGGTCGAGCTCACTATTGCGCTGCATTATGTTTTCAACACACCGACAGACAAACTGGTGTGGGATGTCGGCCATCAGACTTATGCACATAAAATCCTGACAGGACGGCGTCATCGCATGCCGACATTGCGACAGAAAGATGGACTTGCCGGCTTCCCCAAGCGTTGCGAAAGCGAATACGATACTTTCGGCACCGGCCACTCGAGTACATCAATCAGTGCCGCTCTCGGCATGAGTATCGCAGCCAGGCAAAATGCGGACAACTACAAGTCTGTTGCCATCATCGGTGATGGCGCCTTGACCGGCGGCATGGCATTTGAAGCGCTGAACCACGCCGGTGACAGCGATGCCGATCTGCTGGTGATCCTGAACGACAATGATATGTCGATTTCACCGAATGTAGGCGGCCTGTCCAATCATCTGACCCGGCTTTTATCCGGTCATCTGTTCTCAACCGTGCGTGAGGGCAGTAAAAAAGTTCTGGAACACATGCCCAGCGCGTGGCAACTGGCACGCCGAACAGAAGAACACGTCAAGGGCATAGTCGCACCGGGTAGCACATTGTTCGAGGTATTGGGCTTTAGCTATTTTGGCCCTGTCGATGGACACGACCTGAATACGCTGGTGCCCGTTCTACAAAATCTGTCTCAGCAGAAAGGCCCGCGCTTTCTGCACATTGTTACCCGGAAAGGCAAGGGATACTTTCCGGCTGAAGATGACCCCTGTCGCTACCACGGTGTCGGTAAATTCGATACCTCCACTGGCGAATCAACCGCCAGCGGTGAGGCCGGCCTGAGCTACACCCAGGTCTTCAGTGATTGGCTGTGTGACATGGCGGCAGCAGACGAACACCTGATCGGAATCACGCCGGCCATGCGTGAAGGCTCTGGCCTGGTCGAGTTCTCCAGGCAGTTCCCGGACAGGTACTTTGATGCTGGCATAGCTGAACAGCATGCTATTACCCTGGCCGCAGGCATGGCCTGTGAAAACCTGAAGCCGGTCGTCGCTATTTACTCAACATTTTTACAGCGCGGTTATGACCAGCTAATTCACGACGTCGCCCTGCAAGACCTGCCTGTATTGTTTGCAATCGATCGGGCAGGCATCGTTGGTGCTGATGGTCCTACCCATACCGGTGCCTATGACATCAGCTACCTGCGCTGTATACCAAACATGGTGATCATGGCACCTGCTGATGCGGATGAAATGCGCTGTATGCTGACCACCGGTTTTTTACACGACGGTCCTGCGGCCGTGCGCTATCCTCGTGGCAGTTCATCTGAAAAGCCACCGCGTAAAGAGCTGATGGCGATAGATTTCGGCAAGGCCGAGCTTTGTCGCAAGGGCAACAAAGTTGCCTTGCTCGTTTTTGGCACGCAGCTGGCTACGGCTCGCGAGGTAGCAGAGCAGATCGACGCCAGCCTGTATAACATGCGCTTCGTCAAGCCACTGGATGAAGCGGCTATCAGGCAGGCGGCGAAAAACCACGACTTGCTGGTGACCATCGAAGATAATGCGCTCGCCGGAGGTGCTGGCAGCGCGGTCAATGAATACCTGTTGGCCAGTGGCAAGCACATGAATATACTCAATCTGGGCTTTCCCGATACCTTTGTTGGACAGGGAACACAGGCAGAAATGCTGTTAGCATGGGGTCTGGACGCTGACGGCATACTCAGGAGCATTGAAAACCGGCTCGCGAAAATAAATGCCTCAAATTGCCAATGATGTTCATTTTTCGATAAATTCCTTCCGCTAGCGATTAGCTAGTTGCATCGAATGAGTAATCGAATGAGTAAAAGGTGATGTGCGTCAGATTTATATTATTTCTTGAAAATAGACATCGTTTCTTGAAATAATTAATATCTATACCTGGACGCCCAGCGGTGGGCGTCGTAGCATAAGCGCCATATATATAAGTCCGCATAATGTATATTATGTTAAATAGGATAACGGGTAGTCACTTATCCCTTCAACAGCTAGTTCAACCCCCAATACCCTGCCATTTTGACACCTGGATAAGCCAATACAAATAAGCATATGATTATATTCTTATTATTTATTGTGTTTATATAAAAATAAGTGCGTGAAATGACGCATTTATTATCTATCTACCCTTGTATAAAGACACTATTAAAAGTAGGATACGCGCGGTTAATGACATGACCTAAGTCAAGAAATCTTATTTTTTAACAATCGTCTGTTTTAGCTTTAGCAAAGAATTCTAAAAATCTATTATAAATTTTGTCAGGAGAAAACATGAGAGCAGCAATTCGTGTTGCCAGCTTCATAAGTCTCATGCTTGTCAGCATGCAGTCTTTCGCTGAGTATCAGCTGGACCTCCGTCCAGGTGTCACATCATTTAGTCAAGGTGCGTATGGTATACATACTCTGGTTATGTGGATCTGTGTCGTAATCGGCATTATCGTTTTTGGTGCAATGCTTTATTCAATCATTATGCATCGTAAATCACGCGGCCATGAAGCTGCTAAATTTGACGATAATCTAACCGTTGAAATCATCTGGACCGTTGTTCCATTCATTATTCTTGGTTTCATGGCGGTACCTGCCACCAAAGTCTTACTGGCAATGGAAGATGTATCAAACTCTGATATGTCTATCAAGATAACCGGTTACCAGTGGAAATGGCACTATGACTATAATGTTGGTGAAAATGCTCAGGACATCAATTTCTTCAGTAACCTGTCCACGCCTATCGAAGAAATTAAAAACAAAGTAACAAAAAATGAAAACTACCTGTTAGAAGTTGATAACAAGGTTGTTATTCCTATAAACAAAAAAGTTCGCTTATTGTTTACATCAAATGACGTAATCCACGCCTGGTGGATACCTGCATTTGGCGTGAAAAAAGATGCAATTCCTGGTTATATTAATGAAAGCTGGGTCAAAACCGACAAAATCGGTACCTACCGTGGCCAGTGTGCTGAATTATGTGGCACTAACCACGGCTTTATGCCGATTGTAGTCGATGTAGTATCTGCGGATGATTACACTGCCTGGGTAGCAGGTAAACAACAACTAGCTGCTGCTGCGGAAGCCAGTTCAAATAAAACATGGACCAAGGCTGAGTTAATGGAGCATGGTAAAACTGTCTATACAACAAGCTGCTTAGCCTGTCATCAGGGTGGTGGTGAAGGTCTTCCTCCTATGTTCCCTGCTCTGAAAGGCAGCGCGATTGCTACCGGTGACGTAGCTAAACATATCGATGTTGTAGTAAACGGTACACCAGGCACGGCGATGCAGGCATTTGGTCCACAGCTGAACGATGCTGACCTTGCTGCACTGATTACCTACGAGCGTAATGCCTGGGGTAATGATACCGGTGACCTTGTACAACCTGCTGACATTAAAGCAGCACGTTAATTACATAATTTAACTTATTGAATAATAAAAGATAAACGAGGCATTTATGAGCGCTGTTATCGAAGAACATCATGATGATCATCATGACCACAAACCAACCGGTATAGGCCGCTGGTTATTTAGTACTAACCATAAAGACATTGGAACTATGTACCTATGGTTCAGCTTTACCATGTTATTTGTTGGTGGCACACTGGCACTGGTTATCCGTGCTGAACTATTTCAGCCTGGCCTGCAATTTGTAGAGCCTGAGTTTTTCAATCAAATGACTACCCTGCACGGCCTTATTATGGTGTTCGGGGTAATTATGCCGGCATTTGTTGGCCTGGCTAACTGGATGGTACCGTTAATGATCGGTGCTCCAGACATGGCGCTGCCACGAATGAATAACTGGAGTTTCTGGTTGCTGCCTGGCGCATTTGGTCTGTTGATTTCAAGTTTGATCATGAGCATTATGGGCATGGGTTCTGCACCAAACTTCGGCTGGACATTCTATGCACCACTTTCTACAACTTATGGTCCGGACAGCACTGATTACTTCATCTTTTCAGTACACATGATGGGCATCTCATCAATCATGGGTGCGATAAACATTATCGCGACAATCATCAATATGCGTGCACCGGGCATGACCTATATGAAAATGCCTATTTTCGTATGGACATGGTTTATTACTGCCTACCTGCTGATTGCCGTTATGCCTGTATTAGCTGGCGCAGTAACCATGATGTTGACTGACCGTAACTTCGGCACCAGCTTCTTTAGTGCTGCAGGTGGCGGTGACCCGGTATTGTTCCAGCACGTATTCTGGTTCTTTGGTCATCCTGAAGTGTATATTATGATCCTGCCTTCATTCGGCATTATCTCTCAGGTCGTTCCAACTTTTTCTCGTAAGAAAATATTCGGTTACTCTTCAATGGTATACGCGACTTCTTCAATCGCATTCCTGTCATTCATTGTGTGGGCTCACCACATGTTTACCACAGGCATGCCGGTAGCGGCTGAACTGTTCTTTATGTATGCCACCATGTTGATTGCAGTACCAACAGGCGTGAAAGTATTCAACTGGGTAAGCACCATGTGGAAAGGTTCTTTAACCTTTGAAACACCGATGTTGTTTGCCATTGCTTTCATCTTCCTGTTCACCATCGGTGGTTTCACCGGTCTGATGCTGAGTATTGTGCCAGCTGACTTCCAGTACCATGATACCTACTTTGTAGTTGCTCACTTCCATTATGTATTGGTGACAGGTGCGCTATACGGTATTTTTGCAGGGGTTTATTTCTGGTTGCCTAAATGGACCGGTAATATGTATGACGAAAGTTTAGGTAAGTGGCATTTCTGGGTTTCAACAGTCTCAGTAAACGTATTGTTCTTCCCTATGCACTTTGTTGGCCTGGCTGGTATGCCTCGTCGTATTCCTGACTACCATATGCAGTTTGCTGAATTTAATGCTATTGCATCGATCGGCGCGTTTGTCTTTGGTTTCGCACAGTTAATCTTACTGTATAACATCATTAAGACTATCCGTGGTAAGAGTACAGAGAAAGCGACTGACCAGGTTTGGGAAGGCGCAGAAGGTCTTGAGTGGACATTACCATCACCTGCTCCATTCCATAGTTTTACAACACCGCCGACTGTTAAGTAAGGCATAGTGTCGTTAGCAAAATGACTGAAAATCCAAAAAACGAACAGAAGAATGTGAACAACAAAAACACAGACAATAAAAAAGTTATACGTAATTTATTGTTTGCCGTTGTTGGCATGTTTGGTTTCGGCTTTGCTTTAGTCCCTTTGTATGATGTCTTTTGTGACCTCACCGGGCTTAACGGTAAAACAGGTGAACAATATGTATCAGATACACCGATACAGATTGATACCAGTAGAGAAATAAAAGTTGAATTTCTGGCAAATTTAAATGCTGATATGCCATGGGAGTTTGAACCTTTAACACGTTCAGTTAGAGTGCACCCGGGTGAAGCATCACGTATTGAATACGTGGCTAGAAATAAAACAGATAAAGATATAATCGGCCAGGCTATTCCCAGCGTTTCACCGGGACTCGCTGCAGCCCATTTTCAGAAGACAGAATGTTTCTGTTTTACTGAACAGCTGTTGAAAGCCGGCGAAGAGAAAATAATGCCAGTGGTATTTATGATTGACCCTTCAGTTGATGAAGATATTCATGAGGTAACACTATCATATACATTTTTTATAAAACCAGGATCAGAGGACGCGAGTGTATTATCAGAAGCAAAAGCATCAACAGCTGATATTTCTGCTGCTCACAGCATACCCTTGACACAATATTAAAAAAACCAGGAAATTAAACTATGTCATCAAGCACAAATCATGATGTATATTTCATACCAGAACCCAGCAAGTGGCCTGTCGTAGGTACCATTGCTTTAACAACTTCTGTTATTGGTGCGGTTACATCAATACATGCAGGTTCAATTAACCTGATACTTCCAGTCGGCTTATTAATGATTGCTTATCTGTTCTTTGGATGGTTTGGTGCTGTCATAAAAGAATCAATGGCTGATAGTTACAATGCACAGGTGGATAAATCTTTCCGCATTGGCATGTTATGGTTTATCTTCTCAGAGGTTATGTTCTTTGCGGCTTTCTTCGGCGCCCTCTTTTATGCACGCACTATTGCCGTTGAATGGTTGGGTGGCGCAAGCAATAACGCAATGACACATGAGCTGTTATGGCCTGCGTTTGATGCGGTCTGGCCGGTAATGGTTAATCCTGACAATGCGGCCATACCAGGACCTAAAGATATTATCCCGGCTACCGGTTTGCCGGCATGGAACACAGCGATACTGCTGGCGTCGTCTGTAACGGTAACGATTGCCCACCACGCTTTACGTGCAAACCACAGAAAACCATTAATCTTATGGTTAGCCGCTACGGTATTATTAGGTTGTATCTTCCTTGTGTTACAGGCTGAAGAGTATATCCATGCTTATACCGAACTGGGTCTGACCATGGAATCAGGTATTTATGGTAGTACCTTCTTCATGTTAACGGGTTTCCACGGATTCCACGTAACCATGGGAACCATCATGTTGCTGATTATGCTGATCCGTGCAATTAAAGGTCACTTTAGTCCAGAGAAACATTTTGCTTTCGAGGCAGTAGCCTGGTACTGGCACTTTGTCGATGTTGTCTGGTTGGGTCTGTTTATATTTGTATATTGGTTATAAGAGCCAGGTAGGAAATTAAGTTCCTAGCGTCATTGCGAGACACGAAGCAATCTTCTTTAGCTGAGTACATGCCATCCATATAGAGATTGCTTCGTGCCTCGCAATGACGGTATACGTACTATTACAGGCCATGGGGTGTAATAAACCCCATGGCCTGTCCTATTAAGAGCAGTATAAAAATACACACAGATAAGCCAATACGCCAGGTTAAAGCCTTCAGCATCTTGTCTGACTTATCGCCCCTGGCCATTGCGACTAGCGCAGAACCAAGGCTTATCAGAACGATAAGTAATAAGCTGAGAATAACAATTTTAAATATCATGTATTTTCCTGATTTATTTTTGTTGCAGAATTTTTTCTGTCTGGGCATGTATCGTTAGAGTTTATGAACATTAAAGCCATAACAGAGTACCGTTTAATTTCACTGCGTATTTCGTCTTATCATTTTAATCCGGGTGTATTCAGTACGCTTATTACCGTTGCTTTGTTATACACCATGACGTCACTTGCCTTCTGGCAGATGGGTCGCGCAGAATTTAAAGATACTTTACAACAAATAATTATTGAACGTAAAAATTTATCACCTGTAACTATTGCAGAATTGCCCGCCTCGAGAGAAAGTCGTCGTTATCATCCCGTTAAGTTTATCGGTGAATTTGACAATCAACACAGCTTTTTACTGGATAACATAACCTTTAATAGACATGTAGGTTACCATGTGTTCACACCAGTAAAAGTTAACGATGCAATAACAATTCTGGTCAATAGAGGGTTTGTCCCACAGGGAAAAACACGTGATCAATTACCTGAAGTTGATGTACCCGGTGGTAAAATAGAAATCTCCGGCCTGTTGGATTTCTCACCTTCGCGAACGCTGCTGCTGGCAGAAAATGTGCAGGAAACGACTCGCTGGCCGGTTGTTTTGCAATATATTGATTTGACTGAAATCAACCAGCTATTAGGTTATGAGCTGTATGATATGGTGTTATGGCTTAACCCGGGTGAAGCCGGTAGTTTTGAATATGACCTGCCGGTACTAAATTTGAATGCAGCTAAAAATAATGGCTACGCATTTCAATGGTTTGCGATGTCACTGGCGTTAGTTATTATATATATTGTTGTGAATACAAAACGAATAATTAAATAATTATTTGAAAGACTGTTTTCCCTGGCTACGTGCAGGATGGCAGATAAAATCAAAGAAGTAAAAAGCGAATTAGAAAATGAATGAAGTTGATACAGCCAAAGATAATACGCCTCGGGTAAATAACCCCATAGCTACCAGTAAACGCAATCCATACACTGTCTGGTTTGTGGTTTTAGCTTTTATAGCGCCCGTGGCATTAGCCTATATCATGTTCTTTTTTGTTGATGTTAAATCATTTGTGAATCATGGTGAAATTTTAAATCCTATCGTTCATATAAGCAGTTTTAAATTAACAAACGATAGCGGTAAAATTATTCCGGAAAAAGAACTGACTTATAAATGGCGGTTAATTTCTTTTCTTGGGAAAAACTGTGATCAACAATGTGAAAAACGTCTTTATGATACCAAGCAGATTCATACTTCTTTAGGAAAAGATCAACACCGCCTTAGCCGTATGTTTGTGCATCTTGAGCCGGCCGCTGATTCATTATCAAAATTAATGGCTGAAACGCACCCGAATGTTATTCATGTTAACGGTGAGATGAAAGTCATTATTAATGCGCTGGGCGATAATGTGCGTAGTGATGTCAGCATCACAAACAACGAAACCTATATTATGGATCCGATGGGAAATGTAATGATGCGTTTCACACAGGAACAGCCAAACAAAGAATTTTTATACGATTTGAAAAAATTACTAAAGGCTTCGCAAATTGGATAATTCATCTTCCCGCAATTCAAACAATGATAATGCTGTACTCGAAAGCGCGAGCTGGCGTGATTATTTTGCTTTATGTAAACCAAAAGTTGTCGCTTTATTATTGCTGACTTCAGTTGTTGGTGTTGTCCTGGCCAGTCCTCCGGGTGAGATATCAATCTTCATTTTATTGATGTCTACGCTGGGGATTGGATTAGGTTCTGCCGCAGGCGCTGCGATTAATCAAATCGTGGAAAGAGAAAGCGATGCACGAATGGCAAGAACAGAAAACCGCCCTATGCCCCAGGGGCGTGTAAGCCAGCAAAATGCTTTCATCTTTGCGGTATTAATGGCGACGGCTTCGGTTTTTGTTTTAACTGCGTGGATCAATACCTTAACGGCAGTGTTAACTTTTGCCAGCATGATTGGTTATGCCGTTATTTATACTATGTATCTTAAAAAAGCCACACCGCAGAATATTGTTATTGGTGGTCTGGCTGGTGCGACGCCGCCATTGCTGGGCTGGACTTCGGTGACAGGATCAGTTGATGCCCACGGCTTATTACTTGTGTTAATTATATATACCTGGACCCCGCCGCATTTCTGGGCGCTGGCGATACACCGCCGTGATGACTATGCCAAAGTAAATCTTCCAATGCTGCCGGTAACGCACGGCATTAAATTTACCAAATATTCAATTTTAGGTTACACCATCCTGATGTTTATGGTTACCCTGCTGCCCTACCTTGCTTATATGCGCGGTGAAATATATTTAATTTCAGCTGTTTTACTGGGTCTGTATTTCTTTTATAAAGTTTTTATGCTGATGTTTAGCGATAGAAAGAACGCTGCCATTTCCACTTTTGTGTATTCAATTAATTATTTGATGTTGCTGTTTATTGCGATGGTGGTTGATCACTACTTTGCAGATTCTGTAAGTCAGTACCTGTGTCAGAGCTTTCAGTATAAATGTTTTTAATTTAATCATGGTACTACAGTCAATATGTCAATAAAAAATAAAAGCCTTATTGTTATCACTGCGGTGATCGCCATGTCAGCAGGCTTCGGGTTATCTTTGCTGCTGCAAGGCGATAACGAAGAAGTTCTTGAAAATATTAAACAGCAGGCCAATGAAAGAGCACTGGCTGAAGCTCGAAAAAACTTTTCACCAATTCAGGGCACGATTCTCTCACCTGCACGTAAGATTGCAGTTCCTGCGCTAGTTAAAGATGATGGCAGTGTTTTCACACTCGATGATTTAACCGGGCACTGGAGTTTGCTGTTTTTTGGTTATACACATTGTCCTGATATTTGCCCGACAACGATGGGTGTGGTTGCACAGGCTAAGAAAATAGCTACTGAGAATAATCACCTGTTTCCTCAAGTTATTTTTATCTCTGTTGATCCTGAGCGTGATAAGGTGGATATGCTGTCTGAGTATGTTCAGTATTTTGACAACGATTTTATTGCTGTTACTGGGGATGAAAAACTAATAAAAGCCTTAACCCTGCAAATGAGTGTAGTGTATATGAAAATGCCAGTGGATAATAATTCAGCAACCGCTTCGGCTGACGGCGGTTATCTTATAGACCACAGTGCTGCACTTTTATTGCTTAACCCTGAAGGCAAACTCGTTGCTTTTTTTAATCCACCGCATGATCCGAAAACTATTGTTAAGGATTTCCAGACGGTGGTAAACCTAGAGTAATTACAAAGATAAAATTTAAAAAGACTTTCACCACAGAGGCACAGAGAGCACAGAGTTTTAAGTTGTTATCAGCGCCTTCAGCAGAGGTGCTGATAACAATACAAGCTTACTCTGTGTACTCTGTGCCTCTGTGGTGTATTGTTTTTGAATTTTTTTTAAGGGGCAACTAACTTTTTGTTATCTCCGCCAACCCCTAAGGCGCATCGTCTACCAGCACTTCCTTGGCTTCAACCAGAAAATCCTGTTTATGAATTTTCATTATCATCAATGTGCTGCTTGCAATATAAATAGAAGAGTAAGTACCGACAATAACACCTATTATTAATGCCAGTGCAAAACCATGAATAATCTCACCGCCGAAAAAGAACAGGGCGAATAACACTAATAAAGTGGTTAGCGATGTGACTAATGTTCGTGCCATTGTCTGGTTGATCGAAATATTTAAGATATCTTCAGGTGACGTTTTGCGGATACTTCGGAATGTTTCACGGATACGGTCAAGAACCACAACGGTGTCATTTAACGAATAACCAATCACTGCCAGGATGGATGCCAGTACAGTAAGGTCAAATTCTATTTGTAATATTGAGAAAATCCCAACGGTTATAACGACATCATGAACCAATGCCAGGATGGCACCTACAGCCGATTTAAACTGAAAACGCAGGCTGATATAAATAAGAATGAAACCGAGAGCGACTAATAATGCAATGCCACCATCATCGCGTAATTCATCGCCTACCTGCGGGCCAACGAACTCAACACGGCGCATGATTACTTCCTGCTGCGATGTTGTTTTTAGCACAGTTAAAATGCTATCGCCAATTTCGGCTTTATTGATATCTGCGCGTGGTGCAATGCGGACAATAATATCT
Source organism: uncultured Gammaproteobacteria bacterium (assembly GCA_963803185.1). Taxonomy (GTDB): domain Bacteria; phylum Pseudomonadota; class Gammaproteobacteria; order SZUA-229; family SZUA-229. The sequence continues at coordinate 70,242 of CAWDMF010000023.1, read as the reverse complement.
TTTGATGAGCCAAAGTGTTGCACCTGGGCATCTTTAAATCTTGCATTGGCTAAAGCGGATCTTACTTCATCAAGGTTTACATCATTCTGGTAACCGGCTTCAATTAAATAACCGCCGGTAAAATCGATGCCCAGGTTTAACCCGTTTACGATGATACTTCCCAGGGAAGCAATCATTAATAATAATGAAAAAACCATTGCCTGTTTTCTTTTGCTCATGAAGTTAATCAAAACTTTATTGCCTGTTTGTGTTTGTGACATGTTACTTACCTGAACCTGTGAATTATTTTTTATTGATCGTTTTATGGCTGTCTGGATTAATTCAGGATATTGATTAATGAATTAATCCAGATGCCATTATATAGATAGTTTTTTAATGTCGTGATTACCGTATACCAGGTTAACCACTGAACGTGTGCCAACAATAGCGGTAAACATCGATGTTAAAATGCCGATGCACAAGGTGATGGCAAAACCTTTTACCGGCCCTGCACCCAGGGTAAATAATACAATGGCGGCAATAAAGGTGGTGACATTGGCATCGATAATGGTGCTGAAGGCTTTTTCATAACCGGCATGAATACTTGCCTGCGGTGAGTTTCCGTTTTTAATTTCTTCTTTTATACGCTCAAATATAAGCACGTTAGCATCCACCGCCATACCGACGGTTAAGACGATGCCGGCAATACCCGGCAGGGTTAATGTCGCCTGCAGGAAAGAAAGTACTGCAATGATGATGACCAGGTTTGCGGTTAATGCCAGATTGGCGATGAGACCAAAACCCTTGTAATAAACCATCATAAATACCAGTACCAGGCAGAAGCCGATAACAACAGACATGAAACCTTTATTAATGTTGTCTTTACCCAGGCTTGGACCGACAGTGCGTTCCTCGATGATTTCAACCGGGGCACGTAAGGAACCAGCGCGAAGTAATAATGCCAGGTCGCGGGCTTCCATTGATTCCAGTCCGGTAATCTGGAAGCGGTTGCTGAACTGCCCCTGGATGGTTGCAACGTTGATCACTTCTTTTGTTGTTGTGCGATGTTTTGTGATGGTGTCGCCAACTTTTTTGGTTTCGATTTTATTTTCGATAAACACCACACCCATAGGATTACCGATGTTGTCACGTGTGGTATCGCCCATCTTACTGGCGCCTTTGTTGTTTAGCCTGACCGACACTGCTGGTGTGCCCTTTTGACTGTCAAAGGTAGAAGCAGCATCGATAATCTGGTCACCGGTAACGATGACTCGGCGATTTAACAATACCGGGCTGCCATCACGTTCATGGTAGAGAATAGCGTTGAGTGGTGTACGCCCACTTTGTTCGGCTTCAAGCCAGTCGGCACGTGTGCCTTCAGCCAGCCTGAATTCAAGCGTTGCGGTTGCACCAAGAATCTTTTTCGCACCGGCAGTATCCTGTATGCCTGGCAGTTGTACAACGATGCGCGAACTGCCCTGTTGCTGGATTTGAGGTTCTGCAACACCCAGTTCGTTGACACGATTGCGCAGGGTAATAATATTTTGCTGCAGGGCAGATTTTTTTTCATTTCTTATCGCCAGCTCAATTAGCGTTGCATTAATGGTTAAGGTTTCTTCATTTTCAGTAAATTCAAGATCACGGAACTGTCGTGGTAATTTCTCAGCGGCCTGCTGAAGGTTAGCCAGTTCACGAAAGGTAATGTGTAAACCCTTATCATCCCGACGTACGCCACGGTAGCGAATTTTCTCTTCGCGTAAATAGCTGCGAATATCCGATAACATGCTTTCTTCCAGGCGTTTAATGGCGGCCACCATGTCCACCTCCATAAGAAAATGTACGCCACCGCGTAAATCCAGACCTAAATACATGGGGACAGCGTTTAGGGCGCGTAACCAATCCGGTGTTGCCGGTGCCAGGTTAAGTGCGATTAAATGTTGTTTACCCAGCGCCTGTTTCAATGCTTCGGCAGCAACCAGCTGTGTTTCTGTATCATTGAAACGAACCAGGATGCTCCCCTGTTCAATCTCAGTTGATTTAATGGTTATTTGCCTTTCACTGAGAGCCTGTGTTACAGCCAGTTTATCCTCTTCAGTTAAAGATTTTGTACGATGGCTAATTTGAACCGCAGGGTCTTCACCGTACACGTTAGGTAAGGCATAGATACTGGCGAAAAACAGTACCACAACAAGTAAGATATATTTCCACAGTGGATATTGATTCAGCATGGCTGAGTGTTCCTGATTATTTTTTTATAGTGAATGATTAATGGTTGGCGTTTTCGTTTGCAAAAGATTTAACGGTCTTTTCTGTAACGTTAACTTTGCTCTTTAATAGTGCCTTTAGGCATTATAGTTTGTACCGCACTTTTTTGTATTTTTAATGAAACATCCTTGGCGATTTCCAGTGTGACAAAGTCATCATTAATGTTGGTGACTTTTCCCAGGATGCCGCCGGAAGTTAATATTTCTTCGCCTTTTTGCAGTTCATTAACCATTTTTTTATGTTCTTTCTGGCGTTTGCTTTGAGGACGAATCAGGAAAAAATAAAACAATACCACCAGACCAATCGGTAATATTAATGAAGTCAGTGGATCAGCTGTTTGGCTAGCGGCTGCGCCGGCATCAGCCATTGCGTCAGAAATGAAAAAACTCATGTTTAACCTCGGTTATTGAAACTAGTCTTCTTAAAAAATAAGGCGTTTAATTATGCCTTTTAATGGCGCGGTATTATGCCACAAACGGGGGTGTTACTGTGGTTTTTATTGGTAATAATAAATAAGGCGACAACGATAGACAGATAGCCAGCATATGCTGTTCTCAAAGGCTGAATTCGACCCAGACGATGAAGAACCTTAAAAGAATTTTGTCCGCGAAGAACGCAAAAGCGCGAAATAAGCGCGAAGAAAAACAACAATGAAGTAATGTCATCTGAACGATAGTGAAGGATCTTGCGTCCTTTGTGGAGCCTATAAGCGTTAAGATCTTTCACTATGGTTCAAGATAACACAATAGGTGTTTTGTTTTTCCTTTGCGTCTTTTGCGTTCTTCGCGGACTAAGTTCTTAAGTTTTCTAAGCTTTTTTGCCAACTTTGCGTTAACTGCCTGCTTCGCGCTAATGGACAAATTTACTCACTTATTAACTGACAGGTTTGCATAAAACCCATCAACAAAGGCATCAAAACGTTCTTCTTCGATGGCAGATCGAATATCAGACATTAACTGCTGATAGTAATACAGGTTGTGAATGGTGTTTAAGCGCGCGCCTAATATTTCTCCGCATTTATCCAGGTGGCGAAGATAGGAACGTGAATAATTCTGGCAGGTGTAACACTGGCAGCTTTCGTCAACAGGACGGGTATCATCCTGGTAGCGGCTGTTTCTGATTTTCAAAATACCTGTTGTGGTATAAAGAAAACCGGTGCGTGCGTGGCGTGTTGGAATGACACAGTCAAACATATCGATACCACGTTTAACGGCTTCAATAATATCCTCAGGTCTGCCGACACCCATCAGGTAGCGTGGTTTATCTGCAGGCAATTCAGGTACGGTGAAATCGAGCACCTGGTTACGTTCTTCCATGGGCTCACCTACGGAGAGGCCACCTATAGCGTAACCGTCAAACCCTAATTTCGTCAGAGCTTGAGCAGACTCATGACGCAAAGTTTTATACATGCCACCCTGGACAATGCCAAATAATGCAGAAGTATTGCCCTGGTGGGCAATTTTACAGCGATCGGCCCAGCGCAGTGATAACTGCATCGACGCCATGGCTTCCTTTTCAGTTGCCGGGTACGGTGTACATTCATCGAAAATCATCACAATGTCAGAACCCAGCTGCTTCTGGATCTGCATGGAATATTCGGGTGTTAATTCAATCTTGCGACCATCAACCGGTGAACTAAATAACACGCCTTGCTCAGTAATTTTGCGCATTTTCGCCAGGCTGTAGACCTGAAAACCACCGGAATCGGTTAGAATCGGTTTCTGCCAATGCATAAAATCATGCAGATCGCCGTGTTTACGAATTATCTCAGTACCGGGACGCAGCATTAAATGAAAGGTATTGCCCAGAATAATCTCTGTACCAATACCTGTCAGCTCCTCGGGTGTCATCGCTTTAACCGTACCATAGGTGCCGACCGGCATAAATGCAGGGGTTTCAATGTTGCCACGCTCAAAACTGAGCCGGCCTCTTCGCGCACCGTTATTTATTTTAGATAATTTGAATAACATCAGTAATATACAACATAGTTTTAAGTTTTAAGTTGAAAGTTTTAAGGATACAGTAACTTAAAACTTGTAACTTATAACTAGCTTATAAACATGGCATCGCCATAACTGAAAAAACGGTACTCCTCAGCTACAGCTTCTTTATAACAGCGCATCATCTCATCTTTACCTGCAAATGCACTAATTAACATCAATAATGTTGATTCCGGTAAATGAAAATTAGTGATTAAAGCATCAATGCTTTTGAACTGATAACCGGGATAGATAAATATATCGGTTTCACCAGTGTATGCTTGCAACTGCCCGTTTTGAGCAGCGGTTTCCAGTGAGCGCACGGTCGTGGTGCCGACAGCAATTATGCGGCCACCATTTTGTCGTGTATACAGGCATTTATCGACCGTTTCCTGTGCTACCTCGAGATATTCAAAATGCATTTCATGGTCTTCAATCTGCTCACTTCGTACCGGTTGAAACGTACCGGCGCCGACGTGAAGTGTGACAAATGCAGAATCCACCCCTTTGTCTTTAAGCTTATCGAGTAATGCTAGATCAAAATGCAAACCCGCAGTAGGTGCCGCGACAGCACCGGGATTGTCGGCATAAACGGTCTGATAGCGAGAAAAATCATCCATGGTATCTTCACGGCTAATATAGGGTGGTAAAGGCATATGACCGATGCTTTCCATAATCTCAGCCATGGTACTGCCTGTTTCTGAGTTAAGTACAAATAAATCACCTTCACGACCTGCAACTGAAACGGAAAATTGCTGCTGCTTAAGCTGATGCTCTTTCTCAGGATTGCTTAGTATCAGTTTGCTGCCGGGTTTAGGTGTTTTGCTGGCTTTTACATGGGCGAGACAGCGGAACTCGGAAATTAACCGTTCGATCAATATTTCAACTTTGCCGCCGGTGTCTTTGTAACCATAAATTCGTGCTGGAATGACGCGGGTATTGTTAAACACCAGTAAATCACCTGGTTTTAGCAGATCAACAATATTGCTAAATTGAAGGTGTTTGATTGCTTGATCGGTACGTGAGTAATGTAATAAACGACTCTGTGAACGCACTTCACTGGGTTTTTGTGCGATTAGCTGCTGAGGAAGTTTGTAATGGAATTCGCGCGTTTTCATGAAAAGAAAGTTATTAGTTGTGCAGTAGGCAGTTATTAGTTAAAAGCAAAAATACTGTCTTTTAAAGCTGTAGTAGTTTTTTAAACTACTGACAACTGCTAACTGCCAACTTTCTTTTAATTAAGGAGGCCTGGTTAAGAGCTCATTTTACCAACAGCGCAACTGACAAATGATTTTGCCTTGGCTTTAGCCGCTTTCAGGCCTTCTGCTGTGCCAGATTCAGGGTAACCCAAGTTTAACAATAATTGAGTGACTTCCGTTTTGCTGGATTCATCACCTGTTATGCTAACCACGCCAGTTTCAACATCAACCTGACAGTCACTGACTGCATCCAGTGCATTCAATCGCCTGGTAATGGTGCTGGCACAGCCACCACATTTAATATTTTCTACTGCAATTTCGTAAGTCATTGTTTCACTCGTGTAGTGCTTTAGCAATCCAGAAATTGCCGAATGCCGCCTATGTTATGGACCTGATCAAAGCCGAGCTGTTCCAGATAGTTCTTAACGACACCAGATCGAGCGCCTGTGCGGCAATACAGTAACACAGGTTTTGAGCTATCAATATCGTCTTTCAGGTATTGAAAGTCAGCAATCGGCATATTCACGGCGCCATTTAAAGCACCCTGGCTGAATTCTATAGCTGAGCGTACATCTATAAGCTGCCCGCCTTCGCTTAAAATTTTCTGAACAACATTACAACAGTATTTTTCGAATATCATAAAACTAATAGCGTTAGGAATATTGACCCACTATAATACATGAAAAATATTGCAATATCAATACGTTATGAATAGATGCTAATTTGCAGGCATTAACCTGTTTATTTCATGGAAATGCAGAATTTTCTAAAACTCTATAATGAGCCAGGTTGAAAAAATCATCTATATAAACGCTATTATGAAACATCAGGCTTATATGCATCTGTATCCGTAAAAATTTTAAGAGGTATTTTTATGTTTAAAACCAATGATTATTTTGCTGGCAGGGTTAAATCAATTGCTTTTCAGGGCAAAGATAAACCGGCCACCGTTGGCGTGATGGCAGCGGGTGAATATGTGTTTAATACCAGTGACAAAGAAAAGATGACCGTCATAAGTGGTGAGCTTGGCATTCAACTTAAGGCTGAAACTGAAGTAAAAACATACACAGCGGGCCAGTCTTTTGAGATCGCGGAAAACAGTGAATTTAATGTAAAGCTAGCGGCAGACTGTGCATATTTATGTGAGTACGGTTAAGAATCATTAAAAAATGAAGCAGTCGTTAGCAACGCTTTATTATATTCATGACCCAATGTGCAGCTGGTGCTGGGGGTTTCGTCCGGTATGGGATCAGGTGCAGGATGAGTTACAGGATAAAGTACATATTCAGTATGTTTTAGGTGGATTGGCTCCTGATACTGATCAGCCAATGCCTGCTAACATGCAGATCAGTATCAGGAGTAACTGGCAACGAATTCAGCGAGAAATACCTGGTACCGAATTCAACTATGATTTCTGGACAATTTGCCAACCACGCCGCTCTACCTACCCTTCCTGTCGAGCAGTTATCGCCGGTAAAATGCAGCAGCCACTGTTAGAAAAAGAGTATGATATTGGCAATTCAACAGGCTTATTACCTTGATGCAAAAAATCCATCTGATGACGATGTGTTACTAAAGCTTGCTGGTGATACAGGGCTTAACACTGATACCTTTTTGCGTGATTATAAAAGCAGTAGATGCCGTAATGCGTTAGAAAAAGAACTGTTACTGGCTAGAAAGTTGCATGTGAGCAGTTTCCCTGCCCTGGTTTTATCCCGGGCCACTGCTGATACTGCATTACATATTGATTACAATAATAGTGATAATATTATTAAACAAATATTTAAAAAGTTAAACCTGCTACAGGTTTAACTTTAAGATAAAAATTTAAACAGCAGATATAATTAGATTAAAAACCATTGCCAATAACTGTTTTAAGCCGCAAGTACGCTGATTACATTAGCTAATGCATGATCAAAAGTCGAATGATCAGCTAATATACGGGAGCGATTTTCTTCAAGTTCTTTAGCAAATTCTTCTGCGTCTTTTTCAATAATTTTAACGCCCTTCCTGTCAACAAAAATTAATTTTGCAGCATCCGTTAATATAACTGAAAGTTTAAGGCGTCTTACTGCTTTATCTTCACCATTATATATTTCATACCAGACACCCGGTTTAGTGCTGCTTGTCAGTTTTGCGAGTTTTTCTCTGGCAATGTTTGTTTGCTGTTTAACATGTTCTAATTCGTCTTCAGTGGTATCCGCTGATGTTTCATCTACTGGCTCTTCGGCTATGTTATTTTTGTTGCCATCAACAACCTTAAAACCATAATCATCAATCAGCTGTAAAAAATATGACTTAAGCTCAGCCATTTGCTTAGCTATATCGTTTTTATCCTGTTTTGTAGTATATAACTCATCATTGACGGCCTGTAATAGCGCCATGTGGTTTTTTTTCAGTATCTTGTATTGTGAATGGTACTTTATTGGTTGTATGCATTTAAGCAACAATTTAAGTAGCAGAACTGACTGTACCCATTGTTCGCTATTGCGGCCATGACGGATGTAACGATTTAGCATTAATGTTGACCAATGTTTTAAAACAAGAGGTCTGACATCATTTGGTATTTGTTTTTCACAAGAGACCATCTTTAACTGGCTAATAACGATGTTACGTGCATGCTCCTGCAAAATTTGTTTTTGTTGTTGTCTTTCTGTTTCTGTTGTTAGCTGTTCTTCCTTTTTGATAATGTTTTCCAGATCATCAACGGCTTTCTCAAAGGTCACAATATCTATATCAAATTTTTCTAAAATATGATCAACTATTTCTTCCAGTTCAAAATAAATACGGTCTTCTTTCAAATTGATTCCCATTCCGGCAGTCGTCAGTAAATCTACTGTTGCCCTTGCTGGATGAGTTTCTGATTCGAATAATGATCTATCTATCATGGCAACTTTCATCACCGGTATTTGCAACTGATATATAAGGTTAGTCATTATTTCTGAGACTGTATCATCAGTAGCTATAGCGCTAAACATCATACCAACAAAATCCATACTTCTTTCATCAAGAAGATTAACTTTTTTATCTATAATGCCACCATGATCTTTACTAATATCAGCAATTAATTCCTGTTTAATTTGCTCTGCAGTAAGACTTTCAGGTGCTTTTTGTGATGAAGTAATTTTACGTTGCAGTGTAGACAGTGCTTTTATTACTTCCTTACGTTCATAACAGTTTTTGCCCTCTATATCCTGTTGTGTTGGCGTGCGTAGAAAAGATTCTGGAAGTTGCAGCTCTTCACCTGAAATTGTCATCTCTCCACTCATAAACTCATTGACAATGTGGCTGAAGTCTTTATTTGACCTGGGAATAAAATCAGTTGCTACCTTGTTAGCTGGATCGTAATAACTTGCCACCTGCGTTGAAACTTTATCTTCATCTTCTTCAATTTCTTCCTGTTTCGTTGTATTCAGTATAATTTCTGGTAAAACATCATTATCAATAAAAATCTGATTAATTGTTTTATACATCACACCAAGTTTAGAGATGACTTCCTGGTCAAATAATTTGTAGAAAACTAATTTAACATCAATGGCTATTTCTACATTTTCAATTGTTCTCTGAAAGATTTCACATATGTGTTTTGGATCAAGCGATTCTTTATCTATACTTTTTTCACACATCAGTTCAAGGTATTCAAGACGTGCCTCAAGATGACTAACCTCCAGGCCAAATAAATTCATTGCTTTTGCATGCATGGTGGTAATTGCAACCATCTCTTCCATTTCATCCTGGTCAACCAGGCGTAACTCTTCATTATTTTCACTGGAAGTCGAATTTGTATTCGATTGGGTTAGGGATAGTGAGTTATTTAAATTTTCAAAGAAGTGATAACTAATATCATTTCTTTCAGTTTGAAATATACGGGTACAGTCCATGAATTTCATTTGTTCTTCATCGGATCTGGCTTGTTCAGCAAGATCAAACAATTTTTTATCTGCACTGTTTACCATTTGATTGATTAATATCTTCAAATGCTCATTAACACAGGAGAATGCCTGATCAGCGATTCTGGAATATTTTGATGATTGGTTGCGCTCTGAAGTAACTTGTTGATTTAAAGTCATCATAATGATCCAAATAAACTTAAGTGGTTAAAAAAAAGTCAATTATTCAGTGCGTACTAAGCACGAAATATCTCATTTTATTTATTTATTTGAATGCATTTTCTGCAACGGGTGCAATTATTAAACTGAAAATCCAATCAGTCCGTTGCTATACCATGTCCTCCTGCATTTAATAACTAATTGATTTTAAATGAATTATAGAGTTTTTGGCTGTTATTGGCTAAATGCTAGATGTAACTATAGTCAGTTATGACATTTTTTCAACACAAATTTGTCATAAAGTGACACTTATTCGCGAGTTTTCCGACAAGCGGTATAACAGTGTAAAAAAAACCGATATGCACTTTGGTCTTTCAGGAACGTTCCGATCTAGCCTGATTATTTGTCAGCGGCTGGATAAAGGGGTAGTTGCGGTTATGGTAGTAAGATCTGGTTTATTTGCCAGGGAAAGGTAGTCATGAATGGCCTGTAACTTATTGTCATCAACAATGAGGAAATGCGGTGTGCCGTTTAACTGTTTGTTGTGTGCCCGCATCCAGTGATACATGGCAACACCGTCACCTGCAAAATAATCAAATAATTGGTGGTACATATTGATAAACAGTACTGCCTGAGTCCAGGCTTCGCTATCTTTCTTTATGCAGCTTTTCCCTGATGTTAATTCACCTATATCACCACATTGCTGTCCTAGTACACGAGCAAGTTCAGCATGGTACATGCCAAGCAATTCGATTACCTGAATAACCGATTGCGATATTTTTCGTTCACTTTCAAAGGGGGCGCTTATTTTAAAAACCATTAGATAAAAAAATAGTTTGGTTATATATAAATTGCAGAGCTGCCAGCCTTCCATACATCATGTTTCTGGAATATATGCTGAAATAAATCTGAATTTATTAAAGTGTCTAACCATCTCTGCACTTTTGGATATGGCGCCTGGTTAAACCACGCCTTATTAACCAGTGAAAATTGTCTTACAAAAGGAAAAACACTGATATCTGCTAAAGTTAGTTTATTGGTCAGCAGAAATTTGTTTTCTGTAAGCATGTCTTCGAGTTCTTCGATGAATTCTTCACACGCTACGCGATAGTACTCTTCGGTATGTTCAGGATAGCGGTTTGCGTATTTATAATGATCCAGGTCAGCCTTGAATGAAAAGTCATTTGTTTCGGTTAGAATTTCAGCAGCGAGTAAATTGTCGTTTGCCTCATCCAGCCAGTTGTCAGGATCATTCTGTGCGAGCGCCCATTTCATAATGTCCCAGCTTTCATCAATGATAGAGCCGTCAGCTAAAACTAAAATAGGAACGGTGGCTTTTGCTGATTTTAGCAGCGCTTCATCCGGCATGTTTTTTAAATCAACTTCGCGCAGTTCCACTTTCAGGCCTGAGTATTTCAACGCCATATGCGCGCGCATGCAATAAGGACAGCGTCTGAAGCTATATAATACAGGAGTATCCACAGTATTATTTTGTATCGTATTTAAATTTAAAAATAATCAGCATGATACTCATTAAGCTGATAAAACTTGCGCCAACGAACAAGGGGATGTTTTGTGTAATCGAAGCATGCGCGACCCAAAAAGCATTACCTGACACCGATAATAAAAGCATAAGCATGGAAATATCATCGGTATGACGTGTTTTCAATGCTTTAAAAATTTGTGGCACCAGGATCAGCGTACACAGTAAGGAGGCCATCCAGCCAAATAATACTTCTAATGACATTTAAAACCTTACCTGTGTTTAACGTGTGATCGCCGGTTCGCTTCGCGCAAAGCATCTTTTACGTGTTTACGACGTTGGCTGATTAAGTTAACGTCAGAGCCAAGATGCTGTTCACCGCGTGATTTAGCCAGTTGTACCTGCCGCTCTCGTTCGGCAAAGCGTTTACGCTGCTGTTCTGATTTTTTATCATAACAGCCAGGACAGCTGACACCGGGTTCATATTTATTACTATTTTTATCATCTTCAGTAATCGGTAAACGGCAGGCATGGCATTGATCATAGCTGCCTTTTTCCAGTTGATGGTTAACGCTGACTCGATTATCAAAAACAAAACACTCACCATCCCAAAGAGACTCTTCTGCCGATACGGTTTCCAGGTATTTTAAAATACCGCCCTGTAAATGATATACCTGTTCAAAGCCCTGCTCTTTCAGATACGCTGTTGATTTTTCACAGCGTATGCCGCCGGTGCAAAACATTGCCACCTTTTTGTGTTTTCCCGGGTTCAAATTGTTTTTTACATAGTCCGGAAACTGGCGGAATGTTTCAGTTTCAGGATTTATTGCATTTTTGAAAGTGCCAATGGCAACTTCATAGTCATTACGGGTATCAACAAGCACCATATCCGGGTCAGAAATCAACTGATTCCAGTCCTCGGCTTTGACGTAAGTGCCGACCACCTGGTTGGGATCAATGCCCTGTATTCCCATGGTAACAATTTCTTTTTTTAATTTTACCCGGGTCCGGTAAAATGGCATGGTGTTATCAAAAGACTCTTTTGTTCTCAGGTCTTTAAGACGTTTATCAGAACGTAACCAGTGATGAAGCTTATCGATAGCGTGTTTAGAACCGGCAACGGTACCATTGATACCTTCGCCTGCCAGCAATAAGGTACCTCTGATTTCATGTTCTATCATGAAATCATACAGTGGTTGGCGTAGTGACTGATAATCATCGAGTCTGACAAAATGATATAGCGCAGAGACTACAATTTGCGGCAGTGCAGCGGGTGACATAGTAGTGTTCCTGTTTATTTGGCCGGAAAGCCATCAAATATACAGAATTTTACCTGATTATGCGCAGATAAAAAAATGTTCAGTAAACTGTTATCATTCAGACGTTTTCGAAGCCACATAATAATAAAAATGACATGCAATTTTTGAATGAGCTAATTTCCACCATTAATGGTCTCGTTTGGGGACCACTGATGCTACTACTTATACTGGGTGCCGGGCTGTATTTGATGGTTGGTCTGTCCTTCATGCCATTAAAACGTATCGGCTACAGTTTCAAATTGCTCTGGCAAAGCAGGCAGAAAAAAGGTGAAGGTGATATCGCGCCATTTAACGCCCTGATGACTTCATTATCAGCAACAATAGGGACTGGTAATATTGCCGGGGTGGCGACAGCAATATTCCTTGGCGGCCCCGGCGCATTATTCTGGATGTGGTGTACCGCACTGGTCGGTATGGCCACCAAATATTCTGAAGCCGTTCTGGCGGTTAAATATCGAGAAGTCGATAACGCTGGCCACCATATTGGCGGCCCCATGTTTTATATCAAAAATGGCCTGAAATCACACTGGGCCTGGTTAGGTACCTGCTTTGCTGTATTTGGTGCCGTTGCCGGTTTTGGTATTGGCAATACCATTCAGGCAAATTCTGTTGCCGATGTGATTAATAATACCTTTGCAGTGCCGCACATAGTTACAGGTTTAATCATAGCTGTATTGGCAGCAATGGTATTAATTGGTGGCATTGAACGAATTGCCTGTGTCGCGGGTAAACTCGTTCCCTTGATGGCAATAACATATGTTTCTGCCGGTTTGTTTATTTTGCTTATTAATATAGAAACATTGCCGCACGCCTTTTCGCTAATTTTTACCCATGCCTTTACCCCCGTGGCTGCTACCGGTGGTTTTGCCGGTGCCGCAGTATGGGCGGCAATACGCTTTGGCGTAGCACGTGGCATTTTTTCAAACGAAGCAGGTTTAGGCAGCGCTCCCATTGCACATGCAGCAGCCAGTACGAATAGCCCGGTGCAACAGGGAAACATTGCCATGCTGGGTACCTTTATAGATACCATCATAATTTGTTCTATTACCGGCCTGGTTATTATTTCTAGCGGTGTCTGGAAACAAGGGGAAACCGGGGCAAGTTTGTCCTCTGCGGCCTTTGAATCGGCATTACCGGGTATTGGTGGTTATATAGTGACCATCGGCCTGTGTGTTTTTGCTTTTACCACGATTCTTGGCTGGAGTTTTTATAGCGAGAAATGTGTTGAGTATTTAATTGGTGAACGTGGCATTAAGCCGTTCAGGGTTTTATGGATTATGGCGGTACCTGTTGGTGCCACTGCAAGCCTGGATTTTATCTGGTTAATTGCAGACACTTTAAATGCGCTGATGGCAATACCTAACTTGATTGCATTGATATTATTAAGCCCTGTAGTATTTAAATTAACCAAAGAGCATTTTAGTTAATAATTGAATGAGTTGTTGCTTAAGTGTTCCCCGACTTCTCCACACTTGAAATAGTTTTTACCGGCCTGCTGTTTATGTGGGCCGGTTTTGTTCGCAGCGGACTTGGATTTGGCGGTGCTGCTCTGGGCCTGCCTTTCATGCTGTTTGTTTATGATAAGCCGATTTACTGGTTACCGATTATTGGTACACATTTACTATTTTTTTCAGCTTTAACATTACGTACCCGGTTAAACAATGTTAATTGGGAATATTTAAAATCATCCTTGTTTTACATTATTCCCCCTGCTTTAATCGGGGTTCTTGGATTGGTAAATTTGCCTAATCTGTGGATAGTGACTTTTATATATAGCATTACCCTGTTTTATGCCCTGATGTGGCTGCTTAATAAAACTATCCATAGTGAAAGCAAATGGCTTGATAAATTATTACTGATCTTTGGTGGTTATGTTGCAGGCACTTCATTAACAGGTGCACCAATAATGGTGGCGGTATATATCCGTAATGTTATTCAGTCGCAACTACGCAATACACTCTTTGTACTCTGGTTTATTTTAGTCACCATAAAAATGACGACGTTTGCGGCGCTTGGCGTTGATTTAAATGTTGTTACAGCGATTGTATTATTACCGGTTGCGGCTGTTGGGCATTATATTGGTTTACGAACGCATGAGATGATTTTACGGAATGATGTTGTGTTTAAGCGGGTTATTGGCGCAATGCTGGCGGTTGTTAGTGGGTTGGCATTGTGGAATTTGTATTGATGTTTTTGTTGTTACATTGTGAGTTGTTTGGTATTTACAGTGTGCCTTTAATTAGGCATTGCGGGTCTCGCCCCGCTGGCGAGTTACTCTTTTGCTACAGCCCAAAAGAGTAACCAGAAAAGGCCGCCACACAGCTACGCCCTGCAGAGGTTCACTGAGTTCTCAGTTTGCCTACGAGCTCGTCATCATGCGCGCCAGAACTCGCAGAACAAACGCTCAGACATCGCTGGCACAGAAGGCCCTGATAACAACCCGGATTCAATGGCTTGCTGAGGTGGGCAAGTCAAAGTCAACAACAGAAGAACAAATCTAAAGCTTGTGTTTAAAACCCAGCTTTTTTTAATTTTTTGCTTTTGTTTACTCTTGTTTTAGTCCCTCTTTCAGTTGCTGAATTCGTCCAGTATTGTTAGTCATGGGTATTCGCCATGGATGGCGAATATGTCCTGTGCGCCTGGATGGCGCATCAGGACGTGCTCGTAGGCAATACTAGAGAAATCAGGAACTCCGAGCGCTTTTCTCGGGGCGAACGAATTGTGGCGGCCTTTTCTGGTTACTCTTTGTGGCTGTAGACAAAGAGTAACTCGCCAGCGGGGCGAGACCCGCAAGCCTAACTAAAATGCAGTCGTAAATGTAAAACTACGAGACAAAGCAATAACATAACTAGTAGCAAATATTAAGCTACCATACCCAATAACAACTATACGAAACCACTCCAATCTGACATAAAATATCGCCAATAATATCTAAATTAAAAACAACAATCATGGCTGACTTTATCTCCGGTCAACGCTGCATTAGCGATGCTGAACTACAATTGGGCCTCGGCACTATTCTCTCAGTAGAGGAACGTACCTTAACTGTGCTGTTTATGGCAACGGGTGAAACCCGCACTTATGCTAAACAAAGCGCCCCGCTAACACGTGTTTTGTTCTCTATTGGCGATAATATCAGCAGCCATGAAGGTATAACAATAAGTATCAAAGAAATTACAGAAAATCACGGTCTTATTCGATACTCGGGTACAGACAGTAGCGGTAACTATCATCAAATTGAAGAGGCTGAACTGGATAATTTTATTCAGTTAAATCGTCCTTCCGAGCGTTTATTTAATGGTCAGATTGATAAAGACAACTGGTTTGAATTGCGCTATCAGACGCTGTATCACAAAAATCGTCTGGCAAAATCAGATTTATATGGATTGATTGGTAGCCGCACCAGTTTAATAGCGCACCAGTTATATATTGCTCATGAAGTGGCCAACCGCTATGCGCCACGTGTGCTGCTGGCAGATGAAGTGGGTCTGGGAAAAACCATTGAAGCGGGTTTAATTTTACATCATCAAATTTTAACGGAACGTGCCCAGCGTATTTTAATTGTTGTGCCTGAGACATTAATCCATCAATGGCTGGTGGAGATGTTACGCCGTTTTAACCTGCACTTTAAAATTTTTGATCAAAATCGTTGTGATGATCTATTCGCTGAAAATAACTTTGAAAACATTTTTTTTGCAGAACAGTTTGTTTTGTGCAGCATTGATTTTTTAGTCAGTCAAGCAAATGTTTTTGAACAATGTGTGATGGCTGAATGGGACCTGATGGTGGTGGATGAAGCCCACCATTTACAATGGTCTGCCGAAGAGCCCAGTATTGAATATATGGTTGTGGAGCAGCTTAGTTACCATACTAAGGGCGTGTTGCTGCTGACAGCAACACCTGAACAGCTGGGCAAAGAAAGTCATTTTGCCCGACTACGATTGCTTGACCCAAATCGTTTTCCTGATTTTCAACAATTTATTGATGAAGAAGAAAACTACGAACCTTATGCGCAGGTTATAGAAGATTTATTAAACAATAAATCACTTAGCCCTGATGATATTACTTTAATCGAAACAACGATTGCTGAGGGTGATAATTTATCTCTACTGCATCTGCTTGATGATGATAATCAGGATGCTGAGGTAACACATCAGGCGCGTATCGAACTGGTTGAGCACCTGCTCGATCGACATGGTACCGGCCGTGTTTTATTCAGGAATACGCGATCAGCTGTAAAAGGTTTTCCCGATAGAGAGCTTTATGCATACCCATTGGACCCACCAGAACAGTATCAACAATTAAATAAAAATGAAACAGATGAATTAACATGCCCTTTATTACAGCCGGAGGTTGTGTACCAGCAGCAAGAGCAAGCTAAGCACTGGACACAAATTGACCCACGTATTAACTGGTTAAGTAAAAAATGTGCCGAATTAAATCCGCAAAAGATTTTAGTTATTGCTGCAAATGCAAACACGGCACTGGAAATAACACAATTTTTTAAAACACAAACCGGTTTACATGCCACTGCTTTCCATGAAGGGCTGAGTATTATCGAGCGAGACCGCGCGGCCGCTTTTTTTGCTGACTTTGAAACCGGTAGCCAGATACTGGTTTGCTCAGAGATCGGTAGCGAAGGACGTAATTTTCAGTTTGCGCATCACCTGGTTTTGTTCGACCTGCCGGTAAATCCCGATCTATTAGAACAACGAATTGGCCGGCTGGACAGGATTGGCCAGACAAAAACCATCAGTATCCATGTCCCTTATTTAAAAAATACCGCACAGGAGACCTGCTATCGCTGGTATCACGAAGCACTGCAGGCCTTTGAGCACACCTGCCCTGCGGGACACTCAGTTTATAAACGTGTTCAGCATGAATTATATAAAGCACTCAATAGCTCGTATCCAGAAGCTAAGGAAAACAAATTGCTCGAGTCATTAATAAAGCAGTCAACAACACATTATCAGGAATTAAGCCAGTCATTGCAGCGTGGCCGCGACCGTTTGCTTGAATACAATTCATGCCGCCCGGTTATGGCAGAGAACATAAAACAACGCGCTGTGGATGAAGATAATACATCGCAGCTTGCCGATTATATGGATAAGGTTTATGACTGTTTTGGCATTGATAATGAATTGCACAGCGAAGGCTGTTTCATTATCACCCCTACCGAGCATATGATTACAAAATTCCCGGGGCTGGCAGAAGATGGATTGACCATCACCTATGACCGAAACATCGCGCTGAGTTTTGAAGATGCGCATTACATCACCTGGGAGCACCCATTAACAAACAATGCCATCGACATGGTACTTAGCAATGAAATGGGCAATACCTCGGTGACCGCAACTGACTATAAAGCGGTTCCGGCCGGCAGTGTTTTGCTTGAGTGCCTGTTCTCTGTAGAGAGTGCTCCCATTGAAGAACTGCAAAGTAACCGTTATTTGCCACCAACGATGATCCGCGTGGTGTGTGATGAACGCGGCGCTGATCATAATATCAAATTGTCACATGAAATGATTAATACCAGCCGTCAGCTGGTTGATAGCGGTGTCGGCAATAAGATCGTCAAAGCAAAGAAAAAAATTCTCAAAGCCATGTTGCAGCGCAGTGAAAAATTTGCAGAGTTGAAATCAGCAAAGATTTTACAGCAGGCACAGCAGTATGCTACAGAAACATTAAGCACTGAAATCAACAGGTTGAAAGCACTATCTAATGTAAATCCTAATATTCGTGCAGATGAAATCAACCATTTTGAGAAGCAATTATCGATGCTAACAGACGTTATCGATGCAGCAAATTTGAGGCTGGATGCGGTACGCGTTATTGTTGCAACATAGAGGCCGTATAAAAGTTAAAACATTTTACCGCCGAGTCGCAGAGAGAAATAATTAACATGTTTCTTATTCGGTAGTGCTGGTACTATTTTTTTGTACTCTGCGGAAATTGACTGTAGTTAAACTTGACTAAATCAGTTGAACCAAAAAAACAAAAAAGATTTCTCTGCGTCTCGGCGGTGAAGAGCTTATATTGCTTTTAACTACTACTCCTGACTACAAACTGATATAACTGAACCCCTGCTCCTGCAACTGCATAATGCCGTCAACGCCTATCGGTACCACTACGGCTGCTTCAATTAAATCTATTTCAGTCCAATGCATGCTACTCATTGTATTACCGCATGCCTGAAAGCGAACACATAGGTAGCAAGTGATTTAACTCGTTGTTGCTGCAGAGGTGAGATATGGCGTTTTGGGTGTTTCGCAAAATGAATACTGTTTATCAATCACCAGGTGTTTTTAGTGACCCCTATCAGATAATAATTAATGATCCTCATGATATTTATAATCTCTCGGCGAGCCAGAGATGTTATATAATTAATCGGTGGCTTTTTTAAGTTATTTACTTACCCGACTGTAACATAGGTATCGCTTTGTTTTCTAAACTATCACTTGATGAACCACTGCTGAATGCACTTGCATTTCTCGGCTTTGAGAAAATGACAGAGGTTCAGGCCACTGCAATTCCCCAGGCGCTTGCAGGAAAAGACCTGATTGTTAATGCAAAAACAGGTAGCGGTAAAACGCTGGCTTATGTTTTACCCATACTGCAACAAATACTGGATAACCCGCAAAGTGTGACGCAGGCTTTAATTTTGGCTCCAACGCGAGAATTATGCCGCCAGATCAATAAACAATGTAGTTTACTCTCGCAATATACAGAAATTAAAACCGCTATTATTATCGGAGGTGAAGACCCTAAACACCAGTTAAAAGCATTGCAACGCTACCCGGACATCATCGTTGCGACACCTGGACGTTTATTAGAACATGTTAAACGTGAAGTTATCGACCTTGATGCAATCAGTATATTAGTAATAGATGAAGCAGACCGAATGCTTGATATGGGCTTTAGTGATGAAGTGATAAGCATTGCAGGTCAGTGCAATGAAGAGTGCCAAACACTGCTTTTCTCCGCCAGTTTTAATGAAAATAAATTTAAAGACCTGACGGATATTATTTTATTCGAAGCAGAAAAAATCCTGATTCATAGTGCCAGGGAAAATAATCAGAACATCAAGCAGCATAAAATGCTTGCAGATAATGATGAACATAAGCTTGATATCTGTCAACATCTTCTTAGTATAGAAGAACAGCATATTAACTATACAAAAGCTATCGTCTTTGCCAATAAAAAAGAAACGGTGAACAGAATAAGTGGCTGGTTACAGTCAAAAAACATAAAATCGGCGGTTCTACATAGTGATGTCGAACAGGATAGGCGCAACGATATGTTGCGAAAATTTAGAAATAACGACATTAATATTATCGTTGCAACAGATGTTGCATCACGCGGCCTGGATATAAATGACCTCGATTTGATTGTTAATTTTAATGTGCCCCGTAATGCTGAAGATTATATGCACCGTATTGGCCGCACGGGAAGGATGTTTGATACCGGGACATCGATTACACTTGTTAATTCTCAGGAATGGAACAAAATGATTGGTATTGAAAATTTTTTACAGGTTGAATGTACTGAGCTTAAAATCAAATCACTTGCTGCAAAATTTAAAGGGCCAGAAAATAAAAAGACTTCAGGTAAAGCTTATGGTGCAAAAAGAAAAAAATTGAAACCGGCAAAAAAAGAAAAAAGCAAAATAAAAAAGAGATTACGAGATAAAAAAAATATTGGCAAACGAAGAAAACCGTCTGAAAAAGACCGTTCAAAAAATAATACCTGATTATCGGTAATGATTCATACGAAATAAATACCCAGGCCCATCATGCAGAAAAATAGCATAATAATCCCCGTCGTATTTCTATTGATTGGTTTTATTTCTGCTTATATTATTTTTGGTGAAAATACAAATAAGAATAATTTCGTTTCAAAAAACAATAATGAAAAAAAAGTAACTGATAGCCTTTCCAGGGCCAACCCTTTTGTAGAAAAAAAGGATAATCCTGATCATAGCAATCCTGCTATTAACAATAATGTAGATCGTAATCGTCTTGATTATTTTGATGATGAATTATCTCAAATTAAACTGCAACTAAAAGAAATTAAGCAGGTATTAGCGACCATGCCAGAGACGGCACCCAGTTCAATAAATCCAGTAAAAATAACCGGGAAGCCCTCACTTTCATATCTCCCTCAGCGGCAGTATAACCTTGAGAGTTTAATAAAAGGAGGTATCGCCACACCTGTAGCTGAAGATATTGTCCGTAGAAAAAACAGTATTGAATTAAAAAGGCTTGAATTGCAGGATCGGGCTAAAAGAGATAACTACTTAAACACACAACGGTATTATGATGAGCTGGAGAATATCAACCAGCAGGATGTCAACTTAAGAGAAGAGTTAGGTGATGAAAGATATGATGAATATCTGTACGCGACTAAGCAAAATAATCGCATTAAAATTGCATCCGTTATGTTGGGTTCTGCAGCGGAACAATCTGGTTTACAAAAAGGTGATGTTGTTTTAAGTTATGATAATAAACGCATGTTTAGCTGGCAGGAACTTAAAGATGCGACCACCGAAGGTCAGCTGGGCGAATTTGTTCCTATCAACATATATCGAAATGGTGAAATTTATAGCTTTACCGTACCGCGCGGTCCGTTAGGTGTACAACTGGGTACTGCCCGACTGGCCCCGTGAATATAATTAATTAACAAATTAACCAGGTTAGATATCATAGTGAAAAAAGAAGTTTACATATTTGAAGTCAGTGAAAAATGTTTTGATGAATCTGTTTTTATGCTGGCCAGTTATTATTACTGAGTCAGATGAACAGGATACCCTTTATTCAAGACGTGCCGTGAATATGTCCATATAGGCTCGACAGCTGCATCCCTGCAGCTGACGGTCTTGAATAAAGGGTATCCTGTTCATGAGTACTGTTAATAACTATCTATCACGCGTCACTATTTTCATCGCATATTCACCATATGCAAGTCTTGATGCGTTTTTTATATTATTTCTTATCTCGTCTATTCCAATGTTCGTCTCGTTGATATTAATCGACTGGTCGCTTGCAAATATCCAAATGGTTTCTTCGCCGTATGGCCTGCTGATTATAAACCGGTAATGATTTTCGTAATTTGGTACGGTCAGAAAATAGCCGGCCGAATAAAAATGACTGTGCTGGTTTTCATTTGGCAGTATTTTTGTAATCTTATTAGCGGCATCGATGTAATACATATAGATGTATGCATCACTGCCAAGGCTTAATAAAAACTGAATTTCATCACCGTCGATAAACTGCTGCTGGTCACCTAAATGTGTTGTTAACTCAACTGGAATAGTTTGCAACGCGAGAGATGAATGGGTTTCAGTGGATAAGGAACATGCCGTAGCTAACAACAAAAGTACGATAAAATAAAAAGCTTTATGCAGCATGATTATTGCAACTTGATAAACAAAACGGTTATAAACTGAAGCTGTAGTTATAGCCGATAAACAACGCATTAATGTTATAACTCTGCTTTATAGAGTTCAGGTCTTCAAAATCATACTCTCTTGTTTTTAGTCCGCCATTGATAAAGTGCCGTTCGTTAATTGTATAAACCGTACCTGCTTCCAGTGCCCAGCTTTTACCTTCCCCTACTTTGTTATCATTATTATCTTTTATATCACCACCGCCGATAAAACCGAAAGAGCCAAAAAGTGTCCAGCGGTTATTCAGTGGTATGTAACCTGATATGCCCAGACCGAGTCCAACAAAAGTCTGGCTGTAAGATTGATCGAGCCAGTCGTTAGTTACCGCTTTAACATCAATAAACAATGACACCTGATCCCAGAAATAATAACCCGCCAGTAAATCAAAATCAGATTGCTGGATGGTAACATTTGAGCTGGACAGGCGCCCGTCAGGCACAAAGAGATTGGGTTGTATAAACTTGTCTGGCGCATTGCCGGTAAATTCATATTTGCCGCGTTGTAGATTTAAGCCAGTGTAGAAACGGCCGATTTTGTAAGATATATTTACACCGAACTGGCCACCCTTGTCACTTCCAAACTCGCTGCCGCCGGTACCATTGTCTCCATTCCAGCCTGCGCCCAGTAATTTTGCACCTAAAGTCAGGCTTTGCTCGGCATGTAGATGACTTATGCTGAGTGATAAAGCTAATATTACGAGTGAAATATTTCTTGCTAACATAATGCTATCCTTCTACAAGGTTGGTATCGGCACAACTTTGATTTGTTTGTCTGATTGTTTTCTAACTTTTATTGCATTGTCTGTTTGCGTCTTATCTGCGGGCACGACATTGACCTCAACTTTTACTTTTTCAGGATCGATGCCTTCGACGGCAACATCCAGTTTAATAAAAATGAATTCACCTAATTCATCGCCGGCGCCTTGCAATACGCCGCTTTCTGGGACCTGTTCAACATTATTTGCAACTGCACGTTCAACATTTCCGGAAAGCTGGCTAACGGTAAACATCGGGCTGTCATTAGTTTTCAATTCATTCAGCAGGAAATAAGTAAAAGGCGAATGACCTGAATCGCGGTAATCATCGTCAACAAACTCAAATCCGCCGGCTGCCATTATTTGCACACTTTTCTTGCTTGATACTTTCTTGAAATATTTTTCGGTGTATTCAGATTCTGATATTCCACGTGATGCAGTTCTTAATAAAGAACCGCTAAAACATGAATCAGAAATAAGTAAGGTGTGTTTCACACGAGCAGCGATGCCTGAAACTTCGTCTCGAATAGTAGAATTACGTAAAAACGTTGTATGGTCACTGCCGCTGGCATCAACCGGAACCCAGAAGCCTTTATTGGTCTCATCGTCAAGAAAACCATGACCGGCATAATAGATTAAAACATTATCATTTTTTAAGGATTTTCTGCCCAGATCTTCCAGTGCGATCAGCACATCGCGCCGAGTAGCATTTTCAAGCAGCTTAATATCAGTAAAGCCGTACTGCTTCTTAAGCAGGTCAGCAACCGCCCTTGCATCAGCAACCGCAGTACTTAGTGACTTCCATTTACCTTTCTCATCCATGTAGTCATTATTTCCGATAACAAGCGCACGATAAATGCCGTTTGTGGCTGCCGGCTTTGCCGACTTGTCTATTGGCTGTATAGCAATGCCCCGACTATCAGCAGCATAAGCATTACTCGAGAACATGCAGAAAATGCCAAGTGAGACCAGCATTGCGATTCTGCAATATCTTTTTATTCCGGCAAGGTATGTAATATCTGTATTAAGCATCTTTTTTCACCATAAAATTATTACCAGCCGGCTTCCCAGTCAGAATTAGCATGAACCTGGTCTACAACAAAACCTCCAGAAGCATAAAACATACGGTCATCTTCTGTATTGCCATATAACACCCATTCGTAACGTTTATTATGCTTGTCCTGTTTTACTACAGGAAGCTCTTGACTTAATTCAAAGGTGGTGTGATTGGTATGGGTTGTTTTCTCTTTTAAAACAGTTTTCTTGCCCTGATTAAAAACCTGGATTCGCATTTTATAAAGTTCAGCGCCAGCAACTGCCGGCCATGATATTTTTATCCTGTTTTCTGAAATCAGTTCAATATTAACATTCTCAAAAGACTTTGAAGAATCCATCGATTTAGCGAAAAAACCAATGCCCGGCAATTTGTTTTTGTCTGTAAACTGAATCGTTGGGTTATCCTGGTAACTTGCAATCATGGTTTGATTAATTTCAGTCGATTGCACAAATAACAGTACCGCAACAAAAACAGCCGCGGTCGCAGTCATGGTGTAAACCAGTGGTGATTGAAAGCTGAATAAACGTTTTACGAATGATGTCAGGTGGGGAACAAAGCTTTGATCACTGGTTTTGTTCGCAGATTGTGCGCTTGAAACTGATTGCTGGTTGTCAGTTAATTGTGCTTTCATGGACTGAGCATGGCTGCTGTAATGTAATGCCGCTTTCATTGCATCAGGGTGACTGTTAATCAGCTTTTTAGTTTTGCTGGCCTCTTCTGCAGTTAAATTTCCATCCAGGTAATCACAGATTAGCTGTTGCTTTTCATCACTGAGATCGGCATGGATATCCATCTGCTGCCATTCTTTATGCAGGGTGGTGATTATGCTTACCTGGTCCCGGCATTCTTCGCAATGGGCAAGGTGATCGAGTACCGCATGATATTGCGAACTGTTCATGCTGTGATCGTGCGGATATAAGGTCATTTTTACAAACAGACTTAAAGTGTCATTATCGATATGCTGAGACGTCATAGTATTACCTTTGCTGTTCATGTTGATTAAGAGACAACAACTGTAAAAATATTTGAAAATTATTTAACAGTCTTATATTCATTTCTTCATCAAGGCATTCAGTTTTGCCAGCGTTTTTCTGCGGAAATAATATAATTGCTGTCGATCAGTCTCACCTGCAGGAACCCCCTGTTTAATGCTCAGGTTTAATGTTCTTAGTGCCGCTAAAACAATTTGTGCCTCCTGTTCTTCAATAACAAGGGCTTCAATTACAAATTGTTCAACAGCCGATAATTCGTGCCACGCTTTCTTCAGTTTCTGTTTATCTTCCCGTAACTCTATTGCTTCATCATGGCTTGCTGTTTCTGACTCGATATTTGACGGCCCTTGCCATACATCTTCGGCAACATCATTATCCTGTGTGAACGAAACACTGTGTGGCCGGTTCAGGAGATGCAACTTGCTCCTTGAGCTTAGTAAACGAATGATGTTTCGGCTAAGTTCGGTACTTTCCAGGACAGTTTGCGCTGAAGCCTGACTGATTTGTTCAATGCTGTGCTGCGATTGCAGGCCATAAAAAACAGAGACAGCTGCTTTACCCAGCGACTGAATATAACTTGGAACATAATTTTTTCGAGCAAAACGCCAGTCTTTCCAGCGTTCATAAAATGGCAGTGAATTGGCGATGACATAACAGTAATCAAATAATGTTGCATTGTTTTTTGCCTGATATTTCAACAGCCGTTTGCTGCTGCTTAAATCTTCCAGCATCCATGTGTAACAGCCGTTACCCCATTCGCATAAACTGGCATCGGCAGGCGGCGAGCCAAGCGGCGGTTTTAATGTGCATTTATAATGGGCGCTGTTTTCTTTGCAAAACCGTTTACAGAACCGGTTTGTCTGGTACTGGATTATGGGGGCAATTAAATCATTAACCTCTATTCGTGCTTGCGCGTCATTATTTGCCGCTTTTTTTGCGAGCTCGATATTTTCACTGTTGCGCTGTGAAGTACTGACCGGCGGATTGGCTGATAAGGGCAAAATAAGTCCTGTAAGCAGTTATTATCATTATCACTGAGTGTAGTGAATATTTGTTGAGATACCTTACTGAGCATCATATAAAAACCACCCTTTTACCTGATTATTACTGATTCGAACGGCCAGGCCGTAATTGTCATAAGCCAGGTACTCGCCTGATGTCATGTTTAAGCGACGATCAGGAATGCCCAGCGTTTTGAATGGACGGTCTGCAAAATCACCAATGCTTAGCTTACCGCTTATCTGGCTGGCCGAAGATATGGTATCGTTTTGCCAGGCACTGATGAGTGTACCGTCATCCTGTGTGATATAACGTGTGTTTTTAACTGTGCTTATATGATAGCGCTCGCCGTCTATCCATAAGTCGGACGGCTGTTTTTCAAACTGGATTTTGTCACCCAGCCTTTTGCCATTGATTAATGGTGCCTGTGTTAACTGTTTTGTCGATAGCGTAGCATTTTTGTTGATACGGTTTATTGCCAGGCGGAATAATAGTGTATCGCCGTTTTTTCCGGAATATTGAGCAAGATCCCTCCAGACTTTTTTCGCCTGCTGTGTTTTACCCGTTGCCCTATATAATTCAGCAAGGTTATAAAAAGCGCTGTAAGCCAGCACATTATCCGGTAATGATGAAACTGCTTTGCTATTTTTGATTTTTTCCGTCAGCTCGCTTAGCTGTGCAATTGCCTGAGTTGTCTTGCCTTCAATTGCCGCTGTCAACGCCAGCAGCATGTTTGCCCCGCTGTCATCACCGAATTTTGGTAAATACTGACCCTGCAGTACACCGCGAACTCGATACGAATTATTGGCCAGCAGGTGTGCTGAAGCCAGCAACAGGTAGGTTTGCTGATAATCCGGCGCCAGCCGAATGGCCTTTTCAAACTGACTGATACCCTGGTCTAGTAATTTAGCTTTTTGTTTCTTTAACTCGGCAATCAGCGCTGTTGCACTGGCGCGTTTATTGTCTGATGATGCTGAATTACTACCGTTAACTTGTGCATCAAGAATCATCGGGTAGTAAAAATCAAACAGCTGTGATTTTGCCTGCTGATTTTCACCGGTGCTGGCGGCAAGTTCATTGATTTGTTTCTGGATACCCTGCGCCTGAGCAAAATAGCTTAAACCTATAGCTGAGATGATTGCCCTGCCGGGATAATCTCGCCCATAGATAGTGAAGTATTCTCTTGCCTGTTGATAGTTTCCGGCTACAAATGACTGGATACCCAGTTCGTAAAGCATGGACTGTGTTGCGACTGTTTTAAGTTGTGCCTGGGTTCTTAATGCCCGTGCCATTGCCTGTTCGCAGGCATCATAATTACTGTTGTCTGTATTGCTTTCTACACAGCCCTGATGCCAGATATTTTCAACCCATAAGGTGAAAAAGTCTCTATCGCCATCATTCTGCTCTGCAAGCTGGTCGCCAACTACCTGGTGCGGGTCAAAGCCAACGCTGGCCATTAAGACAAGCCCGTCATGGTCAGCCTGAGCTTCTTTCTGCTCCATCTGGTTTAACATGTCTGCATCCAGTTCCAGTCCTGCCATCATTTTCTTACGGGATTCGGCAGAATGTTTACCAATCATCCGGAAGAAACGCTGATGCCATAAATCATCAGCTCGCTGATGCGCCAGTTCATGTGCCAGTATAAATGCCAGCAAATGTTCACCGCGCTGGCGACCAAAGGAAAAGCTGGTTTCTATAGCCTGCTTACTTAATAAAATATTTCCATCAGCCAGCGAAGCTGCCCATGCTCCGGCTTCTGATTCAACAACAAACAGACCCGGTTCGATACGTGACTGGTCCCATGCGCGCAGCAATACCGAAAAAACCTGTTGTGAGTGCTGAACTAACGGGCTGCTGTCCGCCAGGGTATATTTTTTCCAGTAAGTAATCGACTGTTTCGGATCGGCAGGCGGAATCAGGGAAACCTGATCAGCATAAACAACCTTATGACTTGCAGCGCTAAAGCACAGTAACATGAGAAAAAGCCTGCCGCCGATTGTAAACAACTGTTTCATATGGTTTTTCATATCATTAAATAAAGCCGTTGTAAGTCTCATATATTAAAGAGACACACAGAACTGTTTTATTTGAAAATTAAATTTATCTTATTTTTATGCATAATAATTTTCAAATGCTGCTGTATTACCCGTCTCTTAATAATCGAACAAAACGACACAGCTCGAACATAAACTCGCTGGCATCATACTTTAAGCATAAGCCAGATTAATGGAGAAACAAGATGAATAACCACAATATCCGATTGAACATATTTAACCGGCTGGATTTCAAATCGAAACTGGCTGTTACAGCAGTGCTATTGAGCAGTTTACTTGTAGCCTGCGATGGCGATAGCAGCGGCACTTCTGCTGCCAGTAATCCGACACTTGCTCTGGATATTCCTGCAAGTCTGACGGGCGGACAAACAGCTTCGGTTACACAAGCGGCTCAAACCAGTAATGCCATGACCACGGTAAGCCAGTCAATACAAATGGCGAAGGCAGGTACGGGTGAGCCCTGTGCATATCTGGGTAATGAAGATGAAGACGATCCTTTCCGCAATGGATATGAAACCAGTAAATTTATGATTTCAACCATGGCAACCTGGACCTGTATTGCTGATTTATTAATTGACGTTTCCGGTTTTGTACCGCATGACGGCGAAATTATTGAAACTGATAATGATAATAATTCGGCAGATTTTGAAGCGGATGAACCAACCCACTACAGTGTCACTGACGAATCAGATACCCAGGTAACCGTTCGCCTTTATTATAATTACAGCCGTTCACTGCCACCCGTTGCTGGTGAGCAATCACAGTTTTACATCTCCTGGAATGAACTGGCGAATGGTGATATCGAAGGCCGCATGATAATAGATGGTACTGGTGTCAACTGGGATAACCATGATAGCGAAGATCCATCGATGATGCGCATGGATTTCAATTTTACCAGCGAACAGAAGACGGTAGACATGTTCCTGCAATTTGACGAAAATAACCTGTGGGCAGATGGCTTTAGGATTCAGCTGGTGAAAGACCTGACAGGCAATCCACTGTTAAAAGTTTTCCAGGCCCGTGGCTTGATTGATATGAAAGCTCAATTTTTACCGGTGACAAATATTACTGAAATTCCTGATCTGCATTTATTCACTGTTTCTGATGCGCTGGGTAACGGTGCCTCTATCGCTGAATTTCAGAATATATCATTACCACTGGTGTTGAATGTTTTCTTGAATAATCACCTGGGCGATTATTTATTCAGTAAAAAAGATGTCTATTTCTTTGAGCACGATATGGACTGGGAATATATAAATAAATCGGTGCTGACATCCGAGTACCGAGGTAATCGTACAACACCTGCAACAGGTGGCAGCTGGCTGTTACCTTTTAATCCTTCGCTTGATCTAATCATTACCGAGCTAAACCTTGATAGTGATTATTTTACCGGAGCAAAATGCGCAGCTATCGGTGATGACTGTAACGACCTGTTAAATGCCGTATATAATTTCATCGGCGGTTTTGCCGGCCAGGAAGAAAACCAGGGTACGGATCCGCTCGACTGGCGCTCAGCTGAGTTAAATAATGCCGATTACCTGACCACGGTATATCCGAACGGTATTGACTGGACCGGGGCATTTGATCATGTCTTTACACCTACCGTGACACCTTAAGACCAAAGCTTCTACTGTTGAAACCCGGTGCGTTTTTAACGTGCCGGGTTTTTGTTTTTCAGTAGATAAATTTTCTATCAGCGATAAAAACCTATATTATTACGAACTATTTCTACCAATAAAGATCACACGCATGGTTACCTATTTATACTGGATCACGATAATTGCACTGGCTTTTGGCCTGTTTTATTTCATCGGTTACAAAGTAGAACAGTGGAAAATTGCGGCCATTGCTGCTGTGAGTATCATGCTGATTGGATTTGCGGCTTACCATTTCCACTTTCAGCAGGTATTTGTCAAACGTTATGGCGGTGTAATGACAATCAAGATTCCTGATGATGAATTACATCTGGCAGCCACATGGAAAGATGATAATTTATGGATTGAAAATTACAATCCGCTAAGCAATACCTGCCACTTCAGAGAATATTCACGCGGCAACTTATTACAGGGTCAGGTAACTATTAAAAACTGTAACCCATTGTTACGAAAAGCGACCGCTAAGCCAGCAATTCAACCATGATATTACCTACTCAAATGTACAATAACCTACTGTTAAAAAACAAAACTATGCGATTTAAAAAATACCATTCTGTATCTTTATTATTCAGCTTGCTGGTTTTTACTCAGCTATCTTTCGCGCAGGCTAATCAGCAAACCTTTTCAGCCAAAGACTTCTCGCACTGGTTAAATGCAGCTTTTATTGCAGAGGCTACATATCAATCAACAGCAGAGCTTACTGATGTTTTGCATAAACAAGGGTATAAGATAACCCTGCAGCAACAAATTGAAGGTTATTCAGTTGGCTTTGTGCTGGCAACAAACGACAGTATCAAACAACATATCCTGGCTGTACGCGGTACATCCAATGTTGAAAACGCAGTCGTTGATGCTGCTTTTGTATTAGTACCGGATAAACTTTCAGGTATCGACATTCATCAGGGTTTTTTGCTGTCAGCAAGAGATATTTACCAGCAGATCCAGGACAAAATTAAGCCACAATATAAAATAAATACCATTGGACACAGCCTGGGCGGCGCTGCGGCTCTCATTTTAGCCATGATGCTGGATGCACAGGGATATGATGTAGGCGAAGTAATTACATTTGGTCAGCCAAAAGTGACGAATGTCAGTGGTAGTCGAAAATTCAATCATCTGGATATTAAACGACTGGTAACACCCAAAGATATGGTGCCACTGGTACCACCAGTTGATCCCTTAGATTTAATGAAGCTGAGCATTTTCTGGCATCAGGGAACGGAAATTGTGCTGTTTGAGAATAATCAATACGCGGTACTAACGGGTGTGGATAGCATGATGCGTGCAGTCGATTTTTTGAATGACATTCCCAGTGAGCAGAATTTACGCAATCATTTCATGACCACCTATATAAACCATCTTCAATCCAAGCTGGAAACACCGGTAGAAATTGAATATAAACGTGATTTTAAATTTTCAGACTGGTTTGGTTCATCATCAAATACAAAGAAACCATAATTTACAGGATCATACCTGCATCAGAAAAAATGACTGGCAGTGGCGTTTGATACGGCGCTAATATATTGCGCGATACAACGACCAATTTGGAGCACATAGATAATGCAAGCTAAATATTTTACCTCTACAGTTGCAGCCGTGCAGTAGTTGCTTTAAGCGGCACTTGCGTATTTGCATCATCACAGGCGATGCCAGAACAGCCCGGTGATAGCTACTGGCAGGCACCTGACTTTAATTTTCGATCGCCTGACAGATCCGCACCACCTGTTTATTCACCACCACGACCAGAGCGGCCAGTAAGTAATAACGCTTATCGAGCACCTCTTGATTCCCGTCCGCCAAGAAATTTTACACCACCACCTGCGACCCGCATTTAGGCCACCCTGTCCTGCAAATACTGGTGTAAATCGACCTAATATGGATCGGCCTAATGCAAACATGGCACCACCCAATAGAAGCTTTCCACCACCTCCACGCAGACCGTATTACGGCCCTGATAATGGCGCCTCAGCGTATAGCATGCCGGGGTATAATCCGAATCGCAATTATCGCCGTAATAAACGCTGGAACAATAATAAGTTCTGGGGAAGAAGCGGTCCGAGCACATGGATGAATCCAGGCAAGCGTAACTGGGAAAACAGCTGGGATGACATGATAAACGCACCAGGCCGCATGGGTGAAATGCCAGGCGGCTGGACTGCACCGGAAGTGACGGTTCCTAATCCAATAGATATGGGTGATCAGGTGCAGGATAATGTAAAGGATCTTCCTGAACAGATTAAAGATATGGATGTAGACAATTAACTCAACGACTATGGACTGAAAGTCCATGATGAACTGACCGGTCTCCCAAATAAGAACCTGCTTGTTGATCGCATCAATCAATCTATTAAAATATCAGCACGAGATGAATAGCAGATGGCTATTCTGTTTCTTGATCTCGACCGATTCAAAATCATTATGATAGTTTGGGCCATATTTTCGGTGACAAGCTGTTACAGGAAGTAGCTTCACGATTACACACAACATTACGTAACCATGATACGGTCTTTCGTAATGGGGGAGATGAATTTGTTATTGTTCTAGAAAAACTTAAAAGTTATAGCGAAGCAGTTTATGTAACAAATAAAATCATTCACAGCTTAACGGATTCTTTTGACATTCACTCACATAAAATACACATAGGTGCGAGCATAGGAATACGTGTATATCCCACAGATGGTGTTACACCATTAATATTATTGCGTAATGCAGGCACTGCAATGTAACGAGCTAAACAGGCAGGTGGAAATCAGCTGCAATTTTATGATCCAGGCATGTCAAATCAGCCAGGTGACAGACTTGAACTGGAAAATGAGCTGCATAGTGCGCTTGATAATATTGAGTTGTTAATGTTGAATGTCGTGAATTTTTTCCAGAATATCATTAACAGTAACGATAGACGGAATTATCTCGTTAGGAATTTCTATATCAAAAGCTTCTTCAAGCTCGAATAACACGGTAATTGCTTTTAATGAATCAACGCCTAATGCCTTAAGTTCGGCTCCAGGTGTGACATCCTCTATCTTGCAATGTGCAGTATTGGCAATAACTTCAGCTACTTTATCCAGGACCATAATTATTATTAGGTAATGGCCATCAAATATAATGGCAAATAATGATTTATTTGCCTGCCGAGTAAAACCAGATAAAACATATCCGGACTATTCCATTAGTATTCGTATACCTCCTTTTTAATACGCAGCAATAAATAAATTATAATTAGAAAGACTTCATCGTACTAATTTGCTATCAGTTAGTCTATCATTTTTTTTATTAAATCCAGTACTAATATGTATACTTTTGTAAAAGTAACTACCTGTTACTTTAAGTGAGGTTATACTTGTAACCGGAATCATGTATGTTAAAAAAATAATAATAAGGTCATATGGATGAAGATTGAGCATAAACCCAATACCATTTATCAGATAAAAAGACATCAATTCGTACAGGGTTATACACAATTCAGTACCCGCTATGATTCCGAGACCAGTGCCATCTGGGTCTGTATGGAACCGAAACCACGTCCCTGCATGAATGCCACTTTAATTGATGAGCTGGTATTACTACAGCAGCAACTAACGAACACTTATAAAAATCAGCATCCATATAGTATATGGCCATTTCGTCATCTTGTGCTGGCGTCAAAAACACCGGGCATTTTTAATCTTGGTGGCGATTTAGGCTTCTTTAAACATTGCATAATCAACAAGGAAGAAGAAAATCTTAGAGATTACGCCTACAAGTGCATCAATCTTCTGCACCGTAATATCGACAACCTGGACCTGCCGATTACCATGGTTTCTCTTGTGCAGGGACAGGCGCTAGGTGGTGGTTTTGAAACCGCCCTTTCCTGTGATGTTATTATTGCAGAACGTAGCTCTCAAATGGGTTTTCCTGAAATTTTGTTTAACCTGTTCCCAGGTATGGGGGCATATAACCTGCTAGAGCGTCGAATCGGTTCAGCACTTGCTGAACGTATAATTTTAAGCGGCAGAACATTCAAGGCAGAAGAGCTTTATGATATGGGTGTAATTGATGTACTTGCTGAAGATGGCAAAGGTGTAGAGGCGACAGTGAATTACCTCAATAGCCATAATCAGTCACACAATACCATTCGAGCAATGAAAAAGATTCGGCAAATTGTACACCCTGTAGAAAAACAGAAAATGTACGATATTGTTGATATCTGGTTAGAAGCCGCAATGGATCTAAGTCAAAAAGATCTGGCAAAAATGGAACGTCTATTGCACCTGCAAAAAGAAATGAAAGACACTAAGTCCATCCAGAAAAAAAACACCAAATTAACACCACGTGGTGGTGACTGGCGAAAAATAACGGATGTAGCTTTTCCTTTAATCAATCATCTCGGCGAAAGCGTATCACGCAATAGAAGAAAAAATGAAGGACGTAGAGTGAGTAAAAGAACAGTTGAACAATTCTCCTAACAGTTGACATTATACGCAGTCAAAAGACTGTTAATGAATAATTGTAGTTTTGTATTAAACAAAAATTTAAGCAGCCTCTGATGTACGACCCTGCTATATTTAGAGTATTCCTGATGTTAGGACCGGTTATTTGCTTAAATTCATAAAAAACATTGTTGTTTTACCTATTATATGGCTTATTCTTATAATGTTGAGCCTGGTGCTGTATCTACTGGCACATTTACCGCGCGTTTTCTCTGGCCGTTATTATCA
Organism: uncultured Gammaproteobacteria bacterium; assembly: GCA_963803185.1. GTDB lineage: Bacteria > Pseudomonadota > Gammaproteobacteria > SZUA-229 > SZUA-229. The sequence goes on along the minus strand of CAWDMF010000023.1, from coordinate 36,316 downwards.
CTTTCTGTCGCGTTTCTGGTGCAGAATATTCGTGCGCGCATTAGATGTTGACTTAAACCTCGTTCACAAAAATAGACAACCGTTACCAAAGCAATACATTCTTGTTGCAAACCACCCTTCTGCCCTGGAAGATTTTGGAATACCTGCCCTGTTTGATATATATCCACTGGCAAAAGCCGGTGTCCGTGACTGGTTTGTATTAGGACGTATCAGTGATTATGCTGGAACAATTTATGTCGAGCGAGAAAGCGCGAGTTCCAGACATGCCGCATTACAATCTTTGCTTGATGCGGTTAAAGCCGGCAAAAATATTGTGATCTTTCCTGAGGGCGGATGTAAGGGATCGCGCATCTATAAGAAATTTCATACCGGTGCGTTTGATATATCTCTGCAAACCGGCATCCCCATTCTTCCAGTTTTTCTACACTATATAGATCAGAAAACTTTTGAGTGGAAAGGTCAGTCCTTAGTGCAAAAACTTTGGCAAATATTTAAATCCAATAATAATCGTGTTAATTATTACGTTCACGATGCCATTTCACCAGAAACATATACGGATAAAGAAAGTTTTGCAAATCAGGTGCATGCAAAATATTTAGAATGGCAAAAAGAATATCTGGATTAGCTGTGACATATTAGTTGCAGTCAAGGGCTCAGGCAAAAATCACCACAGTGGTTACAGAGTTCGTAGGGTGCGCCGTGCGCACCGAAAAATAAATGGATGTTTCATGGTGCGCACGGCACACCCTACGGCAATTCTTCGTTATGTAATAGCTTAACTGACTGTACTCGCCATTTTATCCGGTCAAAAAAGTTAAAAAACATTTATCATCACAGAAGACACAGAGAAAGAATTTTATAGTTAGCCGCGCCTGCTGCGACGCTAACTATAAATCTTAAATATTATTCTCTGTGTTCTCTATGGTGAATCGTTTTTGACTTTATTTTGAACTCCCATAAATGACCGTTAATGCCCAGGCAGTTAATCAGTTATAGTATTGATATATAATATCTGGATTTATACAAAATACTGCACTACCACTAAATTTCTCTGTAATCTCCTACATTTTATATATTTTTCGTATATAATATGTCTTCACTTTTGGTGCACCTCGGTCTGTACCTTTTCAAAGCGGTAATCCTTCAAGATTTACCTCGAAACACCAATATGTTTCCGCCTGGACCGATCCACATATTTATGTGAGTAGGCCGATCCCTGGAGAACATTTAAATGTCATTTGATTCCCTCGGCCTGATGGCCGAATTACAACGTGCTGTATCTGAAAAAGGCTACGACACCCCTACACCAATACAAATACAGGCAATTCCTGTTGTGCTGGAAGGTCGCGACCTTATGGGTGGTGCACAGACAGGTACCGGTAAAACTGCCGGTTTTACTCTGCCCTTATTACAGCGTTTGATAGAGACCGATAAACCACGAAAAGGCCGTCGACCTGTTCGCGCACTGGTGTTAACCCCAACCCGGGAACTTGCTGCACAGGTTGCAGAAAGCATACGCGATTATGGGCGTTATCTACCGCTTCGCTCTACCGTGGTTTTTGGTGGTGTCAGCATCAATCCGCAAAAACAGAAACTCATCAAGGGTGTGGATGTGCTGGTCGCAACACCAGGTCGTTTGCTGGATCATGTTAATCAGCGATCTGTTGATCTTTCAAATGTTGATATCCTGGTGCTCGACGAAGCCGACCGTATGCTTGACATGGGGTTTATTCACGACATTAAAAAGGTCCTGGCGTTAGTTCCAAAAAAGAAACAGACATTATTATTCTCAGCAACGTTCTCTAATGACATTAAAAAACTTGCCAATGGTCTGATGCAGTCACCAGTACTGATTGAAGTGTCAAGACAAAATGCAGCAACAGAAACGGTTACACAGGTAGTGCATCCGGTCGATAAAACACGTAAACGTGAACTGCTCTCTTTCCTTATTGGATCTAATAACTGGCAACAGGTGCTGGTTTTCAACCGTACCAAACACGGTGCCAACCGACTTGCTGAGCAATTAAATAAAGATGGCATAACCGCCGCTGCAATTCATGGTAACAAAAGTCAGGGCGCCCGTACACGGGCACTTGCCGACTTTAAAGCCGGTCTAACACGTGTCCTGGTTGCAACTGATATTGCGGCACGCGGAATTGATATCGACCAGTTGCCACATGTGGTTAATTTTGAATTGCCTAATGTGCCTGAAGATTACGTTCACCGTATTGGTCGCACCGGTCGCGCGGGTAAAGAAGGTGAGGCTATGTCACTAGTGTGCATTGATGAACTGAAGTTACTCAAAGACATCGAAAAACTCATTAAACGTGAGATCCCGAAAGATGTGATCGAAGGTTATCAACCTGATCCTTCTATCAAAGCGCAGCCAATAACTAATGGCAGGAATAATGCCCATGGTCAGCAACGAAACTCTTCCAGGAGAAATTCAGCACCTCCGGCTAATAATAAATCACCCCGACCTGGAAAAAATGCCAGAAGAAAATCTGCTGAAACGAATGCAAATGGTAATACGGGTGGTAACAAAAAATCATCAGTCTGGAAAAAGCGTACAAACAACCAGAACCGCACACGAGATGCAGCTTAAATAAAAAACTATGTCATTGTGAGCCAGGCGTGCCATCACCCTTAACGACAGCGTTATCTGCATGAGATTGTCACGCCAGGCGCACAATGACGAACTAATGAACAAACCTTTTTACCCGGAATAAAACAATGCTAGCAACCGCAAACATCACTATGCAATTTGGCGCAAAGCCACTCTTTGAAAACGTCTCTGTTAAATTTGGCGATGGCAATCGTTATGGTTTAATCGGTGCCAATGGCTGTGGCAAGTCAACCTTTATGAAAATTCTGGGCAATGATCTTGAGCCTACAGCTGGCAATATCTCAAAAGACCCTGACGAACGTATCGGAAAATTGAAACAGGATCAGTTTGCCTACGAAAAATTTAATGTTATTGATACCGTTCTTATGGGTCATGAAGAGCTATGGGCCATTAAGTCAGAAAAAGATGCGATTTACGCTAATCCGGAAATGACTGAAGCCGATGGGATACGTGCTGGCGACCTGGAAGCAGAATTTGCCGAAATGGATGGTTACTCTGCCGAAGCACGCGCGGGTGAATTGTTATTAGGTGTAGGCATACCTATTGAGCAACACTATGGCCCGATGAGCGAAGTTGCACCCGGCTGGAAATTACGTGTATTACTGGCACAGGTTTTATTTTCCGAGCCTGACATTATGCTGCTCGACGAGCCGACCAATAACCTCGACATCAATACCATACGCTGGTTAGAAGATATATTAAATGCGCGTAACTGCACCATGATAATCATCTCGCATGACCGACACTTCTTAAACAGTGTCTGCACTCACATGGCCGATTTAGACTACGGTGAAATCCGTATGTATCCGGGCTCTTATGACGATTACATGATTGCATCAACGCAGGTGACCGAACGTTTGCAGTCAGAAAATGCAAAGAAAAAAGCCCAGATTGCAGAGCTTAAATCCTTCGTTAGCCGCTTCTCTGCAAATGCCTCAAAATCCAAACAGGCAACATCACGTGCAAAACAGATAGACAAAATACAACTGGCAGAAGTAAAACCTTCCAGTCGCAAAAATCCTTATATTTATTTTGAGGAAGATAAAAAACTGCACCGTCTGGCACTCGAAGTAGAAGGTTTGGCAAAAAGTTTTGATGATAATTACCTGTTTGCTAATCTCGACCTCATGGTGGAAGTCGGTGAACGTATTGCCATCATCGGTCCTAACGGTATTGGTAAAACATCATTGCTTAGATGCCTGTACGGTGATCTGGAAGCATCTGCCGGCACCGTAAAATGGTCTGAAAATGCACAGTTGGGTTATTATGCACAGGATCACGCCTCTGACTTCGAACAGGATAAAACGCTTTATGACTGGATGAGTTACTGGGGTAAAGAAAACGACGACGAGCAATCTATACGTGGAACCCTGGGTCGTTTATTGTTTTCATCCGATGACATCAATAAAAAAGTCAGCGTCATCTCTGGTGGAGAACAAGGTCGTATGCTGTTTGGTAAATTAATGCTGCAACGCAATAATATACTGTTAATGGATGAGCCTACCAATCACCTTGATATGGAATCTATCGAATCACTTAACCTGGCACTGGACAATTTTCCCGGTACGCTGTTTTTCGTCAGCCATGACCGTGAATTCGTGTCTTCACTAGCAACACGTATTATTGAAATGACGCCAAGAGGACTTGTTGATTTCCGTGGTACTTATGAAGAGTACCTGAGCAGTCAGAACCTGGAGCAAGGTAAACGAAAAGCTTCGTGAACTGCTTCAATCCCAAAAAAACGGCAACCTTAAGGTTGCCGTTTTAGTTTCTGTCTTTTGATTTAAAGACGGGCCATACCCTGAGGAACTATTGTGGTAATGGGGCTGGCGCAGGAGCCAGTTGAGGATATTGCTGCATATACCGAGACTGATCGCCTCGTCCCTGGCCACCACCATTGCCATAACGATACTGATTCTGGTAGCGATACTGGTTAGGGTTGCCTTGATTGGCACCACCACCCTGACCTTGTCCTCTGCCCTGAGCATAACCCTGGCCGCCTTGCCCTCTACTCTGGCCACCCTGAGCCGTAACCCTGACCGCCTTGTCCTCTACTCTGGCCACCCTGAGCCGTAATCCTGTCCTCCTTGTCCTCTACTCTGACCACCCTGGCGATAAGCCTGTCCGCCACGGCCAGCTTGACTGCTTTGACCGTAATTATCATTCTGTCCACGACTATAACCCTGACCACCCTGACCACCGCCTCTATTATAGCTACCGCCCTGACCGCCGCCACCGCCGCCTTTTGCGAATGCGGTGGATGAAGCCGATACAGCAACCGTTATTAACATACAACCAATGGCATTTCTGATTTTTAAACTCATCGCTTGGAACTCCTCATATAATATATTTAATAATAAACGGCAAAGAGTAACAGCAACCGCTATTACAAACAATCACCCTTCTTTTTACTTGCTCTCAGTGTAACAATACAGGGGAAAAAACTAATTGATTATTATCATTAATTTAAAGCAATTTTATCCAGGGCACCTCTGATCAAGCCTGTAAGCCAGAAACAACATAGACTTGATCAGAGGTACCCTAGCAACAAACTAACAAATATAAATAACAATTATCCATTATCATACTCAAATGTCGGCTCAAATAAACATTCACTTTCACCAGGAACTAAATGTGTTTTTGAAACCTGTTCAACGCAAGACCGGTTTCACTGTAGAACTTAAAAAGGCAAGATCAGTCAAAGATCTTATCGAATCGATCGGCGTACCTCATACAGAAGTTGACCTGATTTTAGTTAATGGCAAATCAGTTGATTTTAATTACCAGGTACAGGCTGGTGACCACATCAGTGTTTATCCGACAGTTGAGTCGCTGGATATTTCACCACTTAGGTCATCACTCAGGCACTGCCAGCCTAAACCCTTAGACCAGCCTGTTTTTATTCTTGATGTTCACCTGGGTCGGCTTGCTGCCTATTTACGTATGCTGGGTTTTGATACGCTTTATCGTAATGACTACGATGATGCTGAGCTGGCAAATATTTCAGCCGGTGAAAATCGTATACTGCTTACATGTGATCGAAGACTGCTAATGCGTAAACAGGTTAGCTATGGTTATTTTGTACGTGCACGACAGCCACAACAGCAGATACTGGAAATTCTGCAACGCTTTGATTTATATGATAAGCAGAAACCATTCACCCGTTGTATGTTTTGTAACGGTAAAACACGGCCAGTGAATAAACAGCAAATAGAATCCCGTCTATTACCTAAAACTAAAAAATATTTCGATAAATTCTATCAATGCGAAAGCTGCGATAAAATATACTGGCAAGGCAGCCATTATTTAAAGATGCAGGAAATGATAAATAAGATTAAAGTTGCAGCTGGATAATACCTGGTATTGCAAAAACACGATCCCCTGTAGCTAATCATGCTCCTTCTTTATTATGAAAAAAATAGCAATTTTTGTCGATGTACAAAATATTTATTACACAACACGTGATAGCTACGGTTGTCAGTTTAATTACCGCAAATTTTGGCAACGTGTGAGTAAACAGGGTGATATTGTTGTCGCCAATGCCTATGCCATTCATCGTGATGATGACAAACAGAAAAAATTTCAGGATGCCCTGAAACACATTGGTTTTAATGTAAAACTAAAACCTTACATTCAGCGCAGCGATGGTTCCGCCAAAGGCGACTGGGACGTAGGCATCACCATTGATGTTATGCAAGTCGCAAAAGACATTGATACCGTAATTTTACTTTCAGGTGATGGTGACTTTGATCTGCTATTGAAAAAAATCAGTACGGACTATGCCGTGGAAACCGAAGTATATGGTGTGCCGGCCCTTACAGCCAGCTCACTTATAGATGCAGCCAGTATCTATCATCGAATAGAGAAAAATTTACTACTATAAAAAATTTATTGCCCCAGTACGCTAGTAAAAGCTACCGCATCCTGCTATCGCCCCTTACCTACATCCATGCCTTGTAGCTATCCCTCCGTCGAGATGACAGGCACAAGAAGTGATTTTCAATCGCTCTAAAAACAACCTATGGACTTTCAGTCCATAGTCATTGAGTTATTGATGGATAAAATTAATAATCCAGCGTACGACTAGTTGATTATCCTGATGGTATTGTAATGAATCTATCGCTTTTTTATATTTTTCTTCACCTATTATATCTCGGCGTTTATTTAACAGGTAATTAAGATAGTCTACTGAAAATTCGGGATGTCCCTGAAAGGTGAGAATATGATTTTCAATTTGAAAACAGGCATTTGGACAAAAAGCATTAGTTGCAACAAGTTCTGCCTGAACAGGCAAACGAGTCACCTGATCCTGGTGACTAACTAACAGAGCAAACTGCTTTTTTTTATTAGCCATCCAGGGTTTTGTTTTCACAATATTGCTAATGCTATTACCTACCGCCCAGCCTTTATTACTTTTTTGAGTCAAGCCACCCAGTGCATGGGCAATAACCTGATGGCCAAAACAAATGCCGATTAATTTCCTGCGGTGTTTATGCAGAGCAACAATAAAGTCACAAAGTTGTTTGATCCATGGTTCACTAGCATAAGCACTAGATTTACTTCCAGTAATTAAAAAGGCGTCACAGTCATCCATATTAACAGGATAGCTACCCGTAATAACCGGAAAAACCTTGAATTCCAGCTGATCGTTAACCGATAAAAATAAACACTGAAACATTTCAGCGTAACTGCCATATTTTTCCTGAATTTTGGGCTCCAGGGTATCTGTCTCAAGAATACCTATGCGCACTTTAAATCACCATCTACCGCAGATTGAAATATTTCTGAATATTGAACTTCACTGAATTTTATTGGGTTACCGGCTGCACAGGAGTCATGCACGGCCATGCTGCCAATTAAGGTTTTTTTCGCTGATGTAATATCAATCGCAGCAAGATCATCTGGAATGTTCAAATCCTGCCTAAATTTTATTATCCAGTGCATGAAACCACTAAATGATACATCATCTAAATCCAGGTAACGGGCAAGATGTATTATTTTTTCTTCAATCGCCGGTTTATTTCTAAGTAAAACATAGGGCAATAAAATAGCATTTAATAAACCGTGGTGTTTATCAAATACCGCACCTAAGGGATGTGCCAATGCATGGATACCACCCAAACCTTTTTGAAATGCTGTCGCGCCCATTGATGAGGCAACTAACATATGGCTTCGTGCAACCAGGTTGTCACCGTTTTCAAATGCTACAGGCAACCATTGTTTGATAAGGCGCATACCTTCTAAGGCGATACCGTCGGCCATAGGATGATAAGCAGGTGTACAAAAGGCTTCTAAATTATGTACAAACGCATCGATGCCTGTCGCTGCTGTTATGTGTGCAGGCAAGCCCTGTGTTAACACCGGATCGGCAATCACTGCAGCGGGCATCATCTTCGGGTGAAATATTATTTTTTTGCTTGAAGTGTTTTCATCAACAATGACTGATGCACGCCCTACTTCTGAACCCGTGCCTGCCGTGGTGGGTATCGCAATTACCGGCGCAATGCCATCCGGGTTAATACGTGTCCAGTTATCACCCATATCTTCAAAATCCCACAAGGAATATTTTTGACCAACCATTAAGGCTATTGCCTTACCCGCATCCAGGCCACTGCCACCACCTATTGCAATCACAGCATCATGTTGTCCATTCTTATAAGCTGTGACACCCTGATCAATATTGCTGCCGGTAGGATTAGGTTTGACAGAGCTGAATACGGCTGTTTTAATCCCAGCCGCTTCATTAGCCTGAACAATATTTTTGACAAAAAGCTGCTTCCCAAGCCCGACATCCGTAACCAGTAATGGATTATTTATTTTTAAGGTTTTACAAATATCGGCTAGCTGTGAAATTTTTCCCGCACCAAAGTGAATTGAGGTTGGAAAATTCCAGTTTGCCTGTAGCACATCCAGAGTTGTGATATCAATCCTGTTTTCCATCTCATTACTCATTTTGGCATTACAAGTCGGTTTTTAAATGAAATGACTTTGGCCGTGTTAATTGTTGGTAGGCTAATCTCGATAATGAGATGCCTCTACCAGACTGTTTAATGCCTACCCATGGCAAAGCCGGATCTAGATAATCACATCGATTCATATAAACTGTTCCAGTTTGTAACAAATCGCCTATCTCAATAGCGTTATCGACATTATTTGTCCATAATGATGCCGTTAATCCATAAATACTATCATTCATTAATTCTATGGCCTGACTATCACAGCTAACTTTCATAATACCAACCACAGGCCCAAAAGTTTCATCTTTCATTACCGACATAGAATGATCTACATCAATCAACACCTGTGGTGCTAGATAAGCAGTTCCCGGTTTATTCGAAAAGCCAGCTGCAGTGAAACTCGTTTCATCAAGGCATTTTTTTGCACCCATCGATACCGCCTGATTGATTTGTTCACAGACAAAATCTGCCGCTTTACTATTCACCATTGGCCCTAATGTGGTTGCCTGATCCAGTGGATTTCCTAAACGATATTGCTTCACAAGAGTGACATATTTTTCGACAAATTGTTCATAATGTTGTTCATGAACATATATACGTTCTATACCACAGCATGATTGACCTGAATTAAAATAGGCACCGTCAACCAGGTTTTCAACGCTGTAATTAATATCTGCATCAGCCATCACATAAGCGGGGTCTTTACCGCCAAGTTCTAAAGCAACGGATTTAAATAAACCTGTCGCAGCCTGTTCAACGGCTTTACCACCCTCAACAGATCCCGTAAATGAGACATAGTTGATACTTTTATGTTCAACAAGATTGGCAGTTTCAGCATGATTAAGGTGTAAATATTGAAACACACCATCAGGCAAACCCGCTTCTTCAAATGCCTGATAAAAACGTTCAGCACACAACAAGGTTTGTGCTGAATGTTTAAGTAGAACGCTATTGCCTGCCATCAGAGCAGGTATAATTGAATTCACAGCAGTAAGGTAAGGATAATTCCAGGGTGCCAACGTTAGTACCACACCTAGCGGTACCCTGCGGATAAAACGCGTAAAACCAGCTTTATTTTCAACTGGCACATCAGCAAGCTCCTGCTCGGCTATGTCAATCATGTAACGCGCACGTTCTTCCAGGCCAGACACCTCACCTGCAGCGTACTTTATAGGTCGACCCATTTGCAGCGTAATTTCCATGGCAATCTCATCAGACTTCGCCACTATACAATCAATTGCCTTATGACAAAGTTTTGCACGTTCGGATATTGCTGCTGCCTGCCACTGGACTTGCGCTTCTACAGCCAATAGCAGCGTAGAATTAACTTCATCTTCCGTCGCAAGGTTTCTTTCTGCAATCACAGCACCATCAACTGGAGAGACTATTTTTATTACTTTTTTTTTCATTTTTGCTTAGATCAATAAAGGGTGTCTAAATAATTTCAAAATAGCGTTCCAGTTCCCATTGAGAAATATGTTTACGGAATTCACGCTCTTCCCATTCACGACTCGCCGCAAAATGTTCGACAAAAGCTTTACCAAAATATTCCCTGGCTACTGTGGATTGTTTGAAACGTTGCGCCGCATCCCATAAGGTTTCAGGTAGTTTTAAATGTTCAGGAAATGCCTGCTCATATGCATTTCCCTCCACCATAGCTTCAATCTCTGCCTTGTTTTCAATACCCCATAAGCCTGACGCAATTACCGCAGATAAAATCACATAAGGATTGGCATCGGCAGCGCCGATCCTGAATTCAAGTCGTTGTGATTTTTCACTGCCTGGAATAATCCGAATCGCACAGGTTCTATTATCTATGCCCACACTGGCATCAGTCGGCGCCCAAAGGCCTGGAATTAAACGCCGGTAAGAATTTATTGTGGGCGCAATCATGGCAAGAAATTCCGGCATAAGTTTTTGCTGACCAGCAATAAAATGCCGCATGGTATCACTGATATTATCTGCTTTACTCGCATCATAAAATACGGGTTGACCACTTTTATCCTTTAACGACAAGTGAATATGACCGCTTTGACCTGGGCAGTCAGCAGACCACCTGGCCATAAATGTTGCCATTTTGTTTTGTTTTTGCAGTAAAATTTTTACGAAGGTTTTAAACAATGCGGCTTTATCTGCAGATTCCAGAGCCTCGCTATAAGCAATTGCTGCTTCTAATACCCCCGGTCCCGTTTCTTCATGTAAACCCTCGATACTGAAATCCATATCTTCCGCAAGTTTTAAAATATTATGATACGTTTCAGATTCGACACTAGTGCGTATTACCGAATAACCAAACTCCCCTGCTGAAAGTGGTTCCATGTTCTGGTAGTTTTTCTCTCGAACACTCAATGGGGTTTCATTAAAAACAAAAAACTCATATTCAAAACCTGAGAGAACCTCCAGTCCCATTGTTTTTGCTTTATCAATCACTCGGCGTAAAGTCGCACGGGGACAAACTGACTCGGCTTCTGCTGCAAACTCACCAAGAAAAAAAAGCATATTATTTTCATCGGGCAGTTGTCGACAACTTGATAGTAGAATACGAACCAGTGCGTCGGGGTAACCGGTATGCCAGCCGGTATAACGGGCATTATCATATAGCTGGTCTTTCACATCCCAACCTAAAACCACATCACAAAAACCAATTCCCTCGTCTAATGCAGATAAGAATTTATCCTTAGACATATATTTTCCACGTAAAACTCCATCGATATCAAACACACCGACTTTGACATGGCTATGGCCACTGCTCTCTACAATTTGACGAGCCTGCTCTGTGTTTTTAACATCCCTAGCGTCCATTATGATCTCTCTTTTTGTAGATATACAACGAGTTTAGTCTTAAACAGGGCTAAATATTTGAAAAATATCACTTTGTATTATTCAGTCGTATATTTAAAGTAGCACACATCTGACTGCTATGCTTTCTGTTCAGCTTTCGTTCATCCATTTAGCGATAAATTACAGACATCGGGTTTAACCCGTTTTTGTTAACACTACCTGGAGAACAAAGATGATCAACAATAAAAACACTTAGAAATTTACCATTGTTAGCCTTGCTTACAACAGGCCTGGTTATATCGCCAACGATGGTGATGGCCGGCCATGGTGATAACAGTCATTCTAAAGGGAAATATTCTCAAAATGATCGCCAGTCACATAGTAAGGGGCACAAATACAATTATAAAAAACATGATAAATCTCATGCTAAAAGTCATAAAGGTAATCATAGGATCAGCTCAAAACGACACTATAGTAAAGGTCCTGGCCATTACAATGGTTATAAACGTGGTCATCATAATTATCGACATGACCATCACAGAGACCAGCATCATACAACCTACATTGTGAATGACCACCATTATGATGATTATTATTATGGCCTGGATCCTCTGAGATTTATGATTGGCCTACACACTAACAACGTTGATATAATTTTCCGGGATTAGTTAAATCGTGGTTGCCAGATCGGGCCAGGGGCAGGAGTCACAAAAAATATCTAGTCGCAAATAAACAACATTCTATATTTTTTTGACTCCTGCCCCGAAGCTCTGATTAAAGACGATTGGTTAAGCTCATGACTTCGGTGTAAGCTTCAATTATCAAATAATTGTGGTCTATCTCATGAAAACGATATTTTTTCTCCTGATTTTTATTTCAATGCTGCTGTTCTATATGCCGCTGCAGGCGGCACCTGAAGGCATCAGTAAACAGCAAGCGATGAACATTGCTACGCAGAGTCATGCTGGGCGCGTACTTGCTGTTAAGCTCAAAGGCAATGCCTACCAGGTAAAAATGCTGAGCGACAGCGGCAAGGTTCAGGTCATCCGGATTGATGCCAAAAGTGGAAAAATCAACCCCGGTACTGAATCTGGTTCACAGACAGATGCTAAGCCTAAACGATAGTTATGCGTATTTTAGTTATTGAAGATGAGTTGAACTTACAGGCGGAAATCAGGGCCGGTCTTGAATCTGAAAACCACATTGTCGATACCAGTGCTGAAGGTAATGAGGGTTTCTTTTTTGCCACTGAATATCCTCTTGATGCGGCCATTATAGACATCGGTCTGCCTGGTATGAGTGGTATTGAGATCATTAAAAAATTACGGGAACAGGGTAGTGCCCTGCCCGTGCTAATTCTAACTGCACGCAGTCGCTGGCAGGAAAAAGTCGAGGGTCTGGAAGCAGGCGCTGATGATTACCTGGTAAAACCGTTCCAGATGGAAGAACTACTGGCGCGTATTAAGGCCCTGCTTCGCCGTGCCACCGGGTCACCTACCACCGAACATAAATGCGGTTGTATTACACTAAACCTGGGTTCACAGCAGGTGCTGCTAAAAAATAAAGTGCTTGATGTCACCGCATTTGAGTATCGCTTGATTGAATACCTGATGCGACATTCAAGTGAAGCAGTCTCTAAATCCCGGCTGGCAGATTACCTTTATCCGCATGACGATGACCGTGACAGTAATGTTATTGAAGTTTTAATCGGACGTTTACGCAAAAAACTCGACCCTGATGGTTCGCTCAAACCAATCGAAACTCTACGCAATCGTGGTTACCGTTTCACCCTTTGCGATTCAAAAACAGATAATTCAGACACGGCTGAACACAACAAATGAATACCAGTTTTTAATGTCACTTAATCGTCGTATTATTCTCAGTGCCACACTGGTACTGGTGGTATTTATAAGCTTAACAGCGGTAACACTCGAACGTGCCTTTGTTGATAGCAGCGAAAGCGCTTTGCGCGATACCTTAACCAGCCAGTTGTATGCATTAATGGCGGTCGCCGAAGTAGAAAACAAAACATTAATCATGCCGTCGAATGAACTCGATGCACTCCTGGGCCTGCCCAGTTCGGGCATATATGCCTATGTTACTAACAATACTGGTCACATATTGTGGCAATCATCTTCTGCATTAGGTGCAAAACCACCGCAACCCGTGTCATTAACAGGTGGTGACAAACAATTTGCTAAAAAAAATGTAGACAATGACAATTATTACACCTTTGCCTATGGTGTGGACTGGGCTGATAATAACCGCAGTATCGCGCTGACGTTTAATATCGCCACTGACCTGAAGTCGTTTAACAAACAAATAAGTTTGTACCGCAAAACCTTATGGAGCTGGCTGGTCGCCATGGCGGTATTATTACTTTTCAGTCAGGCATTAATTTTACGCTGGGGACTGTCTCCACTTCGCAAAGTCGGCGTAGAACTTAATCGTATCGAAACCGGCGAGCAGCAACAGATAGAACAACACTATCCGCAGGAAATTGAACGACTCAGCAACAACATCAATGTTCTATTACAGCATGAACGTGATCAAAAAACACGATACCGTAATGCACTGGGTGATCTTGCGCACAGTTTAAAAACGCCACTTGCGGTTTTGCAAAGTAGCTTAAACAGTAATAAGCAGGACAATACCCAATTAGAACAGATTAACAGGATGAATTCGATAGTCGAATATCAACTGCAGCGAGCAGCAACCGCAGGCTCAGCCAGCATCGGCAAGTCCATTAATGTTAAGTCGATCACTAATCGAATGCTTGATTCCCTGCACAAGGTTTACCACGACAAACATATAAGGATTAATGTCGAGGTTAATGAAACAGTGATATTCAAAGGCGATGAAGGTGACTTAATGGAGCTGCTTGGTAATCTTCTGGACAATGCCTTCAAGTGGGCAAATCAACATATCGAAATCAAAGCCGAGCAGACTAATAACCATCTACGAATAACAGTAAGCGATGATGGTCCTGGTATTGATCAGCATAAAGTTGAAGAATTACTGCAACGTGGTAAGCGTGCTGATCAGACCACGGCAGGACACGGCATTGGCCTTTCAATTGTGCAAAACATTGTTGAGGCATATCACGGCAGCTTAAAAATAACTAAAAGTCAGCTGGGCGGTGCTGAAATCACTGTCATACTGTAAGTAAACAAACGACACATAGTGGACGGCGGAAAAGTTTAAAACATTTCACCGCAGAGACGCCGAGGCGCTGAGAAGATCACAAGCAATAATATTTGCTACGCAACAGGCTAATCTTCATAAGTTAGGTTACTGGCAGTCATACGTCAATACTACTGGCAAGACTATTGTTTATCTTTGCCTGCTATATAATATTTTCCTCTGCGCCTCTGCGCCTCTGCGTCTCTGCGGTGAAGGTTTTTGACGCTATTTTTGTACTAGCGTTAATGACCGATTTCAGCCTGAAATTTTATCTGAGCTGTAACATATTAAAATATTGCCGATTTACTCTATTTCGTTCAGCAGTTGTTCAGCTGTTTAATGTTGAAATTATCCTGTACTTTACATAAACAGGAGACAATCATGTCATTCAAGCCAACAACAGAAGTCATCACCAAAATCATATTGTGGACAGCTTTTTGGGTGATATTGTTTTTAATATCGCAACCTCTATTGGCGTCAGAGGCTAATGATACACGCATATCTAAATCAATCAGTTTTAGTAAAATTACGCAGCTTGATAAGACAACGAAAGATGCACAGCTTAAACAGGTCGATGTAAACATCATGATGCCACTGGAAACGCAAGGTTTTCGCATGGAATCAACTGCAAAGGCTGTGCAAATCGTTACTATCAGTGAGACATATAGTACTGATTTTATTTTATATGATGCATTAACTGAACTGATCAGTGATTTTGATAATGATGGATTTTATCATCGATTTAACATAGACATCGATGTTGATACGGTTTTTGACACAGCTTACATTTATGCAAAACTATATTTGAGTTATGAAGGTGGGCCATGGAACTATTATGCGAGTAGTGACAACTACCATATTCATGGTGATAGCGAACTCGATAGCTTTATTATTGAAACAGAGTTAAGCGATGGTTTTCCTCCAGGGTATTACGATGTGAGAATCGAGGTGTATGATGCCGATTACGATGAATGGCTGCTAAGTTATGGTCCATACGATGACATGTCATTAAGTGCTTTGCCATTAGAAGACAGTTACCATGATGATTACGATACGGTTGTTGTCTACCCGGTTGAAACAGAAATTGTATTTGCTGGTCACGGCGGTTCCATGAGCTGGTGGTTGTTAATAGTACCCATATTAATTGCAGTTACCAGGCGATTTGGCATTTAAAAACAAAAAAGGAATTTATAAAAATGAGACAAATCCACAGAGATTAAGTAGCTAGCCTTAAGCGCCATCGGCGGTTATAAATACAGATTTTAATATAATCTGGCCGTCGAGATTTTTGGTTGAATTATCATTGTCGACTTATTGTGGGCCGCTTAAACATTTATATTCTTCCGCAAACAAATCGCGTTTGCTTGCATTTATTTGCGGAAAAAATAGTTTTTATCGATAGCATACAGCAGGCCATTAATACCCGGTCAGTCAATCAGTTTTAGCAGAAACATGTCATCTTTAGATCGGGGGCCGGAGCCGTGTGAATAGGTAGGTGACGGCTAAGGCGCAAGCCGTTGACTAAACCACTCAGCGGCATCATTTTTCTGGTAAATAAATCGGTCATGCAACCGGCTATCTCGTGCCTGCCAAAACTCAATAGTTAGCGGTTTTACCCGGTAACCACCCCAGAATGGTGGCAAAGGCACTTCTTTATTTGCATATTTCTTCTTCATGTTGTCGACCATCGATTCCAGTATCGAACGCGAATTAATCATCTGGCTCTGATTCGATGCCCAGGCACCTATCTGACTGCCACGTGGCCGCGTAGTAAAATATTTTAACGATTCCGCTGTTGATACCTTTGTTGTTATACCGGTTATTTTTGCCTGGCGGCCGAGAGCATGCCAGGGAAACAACAGGCTAACCTTTGGGTTAACTGCAATCTGTTGTGCTTTACGACTTTCATAATTAGTAAAAAAGACGAAGCCTTTTTCGTCAAATATTTTCAATAACACTATACGTTGCCAGGGTTGACCACTTTTATCAACCGTTGCCAATGTCATTGCACCTGGTTCATAAATATCGGTTTCAATGCTCTGTTGATACCAAATTTCAAATTGCTTAAAAGGGTTGGCATCCAGCTCACTCTGGTTTAATCCCTGTTTCATTAACTTTTCGCGTAGCTCATCTGTATTCATAACGCACATTGTACCTCTTTTTCTTTGCTGAAACCTTTGCCTACATCAAGATGATAAATATTGAGACAATCAATTATTGCCTGCTACCCGATTGTCGAGTAAACAACATTCAGGTTAGTTTTATAGTAATCTGCTATCATGTTTGTGTTTGCAAATATTGTGCTAATGTGACAAAACCATGCCTGCCTATAAGCTTCGATATTTACTATTATTTCTTATATTTGCTCTTATACTGGGCATCTGGTTGATGCGCACCACTGTTGCTGAATTAGTAATCACATCATTTTTACGGTCATCCGGCCTGGAGGATGTGACGGTTAATATCGATCAACTGGATCTAAATCAAAGCCAGCTACCCCACTTCGAATTTTCTCTGTCGACGGCAACAGGATTGTTACAAGTAAATGTCTTAGACACAAGTATCAACTATAACCTCGCTCAACTTGCAGATGGTCGTGTAAACAGCATCGTAATAAACAATCTTGAACTGCATTACCAGAATACGAATCAAATACAGGCTGACTCAGCCGCTGAACCAGCAATCTCACATGACACATTACAGCCACTAAAATTAATCGTCGCTTTGAGGTCTGCTTTACGCAAATACCTGCTGGTTAACACTTTATTTGTACGACATATAACTGTGCATGGTGAAGCTTTTACTGCCCTTCAAGGGAAAATATTCCAGTTGAAAACGACAGCTGAAAATGGGTCTCTAGATAACGAGCTTTCCCTGTTAGATCAGTCTTTAATCACACAGTCTGTGGCTGTAAGACTTTCTGCTGATCAGCTGGCAGCAGAATTAAGGCAAACTACAGCTGATGTGATACCTGCAAAGATTGAACTGAATATTAATGATACATCATTAACGGGTGAATTCTTTATTAAGCCACTAGCGTTACAAAATTGGCTGAAAAAATTTACTAACAGCGCTTTCGCAGAGCTTGATGGCCTAAATAAAACAGCGAAAGTTAACGGAGTAATAGCGTTTAATTTTGAATCAGATACTCAGTTCAAAACAATACTAACAGCCGAATCGAATAAATTGATATATGAAACATATACTGCAGATAATGCAGTCATTAAATTAAAGATAAAAAATTCAAAGATTGACCTTCTACAGCGCCTTCAGATAGAAAACGGCTCTTATATAAAAGCGGGTAATATCAGTTACCAGGGTTTCTCGCTTGCTGATAGCCGAATATACATGGTTGGTGAACTGACAGATGCATTTAACAGCTGGGCCTACAAGGGCGGTTTCCGTTCCAGCTTGTTAACTGCACATTTTCAATCCAGGGAGTTCCAGCTTAAAGATGTTGCTGCTCAGATTTCCGCCAGTGCAAATAAACTAAATGTTTCTGGTAATTTCTCTAACGCCGTAGTCCCGGGGGAATTTGAATTTGCTCTTGATCATAACCTGGCGCGGGGTGCCGGCAGGTTTTTTATCAGACCTTTAAAACCACTTGAGCTAAATGCCGAGAACAATAAATTAAGTTTAATAGTAGTGCCATGGCCCTACCCGTTTGATCTGTTGAGCGGGAAAATAAATCTGTCTTCACAGGCAGCATGGTCTGAAAAGGATGCTTTTAGCTTGAGCACAACAATAAATATTGATAACGCTGGTGGCAATGTTGGTGAACTGTTATTCTCCGGCCTGGCGTTTGATCATAAACTGCAGATCCTGCCGAAATTACAGTCAGTCAGCGCAGGTAAATTGACAGTTAAACATATTGATACCGGTGTTATTGCGAATAATATCAGTACTGATGTTAAGCTTAAGACAGAAAATAGCGACTCACTACCACAGCTCATAATACAGAACCTGTATGGTGAAATATTTGGCGGTACTTTCTCAGCTAATGATTTAGTCTATGATCTTAATAACAGTGCTAATCATTTTAAGATCAAGGCGACAAACGTTGATCTGGCGGAGATAATCAAAACCCAGCAACTTGATGATATCGTAGCAACCGGCAGAATTGATGGCATCATCCCTGTAGAGATAAATGAAAGTGGTGTCTTTATTCAGGACGGTATTTTTATTAACGATGTACGTAACGGTACGATTCGTTATAACCCGGCTACCGGGACTGAGCAATTAAAGCAGAACCCTATTACTGGAATCGCACTGGATGCGCTCAGGGATTTTCGTTATAGCTATTTATCAGCTGGTGTAAACTTCACCCCTGACGGCAGACTAACGATCAATCTTCAGTTAAAAGGTAGCAGTCCTGAGCTTGATACCAGTCGTCCCGTGCATTTAAATATAAATACTGAACAAAACCTGCTTTCACTACTCAAAAGTTTACGTTACGCACAGGGTGTAAGTGAAAAGATCGATAAAAAGGTACGTCATTTATATAAACAAAAACAGTAATTACCCAGGATGCAGCTTGTTGATTTATCAGGCTTCTACAGTAGGATATGGCAGTAGCGCTTATATGGCAAGGATTGTTGCTACAATTCTATTGCATTCCATCTATGGATAGTCAGATGTTTTCATGCGTCTTAATAAATCATTTACCTGTGTCCACTATTTTTAAACACGCTGAATAGCTACAAAGATTAAAAATTATTCTAAATGCAATACAAATTGTTATACTAAATGCAATATTCGAGCTGACTAAACTATTATGCGAAGACAACTTTTAATTTTAGCGATGGGCGCTTTTCTGATCAGTTGCACTCCTACCGTCAAGGTAGAGGCACCAGACAAACCCATCACCATAAACCTTAATGTCAAAATTGAACATGAGATACGTGTCAAAGTCGATAAAGAACTCGACGATGTGTTCAGCGATGACAGTGGACTTTTCTAACGGAGACTGCCAGTAATGAAACTAGCCAAAATAAATAAAGCAATGCTAATATTTGCAACATGTTTGCTGCTTATGGCACAGCCCGCTTATTCGGTTGACCTGCAAACAGCAAAGTCTCAAGGACTGGTTGGTGAAACACCGGAAGGTTATCTCGGTGCGGTCAAGTCTCCATCAGCAGAAACAAAAGCACTGATAGAAAGCGTTAATTTAAAACGCAAACAGAAATATCAGGAGATTGCAGCACGTAATAAAACATCATTGCAAACCGTAGAGCTGCTTGCGGGTAAAAAGGCCATAGATAAATCTAAACCTGGTAGTTATATTATGATAGGCGGCTCATGGCAGAAAAAATAATCGTAACATCAGCCTGGCATCAAATTTCAGGCGATTTTCTTCCCTCAGCCTGCTGCAATGCCTATTGCCTAAAGCCACTATTTAGATAAAAATAATCCGCGAATAATGCAATGCAGCCTGGCAGGGTTAATGCGTAGTCGCGTTAATCCTGCCAGACTTATTCCAGCAAGCGTTACTTAGTCACTTTTATGCTGGTCAACATGGTGTCAATACTGACACCATCACTCAAGCCTTCTATGGCAATGCACCGCTGCCTTCTTTATCTGCACTGCCAGTCCAGCTATGAGTTACACTGCCGCCCACAGGAATATCAGCAAGCGTAATTATGCCAGCTGGCTGCATACCCTTGATGAGATTATCTAGCGACACCGTTAATGATAACTGGGTTTGCGTTATTGCTGTGCTACCCGTATTGGTTAATATCACGGTAAAGCTTTCATTATCACCACGTTGTACCGTGGTAGTACCCGTCATGCTAATCGCTCCCTGTGGTACAGCAGCTGGTGGCGGTGGCGCACTTCCAGGATTAACCGTTAGCACTATGGCATCCTGCGCACCAGAACCGCTATTATCATTCACCTGCAGCTGGATATTGTGTACAGTAACAGCCAGCGCTACATTGATAATAGCTCCCGTTCCCAGTATGGCTGCACCTTCGCGCCATATGTAATTCACTATTAAACCATCAGCATCAGTGGATGCGCTGCCATCAAGCGTAACAGTGGCAACGCCGTCGGCGTTATCATCCGTTACTGACTGATCCGGACCTGCGGTGGCAACGGGCGCAAGATTTGCTGCACCGCTAGTAACCCGTACCAACACCGGCAAAGCTTGCCGCAAATTTAGAGTTCACCTGTGCTGGTGTATTTGCAGCCCATGGCACTAACTGCGGATGCGCATTAACAGGCTGATTACCGACTATGCCGGTAGCACTAGCGAGAATGTAAATGAAAATTATGGCGGAGATTGCTCTTCTGTATCCGTACAGCTACGACAGTAGAGAATAAGACCGCGATGGAGGGAAAAATGATGCGGGAGCATAGGATGTTATTTTATAGACAGGAAAGAGTCGACGTCATTTAAATTTTTACAGGTAAAATTTAACGCTGGTCTGTCTTTAAATAGATACCGCACCTGTTCTACTATACTGTCCACAGGTCACAGGGATAAATCGCAGGCCGGACAATAAAGATAACAACACAACGAAGAACCAGTTCAAGCTACCACCGGAAGCAGTCGAATCACCCGTTACTGCATTTGTAGTGACGGTGTTGTTGGCTACGGTCGGTACATCATTCTGAGCGGTAACATCTACGGTTAGAGTATAACTGCCAAGTGAATCGATACTTCCATCATTGACACTAAAGCCAAAGCTGTCATAACCCGTTCCACTAGTACTCGCTACCGAGATGAATTTCAGATTACCCGTATCGATATCAGCTTTGCTGATAACCTGGTTTAAGCTAACGTCTACGCCGGATAACTGTAAGGCACCAACAGTCTCTAAAGTAGTGATCTGGATACTCGCCATAACGTCCAGGTCAATATCACTGTAATTAAAGTCAGCTGCAGTAAACGTATACGTCGTATCTTCGTTGGTAATAACGGTATTGTTAGCGGCAACCGGTGCATCATTAACCGCCGTTATATTCACCGTCACGGTGGCAATATTAGAATCCAGCAGGCCGTCATTGACTTTAAAGCTAAAACTGTCGACACCGGTGACATTCGGGTTCGGGGTATAAGTATAGGCACCTGTGACTATGTCAGTGATTACTGCCGACCCTTTTAAGCCATTACTGACAATGCTGTAACTTAAAGTATCGCCATTACCATCACTGGCATTAAGTACGCCATTTGCAGCAATATCTTCCGTGACACTCTGCGTTGAATCGACGGCCACCGGCGCAACGTTTATCGTGATACTCACGGTCGCAGGGTTTGAATCAACCATGCCATCATTGACTTTAAAGCTAAAACTGTCTGCGCCGGCGGCGTTGACATTGGGCGTATAAATATAGCTGCCGCTAGTTTGATCCGTAATGGTGACCATCCCCTGGCTGGCATTATTTACCAGGCTGTAAGTTAAGGGATCAGAATCCACATCACTGGCACTGAGTACACCATTTGCGGCCACATCTTCGTTGGTATTAAGGCTAGAATCATTAGCCACCGGCGCATCATTGCTCAGTGCGATGTTGACGCTAATCGTTGCAATGTTGGAATCAGCAATACCGTCATTCGCCTTAAAAGTGAAACTGTCTGCACCGCTAACATACGGATTCGGTCTGTATAGATACTCTCCGGTTGCAGGATCGACGCCCACGAAACCGTTGCTGGGCTGACTAACAATGCTATAGCTCAAGGTTCCATTATCCGCGTCACTGGCCGTTAGAAATCCCGAGCCATTAATATTGACCAGGGTCTTGAGATTACCATCAATGGCAACGGGAGGCGTATTTACCGCCGCAACATAATAATCATTAATTATCTGGCTGCGACCTGTCGTTATATTTAAGCTGGTGACCTGCAGGCGCAAGGTATATTGTCCGGCTGCTAACAGCGTGGTATCAAGGGTGCCAAGCAGGGCATTTTCACTGCCGCCCGTGCCACTGATACCGGTCGCTAACCAGGACTGTGCCTGGTCGCAGGCGTAAAAATCATCACCCGGGCAGATATCGATACTATAACTGGTGTTTACCTGTGCCGGATCACGGCCATTCACCGTGCTGCCGAAAAGCTCAACCGGGGTACGAATCGTGCCGCTAGTCAGTAAATCCGCAGTATTGACCGGATTGAGCCGCACTGCCACCGGGGAATACAGTGGGTCACCGTACAGCAGACCACTGTTTTGCGATTCATTGAACCACACCGCATCGCCGAGCGGCAGGCCGCGCAGAAAATAAATCATGCTCTCAAGGCCGTTAGCGGCAAATGCGCTACCACCTGACTGGTGATGACCGACACTGCCCCAGGCTGCCACACCGCCCAACCGGTTCAGGAAAGTGGCAGCGTGATCACCGCTGGCCGCCTGGCGGTGGCCCTGTGAGAAACTGCCGTTACTGACCAGCTCTGCTCCGCTGCTGATTTCCTGGACACTGACCACATCAATACCCAGGTCACCGGCAAAGGCGTTCGGCGTATCAAGGGTGATTTTTATACCATCGTAACTAGCAGTGGCATGCTGGACTGGGTCAAGGGTGAATACAACCTCGGCAGCCGTCCAGCCGGCGCTATCACCCGGTGTTAATAAAGCCAGCGTTTGTACCCCATAGTCGATCAGCACGTCTCCAGCCCCGCTTTCATGAATGAATAACCTGGCCCGTAAGTCAACGCTACTGGCAAAATTAACTGTTTTGTAACGCAGGGCGACCCGGTAAGCCTGCGGGCTGTTGCTGTTCAGCGTTTGCGGTGCCAGTATTATTTTCTGGCTTAGCAGCAGCCGCTGTTGATCAATGCAGGGAACGGACGCTGCTGCTAAAAAGTCACTAGCGGCATAACACAGCGGGCTGGCAACCTGGTCGCTATTGCGAAACCACAGGCTGTTGTTGTCATCAAAACCGTCGTCGTTACGTACTTCTGGAAAGGCCAGCTGATTAACATCACCATGACCACCATTGTTCCAGCCGCTGCTGCC
The DNA here is from genome assembly GCA_963803185.1 of uncultured Gammaproteobacteria bacterium. Lineage (GTDB taxonomy): Bacteria > Pseudomonadota > Gammaproteobacteria > SZUA-229 > SZUA-229. Next base: position 12,818 of record CAWDMF010000023.1, on the reverse strand, counting down.
GATGCGGCTGCTTTGAAACCAGCTGGTGGGCCAGATGGCCAGGTAGGAGACAGGATAGGAAGTGTGGTTATACCCCATAAAACCGTCGGCAACGCCAACACAGTCGGTGTTGAGTTCGCCAAAGATATCGCTGGAGTTCGCCCGGCAGGCTGCTGCGGCTACAGGATCGGCAATATCATCACACAGGGTTACGGTGCACTGCTCATTCTTGCGCCAGTTCAGCAGCGCAGCAAAACTGCCCAGCGTTGCCTGCCCGTCCAGCCAGCCCTGGTAACCCAGGGCATCAACCACCAGCGGCATGCGCGAGCTGGCATTGCCCGGCGCCGGGTAGCTAATGTTTTGAGTAGACTGCAGAGCAGGATCACTGTCGTCATTGAACTGCACCTTGCAGTGAGCCGGTGCCTTGCCTTCGGCAAGAAAACCGGAAAAATTCAGGTACCCTATAGAATTTTGGTAATCGGTACACTCGGCGCGGTCTTCGCCCCACAGCCCCAGTGCATAGCGCCAGCCAAATACAGAGCGCTCTGACCTCGGGTAAATGGCGGTCCCCGTTTCTGCATTTTTCCAGGAACCAATATTCGTCGTGCCATACCATGTACCGTAGATGCCCGCACCCTCCACTAACAGCGCACGGTCCAGCAGTGCTTTAGCCGCATCCAGGTTCAGCCCATCAATGCGCCCCACGATCAGCTCCCGATCCGTGACCGGCTCGACTGTGCGCATGCTACGGCCGTCAGCAAAGGCGATCTCGCGTTCGTTAAACGCCAGTGATACATCGTCGGTAAAATAGTTTAGCAACCAGTATTTCAGGTAGTTGTCGACCGAGGTCGGTGTGCCGGGTGAGTACAGCGTAGAGCCGTCCACCGTCATCCGTGTCGGCACACCGCGTGTTGTCACCAGGTAGCGGATCCGGGTATGGGCACGCAACTGATCCATCGATGCCTGACAATAATACGGTGGTTCGCCGTCGGCACACACTGCCGGTACCAGGTTTGGGTCATCCAGCGTGTTGAGTTGCATAAAGTGGATTAACTGGTCACGCAGTTGGCGAAAATCATTCCAGCTGATGAAGTAGCTATCCGGCACCTTGATATGCACGATATTGGCCGGATTGATATCACGCTGTTGCGCATAATAGCTGCCAACCTGTGGCGAGTCCAACGAGTTATCGTTGACAATGACCAGTACATCGTCACGTGCAGCCTGCACAGGCAGGCTGGTGATCAGCAGGCAGATAGCGGCAAGAAGACTTCTCAGAAGTGTACGTCGTATTTTAAGCTGTATACCTTTGAAACCCATCTGCTTCACACTTTGGTTAATCTATAGATCACTTGCTCCCCCCCTGGAGCGCGAAACTTACCGAATGTCTCATTACGGTAACGCAACCGCGCAACACGAGGGACCTGGAGGCGCGGTAAATGAGCGCCTGAAAACTAAGAAGTCGGCAAAGTCCACCAAAGCACTGTTATTGAAATCCACATGGTCAGCCAGAACATAGGGCTCAATTCCCGGTGCCGCATTAAACATTACCGAGTATAAAAGTGTAAAGTCAGATAAAGAGACCTTTCCATCATTATCCAGGTCGGCATCACAGGCATTACCATAACCATCACCATCCGTATCGCGCTGCTCCGGATTTGCTGCCAGTATGCAATTATCGCCGTCATCGATGATACCATCGTGGTCCTGATCCTTAATAACAGTATGGAAGTCATTTATTGTCTGCCTGCGTCCGCTTGCGGTGTGGGTGCTGGTTACACTCAGGCGCAAGGTGAAATCACCGGGAGCAATTGTACTGCTATCCAGGCTACCGAGGAAAACATTTTCTTTGCCTCCCTGGCCGTTAATGCCGGTACTTTGCCAGCTCTGTAACTGGTCACAAACATAGAAATCATCACCCGGGCAGAGATCGATGCGGTAAGTCGTTGTAACCTCGGCCGGGTTGCGTCCGTTTACGGTACTACCAAGCAGGAATATCATACCAGTTTGTTTATAGCTTATAGAAAACGGGTTTGCAAACCGTGGGCTTATATCTGTACTCGAATAAACTGGATTTAGCCTCACCGCTACCGGTGAATAAAGCGGGTCGCCATAAAGCAAACCACTGTTTTGCGATTCATTGAACCAGACCGCGTCCCCTAGCGGCAGGCCGCGCAGGAAGTACACCATATTCTCAAGCCCGTTAGAGGCGAATGCACTACCGCCTGACTGGTGATGGCCAACGCTGCCCCAGACCGCTACCCCGTTGAGCCGGCTCAGGAAGGTAGCTGCATGATCACCGGTTGTTACCTGGTGGTGTCCATCTTTAAAAGAGCCATTAGTAACCAGTTCCACATCTTCGCTGACCTCTTTCAAACTCACCACATCTATGCCCAGCTCACCGCTAAAAGCTGCTTCACTCTCGAAGCTGATGGTAATACGGTTGTAGGTCAGTGCACTGTGCAAAGCCGGATCCAGCTGGATAAAGGCCTCTGCTGTTCTCCATCTGTTCTGGCTGCCACTAAAAATTGCCACTTGCCTGCGGCCATAGTCGATTTGGGTTTTGCCTGCTCCAGTCTCGGCCACCTGAAAACGCACGTTGAAGGCAACGGGCTGTTGAATATCTCTGTAACGGTAACGGAACCTGACCCGATAGATTGGCGGGTTAGCGGTGTCCAGAGTTCGGGTTACCAGTGGAATTGTCTGGCTCAGCACAACGCGTCGTGCATCTAAACAGGGCTGATCCGGTGCTAATGAAAAATCACTGGTGGTATAACATAGCGGACTGTCTACCTGGTCGGTATTGCGAAACCACAGACTGTTGTCATCATCATAACCTTTATCGGTACGCACTTCAGGAAACGCAAGCTTATCCTGATCACCGTTGCTGGCACCAGACCAGCCAGTGGGCCAGGCAGCCAGGTAGGAGACAGGATAGGATGTGTGGTTATACCCCATAAAACCATCGGCAACACCAACACAGTCGGTGTTGAGTTCGCCAAAGATATCGCTGGAGTTTGCCCGGCAGGCTACTGGATCGGCGGCATTGTCACACAAGGTTACGGTGCACTGGTCATTCTTGCGCCAGTTCAGCAGCGCATTGAAACTGCCCAGCGTTGCCTGCCCGTCAAGCCAGCCCTGGTAACCCAGGGCATCAACCACCTGCGGCATGCGCGAACCGGCATTACCCGGTGCCGGGTAGTTAATGTTCAGGCTCGACTGTAGAGCAGGATCATTGCCATCATTTAAAAGCAGTCGACAGTGTGCCGGTGCCTTGCCTTCGGCAAGAAAACCGGAAAAATTCAGATAATCGGTACACTCGGCACGGTCTTCGCCCCACAGACCCAGTGCATAACGCCAGCCCAGAACGGAGCGCTCATATCTCGGGTAAATGGCTGTCCTCGTGGCCGCATTTTTCCAGGACCAGAACTTGGTCGAGCCATACCAGTTACCATAGATACCCGCGCCCTCCACTAACATCGCACGGTCCACCAGTGCTTTAGCCGCATCCAGATTCAGCCCATCAATACGCCCCACGATCAGCTCCCGATCCGTGGCCGGCTCGACTGTGCGCATGCCACGACCGTCAGCAAAGGCGATCTCGCGTTCGTTAAAGGCCAGCGATACATCATCGGTAAAATAGTTAAGCAACCAGTATTTCAGGTAGTTGTCGACCGAGGTCGGTGTGCCGGGTGAGTACAGCGTAGAGCCGTCCACCGTCATCCGCGTCGGCACGCCGCGTGTTGTCACCAGGTAGCGGATCCGGGTATGGGCACGCAACTGATCCATCGATGCCTGACAATAATACGGTGGTTCGCCGTCGGGACACACTGCCGGTGCCAGGTTTGGGTCATCCAGCGTGTTGAGTTGCATAAAGTGGATTAACTGGTCACGCAGGCGGCGAAAATCATTCCAGCTGATGAAGTAGCTATCCGGCACCTTGATATGCACAATATTGGCCGGATTGATATCACGCTGTTGCGCATAATAGCTGCCAACCTGTGGCGAGTCCACCGAGTTATCGTTGACAATGACCAGTACATCGTCACGTGCAGCCTGCACCGCCGATAGCTTAAACATCAACAGGGAAATGATTACTATTAAAAACTTTTTTGGACTCATCTTTTTCTCCAGTTAGAAGAAAGTACACCTCCTTCGATTATCTTCTAAAAAATGTATTACTGAATATTTGCATCGCCAGGAAAAAGCGCTATCTAATATGAAACAATTGTTCTTTGTTCAAACTTATTCCTGTGCAAAAAAAGCGAGTACAGTTACTATATAAAAAACAATAGCTGTACTCGCGGTGTTTGCCTGATCCAGGAATGCCTGGGTCAGAACAATGTGCCCGGTATACTACGCTACCAGAGCCTTTCTTCTTGCGATACCAACCAGACCTAACAGACCGGAACCAAACAGCCAGACTGCTGCTGGTACAGGTATTGCCGGAACGATCTGTACATCGACCTCTATCACGTTGGCACCGGTACCAAAGGTTACTGAATAAGCATTAGCACCCAAAGATACAACAGCCGAATCGGCTATCCAGCCACTACCGTCGTTGAGACCAAGGATAAAATTGTCGCTACCAGTCAGGGTCAACGAAAGAGCCGTTGTGGTGTTGGTTGCAGTATGATCGCCTATTCCGTTCGGACCAGCGAAACCGACAATATCACCAATTTGCACGCCGAGTGATGAACCCAGATAAGACTGATCACTGTCATCAAAGATGGCGAGTTGTGCACCAAGAAGGTCACCGAACACGAAATTTACATCTCCGTCAGTCGGAGCGAAAATTGTTGCCGCGTCAACCCTGGCGATGCTTAGAATGGTTACCAGGCCCATCAGAGCATAAATAGATTTAGTCTTCATTATTTTGTTACATCCCCAATATAGTTAATTATTTATTCTCCCTACCCTGCTGCATGCTACGAATAACGCGGCATGCAGACGGGAGAATATGAATAAGTTCAGTGCTTGATTAAACTAACTGAGTTTTACGACGACGAGCAATGCCAACCATGCCAATCAGGCCGCTGCCGAATAACCATACTGCAGCTGGTACTGGAACAGGACTTACATTTACTGAAGCACCTACATAAGTCACAGGTGATATTAGCTTGACCAGCACCGTCCTGCCAGTCACCGAAAAGTCCAGCATCGATAACAAGTGTTGTTGCACTTGGTGGTGGAATGGCTACGAAGTCCATAGAAAAGAAGTCAAATGTAGGTCCAGCCACCGTACCAAAAGTAGCATATGTAGCGCTAAGCTGGCCTGGTAGTATACTATTTACACCGAAATCTAAAGGGAAGCCATTTGCTGCAGCGCTGGCAGCAAGGTCAGCTAGCGTTGAAGTCATTGTCATAGCCGTTGCATCCCATGACACTAAGACACTGCCGGATGACACGTCGTTAACAAAATCTGTACCCTGTACGGTAAGCGTGAAAGGATCGTTAACTGTTACGCTTGTCACCGATGGTGTCAGTGATACTGTCGCCGCATTCACCTGACCAGCAACAAGCAACGCACCAAGACCCAGAAGTCCTTTGGTTAATTTCATATTCATATTTTAATTCTCCACCAATTTATTTATTGATTTATATTATTAGTAAGTTATCTAATTAAGTTAAACGAGCCTTTTATGACAGTGCTAGTTTGGTTTCCCCCTCATAAGGGTTATTAGTTAATAAGCAGATACCGTGCCACAAATAATAAAACATGTTAAAACAGTATGTTGCAATAGTTTGAACTATTTCACCAGGTACCGAATATATTTTTTGTAAATAATACTGACAAAAGGCTATTTTACCAAATCACCTGTAAAGTTATTAATCACTAGAAAAAACAATGTCATAGAGACATAAAATCTTTTTATTTAATAGACTTGCTATGTATAAAAATCCGACATGTTTTCTTTTAGTATGGGAAATTCGACTCTTTTTTGTTCAAATTTTATTGTATTTAGCGTTTTTTGTCAGAATACTTTACCTTAATTATGCACTTTTAATGAAGTTACAGCGAACTGGTTTATAAGTCAGGAAAAAACAGAACCCGGCAAAATATTTCATAGCAATATATTAAAACACACAAGACATTGATTATTATAGATTTAACAGTGTATTAGAAACCATAAATTATACTTTGTAATGAAGTATCAGGTTAAAGCAAGACAAAACCATTTACAAAAAATATGAAATTTATTTCGCAAAGTGTAAATTTATTTGTAACATTACAGTTTTAATGTTAATTGGCATTATATACACTAAACAATGTATTATTTTGTCAATAAAAAATGTAGTTAAATATACATATTATGTACTTATAACGTATTATTTAACTTTTTTATGAAGAAAATACAATAAAACATGTAGCATAATTCGTACAATAGAATGCATTTATAAATAATAAATCATGGCAATTATTAACCATCTACTTTATTCAGTAGCATTCACCAGGAAGCGCTTGCATACTGAAAAAAAGAAAAGGTAGTTTTAGCAGTTGAAAACTTCCGCTCCTTAACCGGGTCCATGCAGGCAATACAAGCGACCCCGAGATTGCTGCTATAGTCTGCGACTGTATCGACACTTCGTCTTTAAACCAGGCCAGAGCAGACCTGTGCCAAAAAGCAGTGCTGCCGGTGGCAGGAGAATAGCCTGAATGTTATCAATGCCAGGTATCGCGGTGACCGGTAGTCCGCTCCAGTCCGGGTTAGTGCTGTTTAGCAGTCGTAATTCTGTGACATTGGCAAGTGTCGCCATAACATCATTGCCAGTGATGCCTGATCCATCGCTGACGTCTGTCAACGCAGCGGGATCCAGCAAATAACACAACATGGGTCCAGCCGCTGCCGCTATCCAGGCTAATGCTGGCACCTGTAGCCAACAGCTCTCGTGGTACAAACGGTCCGCCTGCTATAGCATGTCGACAATTCAGTGTTTCCGTGGAACTGAAATTTTTCAGGTCCATGGCAATCGCGGTGATTCCCGCAGCGGTGCAATCACCCGTCCACTGCTGCCTGTTGAAGAACGTGAGCCTGCTACCACCAAAACTTACTCAGCTGTCCGAGGTCACCTCGAGGTAATTATCACCCACGCCTACAGGCACGCCATCGCTGATATTTGTCATATAGCTGGTCGTGACAGTAGAGAGGGATTCGAATCTTCAGAGGTTGAGCCTGACCAGATTTGCTGGTTTATAGAAATACCTGTGTTTTTTGTAAAACACTAAATACCACATCAACGGTTAAGGCGAGTTGTGGTAAATTACACGCGACTTCCCTGCCTGCTTTCGATGCACGATAAAAATGCGGCGTCATAATAAGTAAATTATTAATCTGCTCATTATTATTCAGGCTTACTTTAAACTGCAGTACCTCGTTATTGACTAATGAAAATCCGGTTTTTTCTGTTTGTAGCGCAGGCACCGGATAAGATTTTTTTATTTCGGGGTAAATTATTTCCCTTAACTCTTTTAAATGCTCGGGGCCGGGATCGACAATAATGATTTTTCCGCCTGGCTTTAATACTTTTTTAAAGCCTTCCATACTCAGAAAACCAAATAAACATAAAATAATATCAATGCTTTCATCTGTAACAGGTGGCCTCCTGTTGGTACCGACAAGCCAGCTTATCTGTTTGTTTCTTTTGCTAGCCTGATAAATGGCGTCTTTAGATATATCCAGGCCAATAAAAGACAGTTTGCTTGCCGCCTCTTTATCACCAAGATAATTCAACAGAGCATCAAAGTAATAACCTTCACCACAGCCTGCATCCAGTAAAGCTGTTTCTCTGACGTATTTCTCTGGCAGCTGTTATCTGTGCATATACAAGCTCATTTAATTTATTGGCGATGGGTTTATAAATGCCGGAATTTAAAAACTGCGTTCTAGCTAAAACCATTGCCTTGCTATCACCGGGGTGCTTTGTTCTTTTATGCTGCACAGGTAGCAAATTCACATAACCCTGGCGGGCAATATCAAAAGCATGGCCATTCTTACAAACCAGTTGTCTGCCATGATACTCAAGCGGCTCCCCGTCAATAGGACATGCCAGATTATGTGCCTTTATAATATTCATATTCTATATTTTGATCATAGAGAATTGTTCTAGACAAAATAAAAACAGAAGAAGTTGTGTTACTACTGAAATTTCGATATATGCTGATCGAGAAGAAAATCAATAAACTTGAATTTACTTATGTCGGTTTTCACTGCTGTCCCGTTAACAAAAAGAAATTATCTAAATAGGCTGATGTAGCAGGCCTGTACCAGGGTTGCACATATCCGAGACATGAAGCGGACACATCCACCATCGACACGCCGTAAAGCCATCCATGGCGGCTCAACACCCGCGTCCATGCGGGTGATGGTCGTTGATAAATGTGTCCGCTTCATGTCTCTGGTAGTTAACAGGACAGCAGTGATCGGTTTTATTAATTTACATTCTTGCCGGTAATCCCTGCGGTCAAGGCAAAGCGCATCGCTTCCTCCATGCTCATATTTAAAGGCCGAACATGTTCATCTGGAATAAAAACAGTAAATCCGCCAATCATATAACTCATGGGAATATATACCAGCACCTTGTCCTGTTCGCGGAAAGATTCAGGTAAACGTTGTTGATTTGTCTGGGTAATAAAACCTATCACCTCCATACCGTTATAGGTTACCGCTACAACCTGTCCCAGGTTTTCCTCTTTCGGCGAGAAAAAATCAAACAGGTCACGAATCGCACGATAGACAGTTTTGATTAGAGGTAAGCGGTAAAGGATCTGTTCACCGAAAGAAAACAACTGACGGATCAGGATGGCTTTCATTAACAGACCAACGATAAAAACAACCACCAGTCCAGCAATCATGCCAAGCCCCGGGAAATAAACCGCATTAGGTAAGGCCCATTGAAGCACAGTACCCATCACCTCCTCTGATGATACAGCCAACCAGTACAACAGATAAATAGTGAGTATGACGGGTAATAAGGTGATAAAACCAGTGAGAATAGTTTTGCCAATCGATTTAAACATTAGAGTTTCAGGCCTGTAATTCCATAAGTGAGCAAGCAGAATGTTTTATTAAATGAAATTATTCGTCTAATTTGACAGTCAGTATGTCACATGGCATAGCGTGCAGTACGGCACTAGCAGTTGAGCCTAAAAGCAGGCCGATACCATGTCGCCCATGCGAACCCATTATAACAAGATCACACTGCTGGTCTTTGACGAATTGAGAAATGACATGTTTAGGTCTACCAAATTGCACACTTAAATCGACATTTTTCAAATTGTGTTTTTTGCTGAATCTTTCTAGTGACTGTTTGGCCTGCTCCAGCATTTCTCTATCATCGACCACCCAACTGTTGATCATGGAATCATTTGCGTAATCAACCGGGGGGGTGTATTCCACCACGTGTAACATACTGAGTTTTGCATTATTACGTTGCGCAATATCACGGGCTTTAGCCAGTATCTGTTCAGCTGATTTAGTGAAATCGATCGCCATCAGAATATGTGTGTAGTTACTCACCTTACTCCTCCATAGAGTTTTGTATTTTCATCTAAGTATACGCTACCAGGCCTTTAATAATCTAATCTGCTAACATGCAACATGTTTTTCATTTTTGTTATTGACATAATTCAGGCTCATAAAGGTAAATTATCTTCTCTTACATGCCGGATAAAAGCACTCAAACAGATGTTTTAATTATCGGTGCCAGTGCATCTGGACTGATGTGCGCTATTGAAGCCGGTAAACGGGGACGTAAAGTGCTGGTGCTGGATCATGCTAACAAGGCAGGTAAAAAAATACTGATGTCCGGCGGTGGACGTTGTAACTTTAGCAATATGGATGTCGACGCCAGCAATTTCATCTCGCACAACCCGCATTTTTGTAAATCAGCGCTGAGCCGTTACACGCAGTGGGACTTTATCGCATTGCTTAACGAATACCATATACCCTATCAGCAACGTGATCTGGGCAAACTATTCTGTACTGACAGTGCTAAAGACATCCTTAATATGCTACTTGCTGAGTGCAAAAAGGCAGACGTTTGCATTCGTCTTAACTGTAATATAATAAATATTGAAGATAAAAAAGACGAAAATTTTACTATTAAAACCTCACTAGGTAATTTTCAAACAAGGTCCCTGGTTATTGCCAGTGGTGGTTTATCCATACCTAAAATGTGCGCCAGTCCACTCGGTTATAAAATAGCAGAACAGTTTGGTCATCATGTCTGGGCAACCAGACCGGGACTTGTGCCCTTTACCCTGCAACCACACGATAAAGAAAAACTTGAAGTACTTTCAGGGGTCTGTGTTGAAAGTGAAGTGAGTAATAAACGTAGACAGTTTAAAGAAAATATTCTATTTACACATCGTGGCTTAAGCGGGCCCGCCATATTACAAATCTCTTCTTACTGGAAACCCGGTGAAACAATTTATATCAACCTGTTACCGGAAATTGATGTCGTCGATTGGCTTAAAACACGTCAGCTCAGACAGGCTAACGTCAAATTAAAAACCGTACTGGCTGAAGTGCTACCTAAACGACTGCTGTCTGTATTGTTAGCTCCGGATATCGATAAACCATTGCAGGAAATATCAAACCGTGACATTGGCAGAATTGCTGAACAATTACAAAATTGGCAGCTAAAACCGAATGCTACAGAAGGTTATCGTACTGCTGAAGTCACCCTTGGTGGTATTGATTGCAATGAACTGTCATCAAAAACCATGGAGTCCAGCAAAATCAAGGGCTTGTACTTTATCGGTGAAGTAGTTGATGTTACCGGCTGGTTAGGCGGTTATAATTTTCAGTGGGCATGGTCATCAGGATGGTGTGCCGGTCAGGTTGTTTAATTAAAGTAGTGAGTATATGATCTGAACACGGATAGTTGCCTGACTTTAATTTTAACTTAGCAGCCTGTTCAGATCTAACTGATGCTAGCGACGAGCCACTACCGAACAAGTCACCTTAATTCCGAAAGATACCCGGGAGAAAAACAATGTTTCATCTGAATCGAAGTTTGTGTTACGGGTGTTTTCTATTGCTGCTTGCACCAGCAGGGATTGCAGCGGCTAATGAGCTGCCAGGCTATAAGCAGTCACTTGACCAGTACATGGAAAAATCAAAAAAAGAGAAATCGCCGTTTTCGTCAAGTGATATGGCTGTAATGGAAAAAGCAGGCAAAGATCTTGCCAGCAGAATGCCTGCCCCTGGAATCAAGGTTGGAGAGAAAGCGCCTGACTTTGTTTTAAATAATGCATTGGGTCAAGCTGTAAATTTAAAAGATAAATTAAAACAGGGCCCCGTGGTACTGGTTTTCTATCGGGGTGCATGGTGTCCTTTCTGTAATATGCATTTACATGTTTTGCAGCAGAGCCTGCCAGAGTTTAAAAAATATGGCGCACAGTTAATTACCATTACGCCGCAAACACCTGATAAGTCGGTTGAGCAATTCAAGGAAAAAGGTTATCCGTTTGAAGTATTGAGTGATCTGGATAGCAGTGTGATGAAAGCTTATAAACTGTACTTCGAATTACCTGCTGAGCTGGTTGAAGTATACAAAAATCATGGTATAGACATTGAAGCCTTTAATGGCGAAGGCCGTAATATACTGCCCGTTCCAGGTAGTTTTGTAATCGATAGTAAAGGTATTGTACGGGCGATGTTTGCCGATACAGACTATATGAAACGCATGGAGCCATCAGCCATTATTGATGCCTTAAGGAAGCTGTAATCAAGTCCAGTTATTTTTGGCTTGTTATAATCGTCCATATCTTCCCCGAAGATCGCCGCAATAGAGTAACTATTAACGCACACCTGGTGAAAAACACGTACAATCTTTCCTGCGCCTGAATCTAATTAACTTAAGCAGATATTCCTTAAAGAACATTAAAAATTAAAGCCGACACCATTAAAGCTGCAAAGTGCCTGGCTCAGCAAACTCATTAAATAATAAACGAAATAAATAAAGAGTAGAAATTCTATATGTCTGAAATCCATTTACCCTTACTGGTCGAACCCGGCCAACTAGAACCGCTAATGGCCAATGATCAGATAATCATTGTCTCTGTTGACTCTGAACAGCGCTACAGCGAAAGGCATGTTCCTACTGCGGTACACCTTAACTACTCCAAACTCATCAAAAAAGGTAAATTCGCACAGGGTTTGCTACCTGAATTAGAGGATATTAGCGAAGCATTATCCTCTATCGGCTTAACACCGGAAAAACATGTAGTCGCTTATGATGACGAAGGCAGCGGACGCGCATCCCGTCTACTTGTCACCTTAGATGCCATAGGACATACCCGCTTCTCTTTGCTTAACGGGGGCATGACTGCATGGTCGACTGAAGGTTTTCCTCTTCATGTTGTAGAAGAATTTCGTGAACCAAGTAACTACCAGGCAAAATCCATCAGCAATATCATTGTCGATAAAGACTACATTTTAGAAAATCTCAATAATGAAAATGTAGTGCTAATTGACGCTCGCTCCCATGATGAATTTACCGGCTTGCAACCCCTTGCTAAACGCAGTGGGCATATACCTGGAGCCATCAATATTGACTGGAAACTTAACAAGGATCCTGCTCGCCACAACCGCATGAAGTCAGATGACAAAATCCTGGAAATGCTACAGGATCGCCGCATTAGCAAAAGACAAAGAAATAATCGCCTACTGTCAAACTTGTCATCGCTCGTCACATACTTACATTATGTTGAAACAGGCAGGTTATCCGAATATTAAATGTTACCCGGGTTCCTGGTCAGAATGGGGAAATTGTGACGACACGCCGATTACTCAGGATGAAGATCCTTTTGCCTATGAAGATGATGACGATTA
>CAWDMF010000022.1:0-55808 GCA_963803185.1 uncultured Gammaproteobacteria bacterium | reverse complement strand
CTGCCGAAACCCCGGTGCACTTGTGTTAAACAATGACTTATCCTTTTGTAGTAAGGCCAGTTCAAATGCTGCTGCTCTGCGCTGGCGTTGAAAACCTGTGTTTAAAATTTGCTGGCAGTGTTCCTCTGCAATGGGTTTGCCGACGAGATAACGGGTACCTACGGGGAAGTTATTTTTATTTTTCTCCCACCATGCCTGTATAAGGCTCGGCTCGGGCCAGGGTAAGTCTTCGTCAGAGTCCATCGCCACATCTTCATCTTCTGGGTTTTCTGACGGTCCAGCTTCAAAACCTTCAGGCCATTCACCTTCCATATCATCGTAAGCAAGGTCAACACCTGTGATCATACTGAACGCTTCCCCTGCCACACGAGAGACTTCAGGTACGGTCATTAAGTTAATCAACCATGGAATATACATCGGGTCACCAATAATACCTGCACCCAAAACAGCGTGACGTAAAACTTCGGGACTTTGGGTGAAGTCACTTAACCATTTGGTAGAACTGGGTACATCCATTACACGCAACATAAGTTGTAAGGCCTGTGCAAGAAATGGCGATTCTGCAGTTGCAAATGTTTTAAGAACATCCAGAGAAGACTTATCACGCAATAAAACCGCGGACCACGCGGCCCAGAATTGGCAGGCCGCATCATCAGACTTAAATTTCTGCTGCAAAACAGGCAACAGATCACGGCGCTTCAACTCGCCCACTGCGCGCAGGGCTCTGGCCTGAAAGTTTGCTTCAGGATCATCAAGCGCGACTGTTAAAGCTGACTCTGAATCCTGACGATGAATGACACTTGCGGCGATAGCCAAACGACGATAAGACAGATCATTAGCCTTCAGCATACCGGGTACCCAGCGCTGGTAATCTTCATCGGATAACCAGCCGACTGCCGAGATAAGCGCACGCCAATTCTCCGGGGCTTCAATCGCCACTTTAACCACCTCATCAACCCGTTGACCGTCTTCACTTTCAAAGGCAAGCACAGCAGCGGCGAAAACTTCACCGGGTTCATTCAAGGCCAGCGCTTGCTTGCAAACTTCCCAGCCTGACTCACCCGCAATTCGCAGGCCATCAATATGTGCCTCTAAACGATCATCAAGGTGAGCGAGATCCTTGAGAGAATAATGTGGCTCACGCATAGCCGCATCACGCTGAAGCCATAAGAAACGATGCTTCTTCTGCGTGTTGTTCGATAATGGGTTTTATGATGAGTGCTTCCATTAAAATCATTTACTCTAAAAAAGATTAATTTTTATTTTTTAGCAACGTGAAAGATGAGTACACTAATTATCGTAAACCTATTTCTGCAGACTTCTTGAGTAACCCAGTAAAGTTGTCAAAACATGATTAATAATATCTGATACTACAGCTAAATTAACCAAACAGCACATAAAATATCTGATAGGTAAACTCTCAGAAGTCTTTTATGACCCTGATCTCCTTAACAGATATGCAGTGGCAAACATTGCCAATATATTCGATAATTTAATCACTCTGATTATTAAGGTGAGCAACATGGCCACTCTAAATATTTCCCTACCCAATGAAATGAGACAATGGATCAATAGCCAGGTAAGCAGTGGCCGCTATGCCAATGCCAGTGATTATATTCGTGCTACCTGATTCGAAACGACCTGGCAACCACAGACTTGATAAAACTTGCATTAATTGAAGGTGAACAAAGTGGTGAATCTAAATTAAGCATTAAAGATATCATTGGAATCAGAAAAAAATCAAATCTTGACTTAACAACTTATAATCAGCTGCAATCCCTGGCGCTTCCAACATCAGTCGGTTTAATCTCCCAATAGTCTGTGATATTGTTGAATAATGACCCACATTAAACTCTACTGCTAGCTCTGAAAGCTTAGCGCCACCAATTTCCTGACATAATTTCATAGCCACCCATCGAGGAACAGACTTCACTCCTTGCCCCCGTGTTGCCACCCGTATAGCTTCAACGGGAAACTCGTAGTATTCACTGACTGTGCGAACTATTTGAAGCAACTGAACCGGATTCTTCAGTCCTTTTTTATCGATCTCAATATCCAGGGATTGCGCAAAAGCATATGCTTGCTCCTTAAAAGACTGACTCCCCCAGACAGCTGGTGTGTTCTTTAGCTGATAAAATCGTTCTGTCTCTATATCATTACCCTGCTCAACGTACGATTGATAGGCTGTGTATTTATGCAAACTTCCTAACTCGCCATAAACCGTATCTCGATTCAGCCACTGTTCGGCTTTAGCTTTGTTTATATAAACACTGTAACTTGACCAGCGATAATCTTCTAATTGCTCTACTAAAGGCTTTTTGGTTTCAATCGGGTTTCTATGGATATAGCGACTCACTTGCAATAAGTAACTACTGGCATCAATGACAATCGCTTTATACCGACCACGAAACAGTGGTCCGTCGGTTTTCTTCCGACGATTATAACGTTGTGTATAAACGCCATTAATATGTCGCATGGCGCGACTCAAATTACCTCTGGGTGTTTTTATCAACAAATGGTAGTGATTGCCCATCAAACAATATGCATGGATTTCAATGCCAAAGCGTTTATGTGCTTCCTCCAGGCACTTTATGAAATCTTCATAATAACCTGAATCCGAGAATATCCACTGCCGACCACGACCTCGGTTCATTACGTGGTAGTAAGCATCTTCATATTCTATGCGTAGTGGGCGCGACATGATTAGAATATAGGCCAGTAAATATGATATATCAAGACTTGACCCCTTCCCCCCCCTTTCGTGAGGTAGCTGTACTGGAAGACGTCAACGAGCACTTCAGTCTTCTGGCGAAAATGTTCGTTACCCAGTAGCCTGGCACTGACACGATAAATTGGCTATGGACATTCACTCAGACAGCATTTTTAATTTTACTCTGACCCCAATTATTCCAATTATTCAATTATTTCTCTGACCCCAATTATTTCCGTTGAAGTCGTCCCGTGACAACGTGCCTTCGACGATCAGCAGCTTGTCATTTTTATAACAGATGGCCGAACTGTTCGTTGTCGTCGTCGAAAATGGTCATCTCGATGCGCGCGGTGCGTTCGCCCAGCACCGCGGTGACCATCTTGCCAGAGACTAAACCGCTTAACCGGTCGACTGAAAAAACCTAGCACTCACAGAGACGATTCGATGCAAAAAAACTAACGGATTGAGAGATATTGATGAGTCATGTTACTTTTTTCGCTGGATCCACCTCTGCAATAGCCACTAATGTAGCTTCTGAGACTTTCCATATATTACTTTCAATTTTATAAGGCGCGGCCAAACCGGCATCCTCAATACGTTTGGCATTGCTATGATATACCCTGATTGATTGTTTATCCGGCTGCACGGCATTAGCGTCTTTGCTGCCATAATCAGGATTGGGTACAGTAAAATACTCCTTGTAATTCCAGTCATAAGTATCAAGCACTTTGCATATCCAGTTGGTAAATTGGATTTGCACCTTGCTATTCGTCAGTTTTTTACCGGTCAAACCCACTTTACTATAAAGTTGAAACCCTCGCAGAGAAGTCATCAAGTCTCTTTCCGCTGCTGTACCACGCATTTGTATGCGTACTAGCTCGAGTTTGTTGGGCGCTATATCGCATAAAGATTCATATTCCATGGTTAAATTGCTGCTGGGCACCCACTTTTTGTAACCACCGACTCCCTGCATTCTGGGGACTACCCCCGCCCACTTCTCTGATTTACCAATTCGCGCTTTTTTATTGGTTAAAAATACTTCACGATGGTAATGCTGAACCTCACGAACCCGTGCGTTTTGTTTCAGATGTATAGGCGCATCGAATTTAAACACTGAACCCTTTATACGGTTATCCAACCAATGTATTAAAAACACGGAAGCCAATGGTGTCGCACCTTGTACACTATTATTGGCAAACGATGCTGCGAGACGATAATACCAAGCTGCCACGGCTTTGACAGGTAATGGTTTAAGATAATCACTCATAATATATCCCTATGGCTTATTTCCTTTCGAAATCGATTGATCAATATAACTAGCCAGGTCAGAAATGCTGCGCTCAGGTCCCGTTATATTATCCGGTAACAAGTGACTCATCGAAATTTTGATATCCCATTGTAAATTTGTACTGGTAAACACCAATTGCTCCGACGCCCCCCCGGGACCGGCGCCCAGAAACTGATATTGCGCCCGCAGTCCAACTTGGGGAAAATATTGCAGATGCTGTAAGGGATTTCTGGATTTTTCCGACTGTGCCAATGCTTTTTGGTAGGCTGCCTGGTCTAGCATGGAACCGTTGCGGTCAAATTCAACTTCAACAATATAATGCTGGTAAGGTGATGACTTTTCAAACAGGTATTCTATCTCGAACTTTACCCTGGAATCAGACTCCGCCCGCTTGAAATAAATTGGGGTTTGCTCGCCGAAAAACTTCTGAAAACCCTGCTTATCAAGTGCTCTACCCTGTATTACAGACTCGCTATGACCACATCCCGCAATAATGACAAACAGTAGAACACAACTGCAATATAGTTTTAGATTTTGATAATTTCCTGTCACCGTCTTGATTTTTGTCCCCGACTATCCATACAGTCGAGTGTATATCCATTCAAATCCAAAAGCCAGTATAGTGTATTATTATGACCAATGATTAGTCGAACCTGACAAACAAAGACAACCATAAAAACAATTGACAATAACATATCGATTTTGTACCGTTAATGCAACAACTCGCTAAGGATAGCCACATGCCAAAACCCAGGAAGACATTGGTCTCACTCGATGCCACCCCGTATTACCACTGCGTCTCACGATGCGTCCGCCGTGCTTTTTTATGCGGTGACGATGCGCTCACAGGAAAAAGCTACGCACACCGACGGCAATGGATACAGGATCGGTTACTAGCATTAGCTGACATTTTCGCCATCGACATTGCCGCCTATGCCATCATGAGCAACCACTATCACCTGGTACTGCACATCGATCGTGTCACCGCTACTAACTGGAGCGCTACTGAAGTCATCGAACAATGGCAGCGTCTGTTTATGTCAATAGAACAAGGAATCAAGGGGTCAAATCTTGACTTAACAACTTATAATCAGCTGCAATCCCTGGCGCTTCCAACATCAGTCGGTTTAATCTCCCAATAGTCTGTGATATTGTCGAATAATGACCCACATTAAATTCTACTGCTAGCTCTGAAAGCTTAGCGCCACCAATTTCCTGACATAATTTCATAGCCACCCATCGAGGAACAGACTTCACTCCTTGCCCCCGTGTTGCCACCCGTATAGCTTCAACGGGAAACTCGTAGTATTCACTGACTGTGCGAACTATTTGAAGCAACTGAACCGGATTCTTCAGTCCTTTTTTATCGATCTCAATATCCAGGGATTGCGCAAAAGCATAAGCTTGCTCCTTAAAAGACTGACTCCCCCAGACAGCTGGTGTGTTCTTTAGCTGATAAAATCGTTCTGTCTCTATATCATTACCCTGCTCAACGTACGATTGATAGGCTGTGTATTTATGCAAACTTCCTAACTCGCCATAAACCGTATCTCGATTCAGCCACTGTTCGGCTTTAGCTTTGTTGATATAAACACTGTAACTTGACCAGCGATAATCTTCTAATTGCTCTACTAAAGGCTTTTTGGTTTCAATCGGGTTTCTATGGATATAGCGACTCACTTGCAATAAGTAACTACTGGCATCAATGACAATCGCTTTATACCGGCCACGAAACAGTGGTCCGTCGGTTTTCTTCCGACGATTATAACGTTGTGTATAAACGCCATTAATATGTCGCATGGCGCGACTCAAATTACCTCTGGGTGTTTTTATCAACAAATGGTAGTGATTGCCCATCAAACAATATGCATGGATTTCAATGCCAAAGCGTTTATGTGCTTCCTCCAGGCACTTTATGAAATCTTCATAATAACCTGAATCCGGGAATATCCACTGCCGACCACGACCTCGGTTCATTACGTGGTAGTAAGCATCTTCATATTCTATGCGTAGTGGGCGCGACATGATTTAAATATAGGTCAGTTAATATGATATGTCAAGACTTGACCCCTTTTTTTATTTTTTTGATGTAATTTAAATATAGGTCAGTTAATATGTCATGTCAAGACTTGACCCCCTCTGTTCTCTGTGTGTTCTCTGTGTTCTGTGTGTTCTCTGTGTTCTCTGTGTTCTCTGTGTTCTCTGTGTTCTCTGTGTTCTCTGTGTTCTCTGTGTTCTCTGTGTTCTCTGTGTTCTCTGTGTTCTCTGTGTTCTCTGTGTTCTCTGTGTTCTCTGTGTTCTCTGTGTTCTCTGTGTTCTCTGTGTTCTCTGTGTTCTCTGTGTTCTCTGTGTTCTCTGTGTTCTCTGTGTGTTCTCTGTGTTCTCTGTGTGTTCTCTGTGTTCTCTGTGTGTTCTCTGTGTTCTCTGGGGATGAATGGGCAATTCCCCGGACAGGACTTTAACCTGCTAGATAAGTTGCCGGTAACGGCGTACGACTTGACCCCCCTTTTGCCCTTTCATTGCTTCTTGTCCTCTGCTTCTTCTTTAGAGCGTACCAATATAATTCCAATTAACTGAAATCTTCAATTTTCTTTTGAACTTTTCCAACGAATTGATCGTTGAATCTTTTGTACCAAACAACACCTGATTCCCGATACCCATGGGTCGCTTAAATATTATGGTATCACCAGAATCGGAAACATATGACCTATGCCAGTCGTCAAACAGCGCAAGACGTTGGTAGCCGAGCTGATGAAAAATACTTTCAAGTTCTCCTAAATCTGTATCGCTGCTACGCGCTATAAACATATGTTGATCATAGCTATTGGCAATCTGGTATGATTCAAAAGCGGAGTTGAATACCATCGATTGGAGACTCATCCATTCATAGTGCGATTCTTCCTGCCAGTTCTTCTGATCCGCTACAGTATCGCCGCCAAAATACACACCCAATATTCTGCCGTAATCTTGTGGCCGCAATGAGAAACATAGATGATATCCAATTTCATCATCTTGCTGTATGCCAATCATGAGCAAATCATTAGGTGGCGACCATGTTGCATCACTGTAGGTTTCCAGTACCGCATCGATACTGAAATCAGCAGAGCTTATCTTGACTCCGACATCATCACCAAAAACATTAAGAAAACGCTGGTACTCGTCAGGTAGCCTACCTACACAAGATTCCAGTTGATGGATCTTTTGGGGCGTTGCGGCTTTTACCTGCTTTGAGTACTCCGGCAGAAATACCAGGATCTCAGAGAGAACTTCATCCCATGGCGTTTGATTATTCAATTATTTTCTCCAAGGAGCGTTTAAGTTAATTGGTTTCTATCCTTCAGGTGGTTGATCGCACAACAGCATGGGCAATAGCTTCTTGCACGTACCACAAGACTCAGCATGATCACCTTCTTTGAAGTTTGGATTTCTCCTACCAACCCATGATTCGGTCATCCCAACCGGCTTAAACCCATTATTATTGGCCGCTATGATAGCTTTGGGTCCTGCGCACCTGCCTGGAACATTATCCACTTTCGTGCTGGCCAACATATCTTCGGGAATTTCGTAACCACCGGCGTTTCTAATCGGTCCAGTGTTTTTTGGGAAACCTATAAAACCCTGCACACTGCCCACACCAGAGGACTGGAACAAGGTAACCGACCTCCCGGATGGGTCCAAGCACTTTAAAGCTGCAACCATAAAGCCCTGTCTTTTGGGTTTATCACCGAGCCTACTTTTTGCTTTGTCTATTCTTTCCGCCACCTTGCTATCTGTTTCATCGGTGGTTGCAATCGGATGGCCATCGGCCTTCCCACATATGCCGCAAGGCGATTCGCCTCCATACACGGGAATAACTTTAAAACCGGCCAAACAAGCCGTATTCCCATGATTCATCATCATCTTATCACTCAAACGACAAGCATTCTTCCCTTCAATCTTCACATCAAAGGAGTACAAGATCCAGGTAGCTTCCTTCATATTGGTACTGGACTTCACTCCACCAGCAGTCCCCGGCTCATCACCAGTACAACGACTAAACTCAGAACCTTTTATCGCAGCCGAATTACCACCATCAAACTTAACTTTTTTGCTACCCTTTTTCAGATCACTGGACATCGAAACTATCACTGGATAAGGGATAGGAACCGGCCCACCCGGAGAGGGTGTTTTACAGACATCCGGCAATGTCGATTTGGCAATTCCCATACTGCCTTTATGCGCTAAAGAATTCGATTTTCCGTTTACGTGGATAGTTTGTCCCATCAGACACCTCCGCGCTCATAAACCAGTGTCCGAATTAACGCAGCAGACCGCTCCCCACCTTCAGAACTCGCCCATAAAAGCGTATAAGGGCCTTTGCTATAGCCTTTTCCCGCAGCGGTAATAACTAAATTCAAATACAACGGCCCAGAGGCTGCACCTACATCACCCCAACAATCTGCGGGGGCCATATAATCGGATGGATCAGAAAAGTCCTCGGCTAACCTGCATAACATAAAGCCATATTCATCGGCTCGGTAGGCTTCGCCATTTTGATCGCAAATGGTGAAATCGATTTTGACCTTGGGTGGTAATCCTGATATTGCCTTTCGCACTGCTTCTGTCAGCCCTTCGCCAATACAAACGGTTTCAGTTTTTATTTGATTTTTTTCATGCGCTGAAGCAACTGAAACCAATTGAGCCAACACAAGTAATTTATATTTATCGGCCGTAGCGGCAGAACACAGCAAACAATAAGCGGCCGCTTCACCGGGAATAAAACCCCAGGCATTCGATGGAATATGCAACTGTTCATTCTCTTCAATCCAATCCAGCGT
This sequence comes from uncultured Gammaproteobacteria bacterium, assembly GCA_963803185.1. Classification (GTDB taxonomy): domain Bacteria; phylum Pseudomonadota; class Gammaproteobacteria; order SZUA-229; family SZUA-229. Next base: position 46,993 of record CAWDMF010000022.1, on the reverse strand, counting down.
ATCGGGATCAATATAACTATCAACGCCTCCCACCAAACAAAATTCAGTCTCTTTCGCAGCAAGCAACTTACTGGCCGTCTCCAACGCCATTAACCCCAGTGCGTGGCCCTTAAACGCTGTCCTGGTGCTTTTAAAAACAACCTGTTCATTGCTCTGCGCCAAAATATGGCAATCTATTAGTTTATCCAGATTCTCTGGCAAACCCGGCCGTTTCTCGGGAAGTGCGACCACCGCGATCAGCTCACATTGACCTTGCTGCAGCTCAATACCTTGAAGCGGTTCGAGTGCGTCAGTGATTGCTGGCGTAGACATCGCGATATATCTATCGATTCCAGTTAACGAGGCACCAATGGAAGGCACCATGGCTAATACATAGGGATCACCCTCCTGATTGATCATGTAGGGGTGTTCTTCAAAACCGTCTATGCCGGCTCTAACTGCGGCGGCCGTTGCAGCCGCGTTTAACCCCACCGCCGTTGTTGCGCCAATGCCTACGATGCATAGCGGATTGCTTGTTGAGGCATTGCTGCGCTCCACTGTGGCCATTACACAGTCTCCATCACACCACCACCGAGTTTTCTTTATCACTTTCAGATTGCAAAACGCGCTGCTTAAGCCGAACTGTTGTATGACTTAATTTCAACACTTTAAAGTGGCATTCCAGATGTGTATGCCAAACCAAAACCACTTTGGGATCGTCAGGTTTTATTGTCACTGTATGTAATACCGCGCGATGAGTCTCACTGGTTCCATCAAAATAATGGGTAGTAATCGAAAAATAAAAGCGCGGTAATTTAAACAGCAGATGTCCATTGGGCGTAAAGTTAAACAGTTCGACTTTCTCTCCACCCCTGAGAAAACCTGAAGCCTGTTGATCCTGTGGTGCACACTGGTAGTAACGTTCATCAAAGTCTTTGGCGAGCAATGGCTGACGGGTTTTCTCCCACTCTTCATCATAGGTACCCGCTAGTTCAACTCGCGGAGACCAGTGCCCCGCAACTGGCCCAAAACCCATCGGGCGTGGCCGATCATTCCAGTAACAAACTAGCGACTTAGGATCTTCAATATTAGGTGCAGGTTTCCTCAATAGGTGCTCGGCTTTAGTCGCAAAACCAAGACCCACTGGGTTACGTGCTTCCCAATCATGATGTTTTGGATTTTCTGAAAGTTGATCCGTACCGCCAAAAGAGCGCTCATAAATTAGCGGCATTTTCAAAAAGGGCTGCGGCGAACTCATGGAGAGCCCCGTTAACATCTTTTCCCAAACACGGTCGCCAGTAACAGTTAACGTTTTATTGATATTGGCAACTTTCAGCCCAACATTCATTTTTCGGGTCGGTTGACCTTTTGGCGCATAGGCATGCCCTTCAACCAGAACATCTGTATTGGCTTTTTTGTGCGGCAAGTCCGTGTCATATAATAAGCTTGGTGTTTCGCTACCTTCTCTTAGTTTGGGTGCTATGTTGACGGCTTCTTGTTCTTCGGCGACAAGCAGCGAACCATCAGGTTGAATATCATATGTCCCTTTAATTGCAACCAGCCAAACTTCTGCACCGTTTTTGTCACGTACCCAGGTCCGTTCTGTTGCAAAAGGTGTTTGGTTATTTACCATCCACATAGCGTTTTATCTCTAAAATACGTTGTCATTCGCAGTTCCTCCCTTATGTCAGCACGTCAATTAATCTGCACCGATCCACCCTTAATTTTATTAACCCCTGACGAACGACTTAACACATAAGCCCCACGCAGAATAATTTTTCCGGCTTTGGTTAAGGTAATACTCGCCTTACCACAACGCAGCACAATTTCTTTTCCGGCTTTAAATTCAAGTCGCTCATTATCAAGTTCTGCGCTTATGTTTTGTTGCCCTGGTTGAACGAATTTCTTGCGGGTGTTGAATACGACCGATAACGATGGGCCGTTGTGGATCACCGCCTTCAAATAGTAAGGCCACCTGGCAACCTATATCGTCAGACTTAAAGCGTGTTGTGGAGTGTGCAGCTAAACCTGTTTCACTTTGATTACCGGGGAAAGCCACCAGTGGCATACCCGCCTCGGTAAAGCTCATGAGCACACCAATAACGACACCATCTAGTTGTGTTGTTTGTTTATTTTTGTCTGCTGATGATGTCACATCTGATTCTGCAACTACATCAATAATTTCGTTATTCATGTCAACCACCCTTGTCACATGTTATTTTAAAAAAAGCCTGTGTAACAACTAGTTTTGCAGTATTTTCTTGCCTTTTATAATGACATCACCCGAACCTTTCACCGTGATTTTCTTGCCATTGATAGTAATGTCGCCATTTTTTTTCATCACAATGGTTGCTTTACCGCAGGTAATACTCAGTTCATCAGCAATACTAATAACACCTTTCTTGCTTCCGCTAATAGCAAAATCGTCACCCGCACTTATCATCATTTTCTTCGTTGCAGAAGTAGTCATATCCGCGCCGGCAGAAACACTCACATTCTTACCCGCAGATACACTCACATCCTTACCTGCGCTTTCCGATATATTACCACCGGCATTAACTGATTTATTTGCACCAACATTCTCACTACTAGCACCTGCCACGGCGACAATCTTCGCACCACCAATCTCTTCAGCCTTAACGCGCTCCCACGGTTTCGTTCATCGCCGCACCAACACTTACCTGGTAAGCCGCACCGATACTCAATGCCTTTGCAATTGCAATGGTTTCTGTTTTACTTGAACCCACACTGACCGTTTCACCTGCACCTACGGTTAAACTGCGGGCAGCACCGACAGTGATGGTCTGGTTAGATCCTATACCCACAGTTTGATTACTGCCTATGGTTACTGATTGATCGGCTCCGATGGAAACGGTTTGATTACTACCAACCGTCTCAGCATCATCCACAGCAATAGTTGAAGTACGATTATTGTTTACGGTTAATGTCTGGTCGTTCTCAATAGTGGTATCCATATTGTACTGACCATGAATGCTGATTTTTTCACTTCCCTTGGTATCATCCATGGTCATTTCGTTGTAGCCACCACCACCCGGTGTACTATTTGATTTCAGGCCACTGACCATACCGGCAGAAGGTAACCCGGTGGGCGGTTTATTGTCACTATTGTAGACACGACCAGTAATGATAGGCTGATCCGGATCACCCTCCAGACATGACACGATGACCTCTTCACCAATGCGCGGAATATCAATGCCACCAAAACCTTTTCCTGCATGCACCTGTGATACGCGCATCCAGCATGAGCTGTTTTCATCTTCCAGACCATAACGATCCCAGTGAAACTGTACCTTTACCCGGCCATGTTCATCCGTCCATATTTCCTCGCCGGCTTTACCCACCACAGTGGCAGTTTGCGGGCCTTGAACTACCGGCTTCGGTGTAATGCGCGGTGCACGGTATGCCTGTTGTTTATCAATCGCGGTGATACCGCAGGAAAAAATCGATCCACTACCACCAGCAAAAGCCGACTCATATTCTTGCGGCCCCAGGTTGTAACTGGATGAGGTAATTAAATAATCACGGTTCTGGTCTTCACGGGGATAGTTGATAAGCTTGAATAAACACCCGGTCATCAGCCCCGCTACATTGCCCTGGCCCTGAACCTCTTCATGTTGGGACTGTAATTCTTCAATGCGAGCACGCACATAAGCTTCACCATCACTGCTCTCCTTGTACTCACCGGGGTAATCATAGATTTCAAAATCGGCCTGATCATGTTCGCGTGAAACGGATGACTTCACTTCAAGATTTGCTTTTGGTTTTTTGAAATCATAATCATTGAGTGCATACACACCAGGCTGAATGAGTTGATTTAACGACCAGTCGGAAATATGGTCGCGCTCACGTCGTTCGCTTTCTTCCGGCGGATAATACGGCACCTCCTCATAACCGGGCACAGTTTCATGCGCACTGATGGAGTCGGATAGCACCAGTGTATGTTTACCGTCTTCGTGCTTGAAAAAGTAGTACATACCTTCCTGTTCCATCAGTCGACTGATGAAATTAAAATCCGTTTCTCTGTACTGTACACAATTCTCCCACTCGCGGTAGCTGCCGCTTAAGGTATCTTCGAAATCGCTAAAGCCTTTATCGCGAAACACCTCTTTGATGATGTCAGGAACCGTTTTATTCTGGAAGATGCGACAGTCTGCGGTGCGCGTGAGAAACCAGAACCAGGGCCGAAGTGTTGCCCGATAGACAAATAAATTACCGTGCGTACCAGCCTGGCTAAACTGGTTTACAAAACCATTGAAATAGCGGCTTTCGCCATCGGGACGTAAATAACGTATGGTCACGTTTTGCGCAAGAATATCCTGCAGTTTGATTTCGGGATCTTCGCTGAGCAGATCAAGGTCAAACTGAAACAGACGCCCTAACTGCTCGCTTACGTTCATGCTGTGGAAAAGCAATACATCATCACCCAGGGGTGATGTAACAACAATCGATCGGTTCGCTTGAGTTGCCTCCACAGACATTGATATCCCTCATCTTCTATGGCCTAACCAGAAAAACGCACAAGGCCCTGAAAAAAGTGTTGAACAACTCACCAGAAGATATCTGCGAATGTCACACTACACGTTTCCTTCATGTAATATTAATTATCCCGAATAATAATATCAACATTTCTTTTATATACTAAAACAGAAACAATTGATACATTAGTTTTATGTACGCCAGCAAACCTGATAACTCAACAACTTTGGACTGAAAGTCCATAGGTGGTTTCTTAGAGTGATTAAAAATCACTTCTTCTGTCTGTCATCCCGACCGGAAGGATCGCTACAGGGCAAGGGTTGTTACTACAATATTGTTGCATTTCCTTCATCCATGGAGGTCAGATGTAGGAACAAATAACTACCCCTGCATCCGACGTACAGGATGTACTAGTGTTGCAGAGGACATGGATGTCCTGGAGCGACCTGACCATTCACCGCACCTGTACATCCATGCACCCGCGCCATACGACCCACATGGATGTGGGGAGTGCGGAAAATGCAGGAGCAATTTTCAGCCGACCCACATGGCAAGGATTGTTCCTACAATCCTGTTGCATTCCCTCCATCCATGGAGGTCAGATGTGGGGAGTGCGGAAAATGCATATGTCCATGGATGGACGGTAGTAGGGCAATGCATATGTACAGGACGTACGGTAGTAGGGTAACGCAGGAGCAGTTACCGAGGAGCAATTGCCGAGGAGCATTTTTCTGCCCGTACATCCTGTACATATCCGCACCGCCCTCCATGGCTCCTTGCGGTATACCGCCCATCCATGGGTATAATCGTTCCTGTGCATCCATGCACCCACGAAATACCGTACATCCTGTACATAAAAAAAGCCCCACCGGTTTCCCGATGAGGCCTTTGATTAAAGACAGCGTCCTGCCGTCAGTTTAGGCGTTACACGTTACAACTCGTTGCCATGACACATGGTACAGGTGATAGGCGTACCCTTAGGCACATTGCCAGCACCACCCGACAGTTGGCGGTCGGCCGCAGTACGTGAGAGCACTGAACCTTCACCATTCTGACCATGGCAGGCACGGCAGGCATTACGATCGATTTGGTCGCGGTGGCCACCGTTGGAGAAGTTGGTGTTACCCACTACGTGCATACCATGCGGTCCCTGCAGGCTGGCGCTAGAACCGTTAGTGCCTAGCGCGTTAAGGTCTGTATGACAGACGCTACACTCGGTGATCGCACCGGTATGGCCCTGCAACTGGTCCGCCGTGACATTGTCGTTAGACAGTGGATTGGCATTTGGCCATTCCGCATGGGTTGCACCATGACAACCTTCACACATTACACCACCGTGACCGGTACTCACCCGGTACAGCTGCGGATTACCCGCACCCGGGTTGGCAAATGTGCTGCCATCAGCGTTGGTAAACGTGGCCGGAACGATTGGCTCGGCAAAGCGATCGTTAGTCGGCACGATCGGCGTAGCCTTGGTATCCCCTGTCACGTAGGCCTGGCGCAGACGCAGATTGTCTACGTTGCCGTCTACATCACGCGTATTAACGATGGTACCGGCTGTGCCGACCAGGTTGTTACCGGTATCACCAGTATGGCATGAACCACAACCCGGCTCGTTGGCCCATGGCACACGCGGTTGCGGGTCGTTAGGGTCATAGAAGTTGCCGCCCAGGACAAACGCACCCGGGTTAGTCGGAGAGACGCCTGCGGAGAAGTCAGCACCGACCTGCTCCATGCTGCCGTGACAGTCGTTACACAGCATGCCACCGTTGAACATCGCACCACGCAGACACTGCGAAGTGGTGCCCGGGTGACACTGGTAACAGGTCTCTTCTAACACCGCCAGACGCTCGTCCTGGTTGGTGATAGTACCATCAGCCAGTTGATTTGGCGCTGGCATTGGTGGGAACAGGTTACCAAGACCACCGTGGTGGCTGTGCATTACGTTGGAGTTACTTGAATGCGCCAGCTGGTTACGTCCGTTGGCAAGGGTGCCGACGTCTCCAGCCAGTGGACCGAACTGCGCCAGATCCAGTGCCGGGGTATAGTGACATGTCTGACAGACAGCCGGCTTCGGATTCACTGGATCCAACGCCTTGGCAGTCAGGCAGTTCGCATCCCCGTTGCCGTTGTTGGCCGTGATGTCGCAGGGAGCTGGAGCGGTGATCAGGCAGTCTTCCCCCATGGGCACGTTGTCACAAGCGGTGCTCACGTAGTTAGCACCATGCTTCAGGTCGTGCAGACGCAGGATGTTAATGTCCGCCGCGTACTCGATGCTGACGTCAAGAGGCAGGTTCTGGTCCGGATCATCCAGACTCACCGCTACCGGCAGACCGGCATTATTCAGCGTATCTGTTGGCTGACTGGTGCGACTGTTCAACACATCGGCAGGATCAGAGTGACAGTTGGTACAGCTCGCCTCTCCGGAGATTGGCAGCACGGTATCAATCGTGGCAACAGTGGTGTTGCCCTGCTTGGCTTCAACACGAACCAGTGGGTAAGGGTTCTCATAACCGAAGTCGTCATAAGCGGCAAATGGAACACCTGCCCCCTCGTACCAGTTCACGTTCTCAGCCACGTAGCCAAACGGGAAGTTGATGAAGAAGGGCTTGTCACCATAGTGCTCGTTGACCGTCTGTGGGTCGTTGAGGAAGTACGGGTTGTTCAGCCCTGGCATGGCGTGCTGCACAGCCGAGAGACCTTCATCTCCGCTGTCGATCACACCATCATCACCAATATAAAGATGTTCAACATTGGGTACCGGCAGACTGATGTCATCTGTGACCGGGAAGCCGCCAGTTGTCAGCGGGGTGATACCCATTCCACCTGGGTAGAACGGATCATAAGCGCCACCAGCAACCGCATCCCAGAAGTTAGTCTTGTAAGTTGTGCCATCGTCCTTCAGGCCGCGTATGGCACCGATCCTACTCAGGACAGGATCTTGCGAGTTAGAGGCCGAAGAGTACGACAGGCTCACTCCCGCCGGGTTCAACGTTGGCACAGCGCCGCGCTCAATCACCTGACCAAGCAGTACCTGGAATGGTGGCAGGATACTGGAGATACGGGTGTCATAATCACCACAGTGCATACCCAGGTCGTTGATGGCCAGCACGCGGAAATCGCCATTTAGCAGTGTGTTTACCTCGGGCACCGCCTGTTCTGCACAACCTGTCTGGCTGGTGGAGTTAATGGAAACGCCGGTAAGGGGCGTACAGTTCACAACGTTGTCCACGCCGTTACCTGTCAGGCCCACGTTGACCGTGGGGGTGTCGGGATCATTGCTGTTGACCGCCACATTACCGGTGTCGCTGCCGACCTGACCGGGGGTGTAGCTCACCGAGACGCTCTGCGAGCTGCCGGCCGATACATTGAAGCTGGTGTTACCGATGATGGCGAAGTCGTTACCGCCGGTACTCACCAGGTTGACGTTACAGGCGGCCGCGCCGTTGTTGCTCACGGTGGTGCTCAGCGTGGGAGTGTTGCCCAGGTTCACGTTGCCGAAGTTGAGCGCCAGCGGGCTGACGGAAATGTTGCACTCGTTGACCTGCTGCTGTACGCCGTTACCCGTAAGGGCCACGTTGACCGTCGCGGTGTCAGGATCGTCGCTGTTGACCGCCAGGGTGCCGGTGTCAGCAGCCGATTTGTCCGGGGGTGTAGCTCACCGAGACGCTTTGGTTGCCGCCGGGGGCCACGCTGAAGCTGGTCGGGGGCGCGACGGCAAAGTCGTTGCTGCCACTGCTCGCCAGGGTGACATCACAGGCGGCATCGCCGCTGTTGCTCACCGTAGTGCTCAGCGTGCCGGAGTTGCCCACCGTCACGTCGCCAAAAGCGAGGGTGGTCGGGCTGACCGCGATGTTGCACACCTGCACAGGCGGTTGACCACCACCGTCGTTGCTACAGTCTCTCGGCGCTCCTCGTACTTCCTTATCATCGTCGTCGCGACTGTCTTCTGCGGTTACATCACACGGCACTGGATCAATACCAGAGATACGGAATTCCCAATCACCATCACCGTCCGCTCGGGTAGTGCCAATCACGACACCATTATCTTCTTTTTTGCCGTACCTGATAGTCACGGTATCGTCATCTCGTGCATCATTACCACGTACTGTCAGTCGGTCACGGTCGTTGCTCCAGCTTGCGCGGTCTATATCTATACTACTATTTCTATCTCCATCATCATCATCTGCCCTTACATCAACAGAAGTAACTGCTGCGGTCGCAAAAACAATTGCGACAGCAGCAGTTAGAAAAGTTGTGTTTCGGAGAAATTGTTTCAGAGTGTTTATAAACATTCTCACATCCTCTTTTAATATTTTTTAGTTAATTTAGATAAATTTATCTACATCATAATTTTTCACCATAAAGATAATAAAAAAGAGGAAAACAATTCCTCAAATTATGTTTATGATAAATAAATCCATGATAAATAAATTCATGAAATCCATGATTAATATGTCCATGTCCATGTAAATATATCCATGTCCAGTTGGAAAATCCGTGAATTTCTTTTACAGCCAGAAGAACTCTGACTGACATTTAGGTGGAGCCTTTACAACAAATTTTTTACCATAAAACTGAAAGGGCAAAACGATCCCTCAGGTTGTCGTTTATGATAAATAAATCCGTTTGAATTCTTTTACAGCCAATAGAAATATGACTGACATTTAGGTGGAGCTTGGTGGAACTTTCTCAAGTATGTTGCAGTCATACTTAAGTAATGCACAATATAGCACCGCCTGGAAATAGTTGTCAATAAATTGACAATAATCAAAATAATGATTAGTAAATGCCGTAATCCGGACAAAAAATACTTTATATTTACTTTATTATTCAATGCATTATGAGACATAACACACCTATATTCGAGATTAAAACCGTCGGTTTTATTAACAAATGAACCGGGAAAGACTGGTGAAAACGCTTCCTGCCAGGCCAAAACAGTCGGCTCCTTTTACACTCTAAAAATTATTTAAAAATAAATAAAATAGAAGCAGATTAAAATTGTGATTTAATAACGCTACTAGAAATTTTAGATGCCCAATAACGGCAGCGGAATCCGATATCTTCCCTTAAGTTTTTCTGATAGACAACACGCGGTTTTTATCAAGGCCAAAAACAAAAAAGTGCATAGAGCATCCATTCCGATATCTCTATGCACTTACATATCCCGCGACAAATGTCATGCTGTCATTCAGAGGACCCATTTCAGGCAGCTGCAAAAGAAAGGACTGGTTGCAGCCTGTTAACTTACATCTTCTTTTTTATTTATAGAACGCTGAGATTTATAGTAGTTGATCAGGCCATTGGTAGAACTATCGTGGGCATCCGTCGGTTCATTATCATTCAGTTCCTGCAAAACGCCTGATGCCAGTTGTTTGCCCAGTTCAACACCCCACTGGTCGAAAGAATTAATGTTCCAGATTATGCCCTGAACAAAAATTTTATGTTCGTATAGCGCGATAAGTGACCCCAGTGTTGCCGGGTCCAGACTGTTAAACAGAAAAGTACTGCTTGGCCGGTTTCCCGGGAAGATCTTATTGGGCAGTAATGCTTTTATCGCAGCCTCATCGAGACCTGATGCTTTCAGTTCGGCATAAGCTTCCTGCTCGGTTCGGCCTTTCATTAAGGCTTCTGTCTGCGCGAATACGTTAGACATTAGTGCCCGGTGATGCCTGGCGATACTGTGGAGGTTTGTAACCGGTGCCAGTATATCTGCTGGCACCAGTTTTGTGCCCTGGTGCAGCAACTGGAAGAAAGCATGCTGACCGGATATGCCGATCTCACCGAACAATACCGGCCCGGTTGTGTAATCAACCACCTCTCCCTGGCGATTAACACCTTTACCGTTACTCTCCATATCAGCCTGTTGCAGGTAGGAAGGGAATTTATGCAAGTGCTGATCATAAGGCAGTATCGCGACGGTCTGCGCGTCAAAAAAATTGTTATACCAGATACCCAGCAGCGCCATGGTGATCGGTATGTTTTTTTCTAAGGGTGCATTTTTAAAATGCTGGTCCGCTTCATATGCGCCCTGTAACATCTCATCAAAGTTTTCCTGACCGATGGCGATTACGATAGGCAGACTGATTGCTGACCACAGTGAATAACGGCCACCGACCCAGTCCCACATCTGGAAAACATTTTTTTCGTCGATACCAAATGCTTTGGCAGCTTTTACATTGGAACTGACCGCTGAAAAATGTTTATCGATCTGGCTGTCATCACCCACTTTATTTATGTGCCATTGCCTGGCCGTTTCAGCATTGACCATGGTGTCCTGCGTGGTAAAACTTTTTGAGGCGATAATAAAAAAGGTGGTCGCCGGGTTCAGTTTCTCCAGTGTGTCATTGATATGGTTCTCATCGATGTTAGATACATAATGAATATTTAAATCATGCAGCGAGTAGGGGCGCAGTGCTTCGGTAACCATCATCGGGCCTAGATTTGACCCCCCTATTCCTATGTTGACCACATCCGTAATCGGCTGGTTATAATAACCCCGCCATGAACGTGTGCGAATCGCTTCTGCCAGCTGTTTAACGCGTTGCTGCTCTTCACGAACAGCAGGCATAACGTCCTGACCATCAACCATGACAGGCTGATCACTTTTGTTTCTTAATGCTGTATGTAAAACCGCTCTGTTTTCTGACTGGTTGATCGGCTCGCCATCGAACATCCTGCGGATCCATAAACCGATCTCACATTCATCTGCCAGATGGTAGAGTTGTTCCATGGTCTGGCTATTGATAATATTTTTTGAATAATCGAATAGAATGTCGTTCAGTTTTAGAGAGAACTTATCAAATCGCTGAGGGTCTTCAGTAAACATATCACGCATGTGTAACTGGCTTATTTCTTTGAAATGTTTTTCCAGTGCTTTCCAGGTGGTCATTTGCGTTAATTTAGGCATAGATAATTTAGACATATATTTAGATTTTTATGGTTATATAATAAAATTTTAACAAATTTGTTTTAATATACTCTATTAGTAGTTAAATGCTACAGTCACAGGCAAGTCTTAATTTACATATCAAGTTTGCCATGCACCATGCGATAGACTATTGACTTGTGTCAACATCGCTTTGCTGAATATAGATAACAATCACTAACAAATCATCATCAACGATTTATTATATAATCCCGCAGGGGTGGCTATGATAAATAATTACCAATTACTAACATAATAATGTCTTACGACGTATGAACAATCCGGGAGAAAACTTAAATGACCGCTACTGCCAAAACCACACCCTACACCTATTCATTTAAAGAGGGTGACGGCAAGAACAAAAAACTACTAGGGGGAAAAGGCGCCAACCTTTGCGAAATGACCCAGATCGGCATCAACGTACCCCCGGGTTTTGTTATCAGCACTGAAGCCTGCCTGGAATATCTCGATACTAAAAATCAGGATTTACCATCTGAACTGATGATACAAGTGAAAAAGCAGATTAAGGCTCTGGAGAAAGACACCGGCAAAGGTTTTGGTGATGCAGACAATATGTTGCTGTTATCTGTGCGTTCGGGATCCGCTTTATCGATGCCTGGAATGATGGACACGATTCTTAACCTGGGACTCAACTCAAAAACCCTCCCCGGCATGATAAAACTAACAGGCAACAAACGTTTTGCCTGGGATTCATATCGTCGTTTTATACAGCTGTTCGGAAAAGTGGCGCTTGGAATAAGCGATGAAAAATTCGACAAGCCATTCGATCTGGTCAAAAAACGTGAAGGCGCTACCGCTGATACCGACCTGACTGCAAACAACTTCCGTGAGATTAGCGAGACCTTCCTTGAAGTGGTGCAGGCCGAAACAGGCAGCCCATTTCCTGAAGATGTTTATGAGCAACTGCAGTTGTCAATTAAGGCAGTTTTCAATTCATGGATGGGCAAACGCGCTATCGATTATCGCCGTGAATTTAATATCACCACAGACATGGCCAATGGAACCGCGGTTAATATCCAGACCATGGTGTTTGGCAACATGGGTGATGACTGCGCAACAGGTGTTGGTTTTACCCGAAATCCCGGTACCGGTGAAAACGTGATGTTTGGCGAGTTCCTGGTCAATGCTCAGGGTGAAGACGTGGTCGCCGGTATACGCACACCAAAACCGGTGCATGAACTGGAACAGGTAATGCCACAAATGTACAAGGAACTGGTGGCCTTGCGTGACCGACTGGAAAACCATTATCGGGAAGTACAGGACTATGAATACACTATCGAAAATGGTGTGCTCTATTGCCTGCAAACACGTCATGGAAAAATGAACGCCACCGCACGTGTACGCACCTCGCTGGAAATGGTTAAAGAAGAAATAATTACACGTAATGAAGCTTTGTTACGTATCGACCCTGAAGAACTTGAACAGCTTTTACACCCGCGCCTGGACCCTGAATCAAAGCAGGCGCCTATTGCGCAGGGCCTGCCCGCTTCACCGGGCGCGTCATCCGGCGCTATCGTATTTGATGCGGACAGCGCTGAACTAGCTCGCACCGCAGGTGAAAAAGTCATTCTGGTGCGTGAAGAAACCAAACCTGAAGATATCCACGGCTTTTTTGCTGCTGAGGGTGTCCTCACCAGCCGCGGTGGCAAAACCTCACATGCAGCCGTGGTCGCACGTGGCATGGGTAAACCCTGTGTTGCCGGCGCTGAAGGTATTGTGGTCGATGTTGAAAAACACACTGCACAGGTTGGTGACACCAAACTACATGAAGGTGATGTCATCACCATCGATGGCGGAACCGGCAATGTGTATCTTGGTGAAATAGATACTGTACCTCCCGTATTCTCCGATGAGTTAAGAACCATTCTCAGTTGGGCAGACGAAATCGCCAAACTGAAAATCATGAGTAATGCGGACACCGTAGAGGCTGCCACCCAGGCACTGGATTACGGCGCCATGGGCATCGGACTGTGCCGAACAGAGCGGATGTTTAACGCTTCTGACAGGCTGCCACTGGTTATCGATATGATACTGGCAAAAGACGTAGAAGCTCGACAGAAGGCACTGGATATACTACGCCCGATACAACGCGGCGACTTTAAGGATCTGTTTAAAATCATGTCTCCCAGACCGGTAACCATCCGTTTACTGGATCCACCTATTCACGAGTTCTTGCCTAACGAAAAACAGCTTGAGCAGGAAATAGTACATTTAAAAGCCCTAAAAGACACCGTTGAAGGTGTTAATGACCTGATGAACACCATGCAACTACTTAAGCGTGCAGCGGACAGCAAAGAACTTCCCAAACCATTTGCGCCTGGTGGACGTGAACTGGTGGAATCGGCTATCGCCAAGAAACAGCAAATGCTGGTAAAAGTACGTGAACTGTTCGAAGTCAATCCGATGCTTGGCCACCGCGGTGTACGTCTTGGCATCACTTATCCTGAAATTTATGAAATGCAGGTGCGCGCGGTACTGGAAGCCGCTGCCGAATGTTACAAGGAAGGATTTGATGTACGTCCCGAGATGATGGTGCCTCAGGTTTGCACCAGTAAAGAGCTGGCCTGGGTCAGAGATATTGTAGATAAAGTTCATGCTGAAGTCGAAGCAGAATATGATGTTAAGCTTCACTTTAAATTTGGCTCTATGATTGAGGTAGTGCGCGCCTGTATGCGCGCCGGCAGACTGGCGGAGCATGCCGAGTTCTTTTCATTTGGCACCAATGACCTGACGCAATCTAGCTTCTCATTCTCACGTGAAGATGCCGAGAACAAGTTCCTGCCACTGTATGAAGAAAACGACATCCTTCAGGACAATCCATTTGAAACACTTGATGTTAAAGGTGTCGGTCGCCTGATGGAAATCGCTGTCGACTGGGGTCGTAAGACCAAACCCGATTTAAAAGTCGGCATCTGCGGTGAACAGGGTGGCCATCCGGAATCTATCCGTTTCTGTAATCATATTGGTCTGACATACGTTTCCTGCTCGGCACCACGGGTACCGATTGCACGACTCGCCGCTGCACAGGCCAAGCTGACAGAAAAGGATTACTCGCTTGAATAACCAGTAAACAAGCCAGACCACAACTCAATAAAGGTATTTTAATCAATAAGATATTGTTGTAAGTTAAAGTTAAACCGAACCTTAAGTTTAACTTGCAACTATTGAGGCAGGATAAGGTGGTTTCAGCCTGGCTGATAGTCATGGCGGCAATTGATGATAACGATAAATAAGAGTGTGTCAGAGCCAGAATAACCGGCTCCAGCAAAGAATCAGGTTGCAACTTGTTGTGCTAAGTTATCAGCAACGAAGCCACATGGTTGACACGGTAAATGGTAGCGAATTTAGATGTATTATAAACGGTAGCAAATTTAGATGTATTATTAGCGCCTGTACTATTTAAGGCAAATAGATTAAGTCGGAAACAAAACTATGAACAAAGTCGAAATTTTAGAGAATACTCAGGTTGAACCTCCAGCAGATACCGGGGAATCACTAATAAGTCAGAAAAGCAGCGAATCAAACCACGAGAAATCAAAAAAAACCTGCAAATACCCGGGGGTAGAAACCGTCATTCATGGCAATGGTGCGGTTGCCCATGTCATGGGGCATGTCTGTGGTGGTGTCATCGGTTACCCGATAACACCTTCCACTGAAATCTCCGAAATGTTTGAAGCCTTTCGTGCAAAAGGCGGTTGCAATGTCTGGGGCAAACACCCTTTCTTCTTTGAACCCGAGGGTGAACATTCCGCGCAGAGCGGTGCCATGGGTGCAACATTAACCGGTGGACGGTTTATCTCCAATGCCTCTTCCAGCCAGGGTATTCTCTACGGCCTGGAATCACACTATGTCACCGTCGGTAAAAAGGTCGGTGGCTTTGTATTACAGGTGGCCGCACGTGCGGTGTCAAAACATTCATTAAACGTGATGGCCGGGCATGATGACGTATACGCCCTGCTACCTTCAGGTTATACCATCCTGTTTGGCAGCAATCCTCAGGAGGCGGCTGATCTGGCGGCCATCTCCTACCGGGTCAGTTCCCTTTCAATGATACCGGTGACCAACGCAATGGACGGTTTCGCTACCAGTCACATGCAATGTGAGACCCTGCTGCCGGAACCTGAACTGCTGAAAGAATTTCTCGGCGACCCATCAGGCCGAATCAAGTCACCCACAGTCGCCCAGGAAATGCTGTACGGCGCCAAAGGTCGTGTCTATCAACTGCAACAATATCTGGCCAGGCATGGTGGTGGCATTCAAGCTGACAGCCTGGCTGCACTGGGCGATTTCCTCAAAAGTCGAGCTGATGAAGTTGAAGCGGATAACGCCGGTGAGTTGCTGCCTGACACCATGCCATGGGTTCCAGAAGAACTACAGGGCCAGTGGCGAAGACAGTGGCTAAATGCTTTCGAAAAAGGCACCAGGCAACTGGTTCCTGCCATGGTTGATGTGCATAGCCCGGGTCTTACCGGCGGTGTACAGAACCAGCCGGATTTTCAGGCTGGCCTGGTCGATCATAAAACCCACTTCGCCAATGAAATTCCGCGTTTCGTCAGACAGGCAATGGATGAGTACGGCGAACTTACCGGTCGTTGTTACAATCCGGTGCAAACCTTTATGAGCGATGATGCAGAACATGTCATCGTTGGCCTCGGATCGGTAACAGATGATGCCGAAGCCGTTGCCAGCTACCTGCGCGGTCAGGGAAAAAAAGTCGGTGTGGTCTCAATCAAGCTGTTACAACCCTTTCCTGAGGGCGAACTCGTTGCTGCACTGGAAGGCAAAAAAGCCGTTACCGTTCTGGAGCGTTCAGAGGTCACAGCACTAACTAATCTCGTTACCCAGTCCCTGTTCAAAGCCATAGAAAATAATGACCTGATTCGTCACCGCGGCATCCCGCCTATCGATAGCCTGCCCAAAATCAGCACCGGTATCTTTGGTGTAGGCGGGCATGATCTACAGCCCCGTCATTTGATAGCGGCTTACAGAAACATGGAAAGCTCGCTCAACGTACCGTTCTTCTACCTGGGCACCCAGTTCTTTGAAAAAAATCCAGGCCCGCGTAATGCCGCCCGACAGGACCAGCTAAAACAGGCCTACCCCGAAACTGAATTTATGGCACTGGATATAAAGCAAAATCCTTCGCTATTGCCGGATGACGCATTTCGCATCCGCTTTCATTCTGTTGGTGGTTATGGAACCATTGCCAGCGGTAAATTGCTCACCGACATCCTTGCTGGCGTCATGCAGATGCATTCAAAGTCTGCACCAAAATATGGTTCGGAGAAAAGCGGTGCACCGACCAATTTTTATATCACGCTAAGCCCGGAACCCATCAAGATCACCAATGCTGAACTTGAAGATGTCGAAATCGTCATCTCTCCCGATCACAAGGTATTCAGCCATGCCAACCCATTGCTTGGTCTGGTTGAAGATGGCACCTTGATCATGCAGTCCCACCACACTCCTCTTGAAGTATGGAAAGAACTGCCCGCCCATGCACGTAAAACAATCCGTGAAAAGAACATCAACTTCTATGTGGTTGATGCCTTCGGTGTCGCCAAAAAACATGCACCCGCACCAGAACTGGAGATTCGCATGATGGGTATCGCCTTTATTGGCGCTATCTGCGGACACGTAAACCGGATTGCTGCCCATGGTTCAGAAGAAGCGGGATCTGAAGATGCTATCCTGGAAAAAGTTGAGCAACAGGTAACGAAAAAATTCGGTGCCAAAGGCAAAGCCGTGGTCGAAGGCAATATGAAAGTGGTCAGAGAAGGATTGCAGGCCACCAAAAATATAGATTACAACACGGCAGAATTCAGTGCAGCTGAAAAGCTTGCAGTCGTCGTCAGCGGACCGGGCGTAGAAGTATCTGCGGCCATGTCCAGGGCAACTGGCAGTACTGTCACTAACGGTTTATTCGACAAAACGTATTACGATGATGTACTGGCTGATCGTATCAAGGACGGTAGCATTGGTGAAGCACCAGTAATGCCCGGCACTGGCCTGTTCATACCGGTGGCAACCGCTGCCTGGAAGGACAAAGGCATGTTCCGTCTTGGCGTGCCGAAATATACTGCCCATCTCTGCACCGGCTGCATGGAGTGTGCCATCGTCTGTCCGGATGCCGCCATTCCCAACACGGTTCATAATATCCATGATCTGTTGCTAACGGCTATTGCTAAACTGGATATTACCGAGCAGCATAAATCCCAGATGTCGAACCAGGTATTTCCCCTGAGCAATGCTATTCGGGATACTTACCGCAACCAGATTGGCAAAGATGAACAATCATTCAGTGAAATCGTAAGCCAGTCACTTTCCAGCCTGGAAACAGACAACGCCAGCCTGAAACTGGCTTTCGAGAAAATGATCGAGGTTCTTGAATGTTTTCCCGTGGCCAGAACCCGTCCATTCTTCGATGCCATGGAAAAACATGCACCCGGCTCGGGCGGCCTCTATTCTGTCAACATTGATCCCTGGAAATGCACCGGTTGCGCGGAATGTGTTGATGTCTGCGGACCGGGCGCATTAAGCGCGGAAAAACAGACCAGTAAACTACAGGCAGCGATGAGCCAGAACTTCGAGTTTCTCAGTAAGGTACCGAACACCCCTGCCCGCTTTACGGACAGTGCCATCCAGCCGGGTGGTGATCGCAAACGTCTGATTCTCGATCACAACAATTACTATGCAATGACCGGTGGCCATGGTGCCTGTCGTGGCTGTGGTGAGGTGACGGCGATTCGCATGCTCACCGCTACCAATAAAGCGATCCACGAGAAAAGACGCAAAACACACATCAATGAACTGGAAACATTGATTAGCGGACTTAACACTAAACTCGAAAATATACCCATCGATGCAAACGATCCAGATCGAGGTTTACGCATAGAAAAAACCATCAGTGCACTGGAAAAACGTCTCTACCTGTTTGAGAGCGGACCAACCGGAAACGGTCCATCCTTTGCCACGTTCGCCAACGCAACCGGTTGTAGCAGTGTGTATGCCTCAACCTTCCCTTCTAATCCCTATAAAGACCCGTGGGTAAACAGCCTGTTTCAGGACTCGCCTGCCGTAGCCAAAGGGATTTTTGAAGGTTTCTGCGCGACGGCGGTCGATGACTTCACTGCCCTGCGCACAGCCAAACTCGACCTGGAAGATAATTACGACCCGCAATACCACGACGACCTGTTTAGATGTTTCAACTGGCATCATTTTTCCGATGATGAATTCTCCATGCTACCTGCTGTCATTAGTATGGGTGGCGATGGTGCGACTTATGACATCGGTTTCGGCGCACTGTCACGTGTTCTGGTTTCAGAAACGCCGATCAAAGTGGTGGTACTCAACACCGGGGCTTATTCCAACACAGGCGGCCAGACATCTACCGCCAGTTACACCGGGCAGGATTCAGACCTGACCCGTTTCGGTGGCGTACATAGAGGTAAACACGAGGACCGCAAAGAGCTGGGACTGATAGCCGCCTTCCATCCTAAGGTACTGGTAATTCAGACCAATGCAGCGCTACAGAGTCACTTCATGAAAAACGTCATGGATTTTCTCAGCTATCACGAGTCACCGGCAGTGTTTGATACCTACACTACCTGCCAGCCCGAGCATGGTATAGCCGATGACGCGGGCAGCAGGCACGCGATTCTAGCGGTTGAAAGTCGTATGAGTCCTGTTTTTGTCCACGATCCACGTCGTGGTGACACACTTGCCAAACGTTTCTCCCTGGAAGGCAACCCGGAAATTGGCAAGGACTGGATCACTACGACCCTGGATTACATCGATGATGAAGGCAATGCCGGTTTACTGGATAGAGCTTTCACCGCAGCAGATTTTGCCGTGTTGGAAGGTCGCTTCAAGAAACATTTCCACCCTGTCACTCAGGATGACGATCCACTGCCAATTGATGAATACATCGATCTAAGCAAGACTGACCGTTATGGCAAGGTGCCTTTTATCTGGTCTACCACCGCAGCGGGCAAATTAATCAAACTCACCATGTCTTCTGCCATAGTCGAACTGACCGAAGAGCGCCGTAAGAACTGGCGCATGCTGGAATATCTTGGCGGTTTGCACATTGATCGTATGGAAGCCGGTCATCGTCAGGAACTGGATAACTGGATGCAGAAATATCAGCAGTCCAGTGTCGCCCGTGAATCCTCCATTGATTCTATCGCCAGGGGTATGGCTGAGTTGGCAAGCCTTTCCGGTGCACCGGCTAGCGCTGCCGAAAAGAGTATACCGGTTACTATTGCCAGAGAAGGCACGACCACAGAGCCGGCAGCTGAAACAACTCTACAGTCAACAGCGGCACAGGCAGCACCGGTAAGCAGTGAGACTGGCGATCTCGTCGAGATAACCGAGGCTGACATGGTCAAATGCACTAACTGCAAGACCTGTTACCAGGATCTGAGCGAGCTGTTCGAAAAGACTAAAATCATGGTAGGTGGTTCAGCCAAAGAAGTCAGCCGGGTGATACCGGGAATCTTCGACAGGATTGAAATTACCCCGGAACTGGTGCAGCGTGCATCCAGGGTAGCCGATGATTGTGATGTAGAGATCATCCGCTTTCATCCACCGACTTGAGTGCGGCAAAAGCCCTGCTTAACAAAAGAGTTGCTTAGTATAAAAGAATAGCAATAATAGATTAAAGACACAGCAGGTATCAACAGAAGGTGTCGCAGTCGCAAGCTGAAGTTTATCGGCAAGCGACTGCGACGCCACTGAAGGTTCCAGTTATTTAGCATAAGTGAGTAAGCTATTAACTTATTTTTCGACTCCGATACCTGTGTTAAAGAGGCACACTATGTCACAACATATTAACGATCCATCACAAACAACAGATGCTGACACTATTCCAGATCATAGCTATCAGCATGGCGATGTAGAACGCTACTACCAGGCTAACCTCGATATCGAGAACAACCGGCACTATATTGAAAAAACCAGGGATCAGATCACTGAACTGGAGCACAGTAAGTCGGTTGAACTGTTCCAGAGACAGGTGGCACTGCTGCAGAAACGTCTGTTAAATGATCCAAAAATTTTTCAACAGATGTTTATCAGCGAAGGAACCAGTGCCATTGCCTGGGAGTTTCAGCAGGATAAACTGAGTAAAAAATTCACCCATACCTTTTGGGAGCTACTGCTGAAAAACGATGACATGAGCAGCCTGTTGTTGCGTTTTATCTGGAACCTGCCGCTTAAGCTAAAACGCAAATTCATCCGTGCTATCGACAAACATCTCTCCGAACGATATCCCATGTTCAAAGGGCTTTCTAAAGGCTGGCCGGGTGAGAACAATATTCCACCTTATATTCGCCCGCCCGGTGAACGCAACGAAGACTTCGACCTGGTGAACCAGGGTTATATCGGTTATATGGGCCTGGGTTACAGCTTCCGTGAAGTCGAAATGCTGGTCTGGCTGGAAGTTCTGCGAGACAAACAGTGCGACGACAGACCCTGTGAAATTGGTGTTCCACATGACGATGGTGGCGAAGCGGATGGCGGCTGCCCGGTGAAGATTCATATACCAGAGATGCTGCAGCTGATAGGCGAAGGTAAATTCAAGCTGGCGTTTGATCTGATTAAAGAATCCAATCCCCTGCCCAATGTCACCGGGCGAGTCTGTCCTCAGGAAATCCAGTGCCAGGGCGTGTGCACGCTTAATAAACGTCCCATCGAGATCGGACAGGTTGAGTGGTATTTGCCACAGAGCGAAAAAGTGCTCAATCCAGATGATGATTTCGCGATGGAAGGCCCTAATGGTAGTCCCTGGGAAAATCCCTGGGCAAAGGCAGAAAAACCACCTATCGCTATCGTCGGTTCCGGCCCTGCCGGTATGATCAATGCTTACCTGCTAGCAAAAGAAGGCTACCCGGTAACTGTTTTCGAAGCCTTCCATGAACTTGGCGGCGTACTGCGCTACGGCATTCCCGAATTCCGTCTGCCTAACGAGCTAATCGATGATGTAGAGAAAAAAATCACTAACCTGGGTGGCAAGTTTGTTACCAACTTTATTGTCGGTAAAACCACCACGCTTGAAGCGCTGAAACGCGCCGGCTTCTGGAAGATCTTCATTGGTACCGGTGCCGGTCTGCCACGTTTTATGAATGTGCCGGGTGAACACATGAACGGCATCATGTCGGCTAATGAATTTCTTACCCGTGTCAACCTGATGAAGGCACACCTGGAAGATTATGAAACACCGCTACCGCAAGTCAGAGGCAAACAGGTCATCGTGATTGGCGGCGGCAATACCGCGATGGACGCTGCCCGTACCGCGCGTCGACTTGGCGGCAAAGTCACCATCGTTTATCGCCGAACCCAGGACGAGATGCCAGTACGTGTTGAAGAACTGCACCATGCCACTGAAGAAGACATCAACCTCAAAGTATTAAGAGCACCACGTGAGTTTATTGGCAATAACAAGACCCATTTTGTCACCGATACCATTCTTGATGTAATGCAGCTGGGTGAGCCGGATGCATCGGGACGTCGTCGTCCGGTAGTCACCGGCGAGACCGAGGAGATGAAGGTTGATCTTGTCATCATGGCGCTTGGCAATGCATCCAACCCTATCGTCAAAGATGCAGAACCCGAACTTAAAACCAGCAAATGGGGAACCATCGAGGTTCGCAGCGATTCTCAGGAAACCTCAATGGATAATGTCTATACCGGTGGTGATGCCAACCGCGGTGGCTCCACTGCCATCAAGGCAGCGGGTGATGGCATGTCAGCAGCTAAAGAGATAGCCGGCGACATCCCCTTCTCTGCAAGCGAAATCAAATCACTGGTAGCAACGGCAGAAAACTATACCCTGCAGGGTCAGGCACCACAAAGAATCCTGGAAAGATTAGAACTGGCTGAAGGTATCGTTGAACTTGTGGTCTACTCACCACTGATCGCAAAAGCTGCCCGCGCCGGTCAATTCGTGCGAGTACTTGCCTGGGACAAAGGTGAACTGGTTCCCATGACCCTGGCTGACTGGGATGCCGAACAGGGCACTATCGTACTCGTTATACAGGGGCTGGGAAGCAGCTCGATGAAAATTAACCAGATGAAAGTTGGCGATGCTTTTGCGGGTATCGCCGGTCCCCTGGGCCTGTGCAGTAAACTTAATCAATATGAAAATGGTGAGACCGTAGTCTTTACTGCAGGTGGCGTTGGTTTGCCACCGGTCTATCCGATTATGCGCGAGCATCTTCGTATGGGTAACCATGTCACCCTGATCTCAGGTTTTAGAACCAAAGATCTAATGTTCTGGGCAGAACCGGATCAACGTATCGGTCTATTACAAGCAGAATATCCAGACCTGCTTGATGTCATCTATACCACTAATGATGGCAGCTTCGGCCTCAATGCTTTTGTTACCGGTCCGCTGGAAGACATGCTGGAGAAGATGAAAGCGGGCAATGGTCGCACTATCGGCGAAGTCATCACCATCGGTCCACCGATGATGATGCGTGCAGTCAGTGACCTCACCAAGCCTTACGGTGTAAAAACAGTAGCAAGCCTTAACTCTATAATGGTAGATGCAACCGGTATGTGCGGCGCATGCATGGTACCAGTTACCATCGATGGCAAAATGGTACGTAAACATGCCTGTATCGATGGTCCGGAGCTGGATTCGCATATTATCGACTGGGACAAGTTCCTGCCAAGATTCATGCAATTCAAAAAGCAGGAGGATGAAAGCAAAGTCCGACATGGCTTTGCCTGAGGCTGCGAGTTATAACTGCAAGGGAATGAGCTGACGATTTCATCTCTATTGCAAATGAACAATGACAATCAACCATTTCTAACAGGCAGCTAATTAAGCAGGCAGGACAAACATCATCTTTTTATCTTAAAAAACCAAAAAAGATGAGATAAAAATAACATGTTCTTTTGCTTATAGTTTAAAATCCAACAAATTTTGTTAGACTTTATTAATGGGGAAAATCATGGCAACAAAGAAAAAGAAAACTGTAACACAAGCAAAACCGGCAAGCAGCGTAAAAACAGCAAAAAAGAAAGCTGTTACCAAGAAAGCAGTTAAGAAAAAAGCAGTTAAAAAGATTGCGCCTAAACACACACAAGCTGAAACCAGCAAAATAAAAGTAACACTTGAACAGCAACACAAAATGATCTGTGAAGCAGCCTACTATATTTCACTGGAGAAGACCCACGAAACCGTCAATCCTACTGAAGACTGGTTACAGGCAGAGGCAGCAATCAAGAAAATATGTACTGTTCATAGCAAATAACTTAAAAAGGCTCTGATAAAAGCAAATTTAAAACTTATCCTATTGATTGTAGTGCCAGTTGTGCTAATGTTGTAGTACAACGTTAAGCTCTATAGGTGGCGCAAATGAAAAACAGATCAGTCAGAATAAGTTTGATGGCAGTTTGTTTGCCGGTGGCCAGTTTATCTACTGCCCCGGCATTTGCTACCTGGTATGTCAATGAAACAGGCGGTTATTATAAACCACAAGAATATCACAATGAAAAATTTGGTGATTTTCCACCAGCGGATATTGACCAGAAACTATTCAGCCACCTGAACACTGAAAACGAAGAAGAAACCTTACCTAAAACTGATAATGCTCCGCTCTCTGCTGGCAGCAATCAGTCACCAGTGTCTACCAGTAACCAGCAAGTTTTAAACCCGGTACCGAACTACACACAACAGTATACCCAGCAACCAGCTTATGATAGCTATAACCGGGGAAGAAATTACACTTCACCTGGTCTGGAAAGACATCTCCGCAACCGTGACGCATATTTAAATAGTCGACGGAATAATCGCGGCTCAAGTTTTAGCGGCCCATGGAACAGCCGTGGATCCAGCTTTAGCGGTCCATGGGATAACAGTGGATCAAGCTTCAGTGGCCCATGGAACAATCAAGGATCAGGCTTTAGCGGTCCATGGAACAACAGTCGCGGCTCAAACTTTAGCGGTCCATGGGACAACAATGGATCGAGCTTCAGTATGCCATGGGGTAATAACAAAGGTTCTAATTTCAGCCCGTTTGGTAAATAAAGGCAACGGCTGGAGCTGGTAACATCAAAGAGGTCTACCCTTAATGCCGCTTACTTAAGCCGAAAAATGCACACTATCTTAGTAAACCCGTCATTGCGAGCGGAGCGCGGCAACCTCCTGACCTCATCACCGTTGCCTGAGATTGCTTCGTGCCTCGCAATGACAGGGGTTTCGCCTTAAGTAAGTGCCATTCAGGTCTAACCTAAGATTACAGTAGTGCCGGCTACGGCAAAGCTATACTCAGTAAGTATCTATCTTAACTTTTAACCTTGATACTCAATTACGATAATAGCTTTCCATTGCGAAAGTAGTTCCCTGACAACGGTAGCATTCTTCAATCATCATCAGCCTCTAGCGAAGTATAGAATAGACATTGCTTGCAAAGCCGTTTATTTTACAATTGATCATATTCTTCTAATTCATCTTCAAACATTTGATCACGTGGCAGACGAATTGATATATTTTCCTGATTGTAATTATGCAACTCCGTGAAAATAGCAGGATCAATATCCGCTATCGATTCTATTTCTATTAATCGCTGACCAGAAGTACTATTTATTAAATCAGACACATTAAACTGAATATCAGATTCATCATTAACAATCGGCGGCGGCTGACCAGCAAAGAAAAACTTATTACTAATAGTTGAGAACAGAAAGAACTCACTATTTATTTTAAGCACGATACTTCTTTCAAATGTTCCAAACTCTCCAGTGACTGTAACAAATGCAGAATCCGCCGTAATGTCTGGCACTGATAAATAGTCAATACCCGCTCTATTCACGCCAAATATAGATCCATTGGTCACATCCATCCGTAGTTTTCCAACCGTAAATCCTGCGTCTATATTGTCTATCGTTACATTGCTGTCATTTTTAAAGTCAATATCACCACTATTAACCAGGTTGCTCAATAACACATTACCTGTGTTGGTGATTTTAACCATGCCAGTTGCATTATTAATAACATCGAGTTCTGAGGTTGATGTTTCAATGGCGTCAATCGAACCAATACCCGATGTAGCTCTCATTACCAGCGAGTCGGAGGCCACATTAGTATTACCGCCATTAGTATCCGTAATTTGACCTGAGCCTGCATCAAGATTAACGCTGCCTGCACTTACTCGACCAAGTGCAATACCATTTGCAGTCACACTGGTTGTTCCAGTAGTATCAATTGAAACTATGCTGAGTGTATTAATATCGTTAACAACCAGGTTACTTGCATTAGTAACCGTAAGGTTGTTTAAGTTATTGGATGAATCCAGGACTATTGCTCCCGCGGTAGTCAGTGTAGTATCACCTGTTGCAGTAATGCTGCCTGAATCAGTAATCTGAGCGGAAGATGTTACTATCAAATTCTGCGTGTTAACCAAAGCAAGGTCAGTATTAACCGTATTGGTTAACGTCACATCAGCCAGTATCGCAACAAGAGAAAGCGGCCCCGATAACTGGTTGTTATTGTCCAGCAAAATACTCCCGTTATTTGCCGAAAGCTTCACTACACCCGATGAGATTAATGCTGAACCATCCGTAATATCACCAGTTGTTCTAACATCTAATAGCGATGTGTTATTTAATTGTGAAATATTTATAAAGTTATTTTCCTGCACATATACAGAACCTGAACTCAAAACGGATAAATTATCAATGTTTGTAAGCAGTCTATTTGCACTGGTTCCTGCATTTGTAACATTTGAAATAACCAGTTCATCTGTAGTAATGGTTGATGCTAATGAATTATCGACAGTCTCTGCCAGCAAAGTAAGACTATTCGTTATACTAAGATCACCCAAAATATTAATAACATCATCTGATGCCTGTCCATTTATAGTTAAGTTATTCTTGTTTGCAGAGTTATAATTAACTGCCCTTGCGCCATTAACTGTAAACATCTGATTATCAAGATCAATAGAATCATTAGCTGCCGTTCCATTTACAGTTAGTGTATTGGCAATTAAGTCATCCTGTACAAGTTCAGTATAATTATAGGTAACAGAAAATGTATTAGCTGCATTAGTGTAAACAAACTGGTCATCATTTGCGCCTGTCACATCTGAATTAAAACTACCAGCATAACCAGCCGAACCACCAATAAAATTAACTATATCGCCTGTGTTATGAGCATCACCATCAAATACAATTATTCCGTTTTCTGTGCCAGAAAGGTTAACATTTAATAGGTCATCACCAGCACCAGCGTTAATAATTGCTGAGCCACCATTAACATTAAATGTATCTTGCTGATCACCACCTCGAAGAAAGTTAAAATCAACAAAAGTAACGCTACTTACATCAACAACACTGCGCACACTACCATCATTAACACCGGTAATATTCCAGAGATTATCGACACCATCTTTAGCAACTAATGTACTATCTGTATTGTTACCAATAATGCGTTCGGCATTTTGCACAGACCCAAATGCACTACCTAATTGAACGTTAACGATTGTTTGTGCGGAATAATCCACTGAATCAAAAATACTTTGATCACCACCATCTATTACCCCAGATATAATTCCCGTATTCAACAAATGAAATATGTCATCATTTGCACCACCGGTAATATTGTCAAAATTAACAAACCGAACGGTAGACTCAGGTGTCGGACTAATACTGTCTTTAATAAGTCCTGTATCTGTACCGTCAATATTCCAGGTATTTAAATTATTGTCCGCAATAATTTCATTCGTATGTAATGCGTTCGCGGTTATTGTTTCTACATTGTTTACATTAATATTCGAATCAATACCGGAGCCAAGTTGAACGATCACATCTGAATCAAGTGCCTCTATGTTTAACGAGTCAATACCTAAGCCACCATCAATCAGACCATCCAGCGACGAACCAATTGTTGTAAAGGTAATGCTATCAATCAAAGCACCACCTGTTATATTCTGAATGTTTTCAAATCCGTTAGTATTGGTTACTGTACCTGTATTGTTCGCAATAATATTCCAGGTATTATTAGTATTATTAGCGGTTAGACTGTTGCTGCCACCTTTACCATCGATACGGCCAATCACTGTCGCTACGCCCGATAACACAAAGTTGTCGGTATTTGCACCACCAATAAGATTTTGAATATTGTTAAAGCTGGCCACATCTGTGACACTACCGGAATGCGTTGCGCTAATACCCCAGTTATTGGTTGCATTATCACGTGCGGTTAAACTGTTGGTGCCAGCATTACCATCGATACTGCCACTTACTGAGCCCGACCCTGACAACACAAAGTTATCGCTAAACAGACCACCAATCAAATTTTGAATATCGTTAAAACTTGCAACATCGTTAACAGCACCCGAATCTGTTGTTGTAATAGTCCAGTTGTTTATTACATTATCACGTGCTGCCAGACTGTTGCTGCCGCCATTACCATCGATACTGCCGCTTACTGAGCCCGTGCCCAGTAATACAAAGTTGTCAGTATTAGCACCACCAATCAGATTTTGAATATCGTTAAAACTTGCCACATCATTAACAGCACCCGAATCTGTTGTTATCATACTCCAGTTGTTTATTGCATTATCACGTGCGGTTAAACTGTTGATGCCTCCATTACCATCTATACTGCTACTCACTGAGCCCGCGCCCGTTAACACAAAGTTGTCGGTATTTGTGCCACCAATAAGGTTTTCAATACCGCTAAAACTTGCCACATCAGTAACAGCACCCGAATTAACGCCTGTAATACTCCAGTTATTTGTCGGATTATTGTCAGCTGTTAATGAATCTATACCGCCCGCACCGTCAATGGATTCGATTGAACCTCCAATGATCGTGAAATTATCGGTATTTGCATTACCAAGCAGATTTTCAATATTGGAGAATCCTCCGGTACCTGTGACTGTTCCGCCATTCGCTGAGGTGACGGTCCAGCTATTTACGACATTGTTAGCCGTTAAGGTATCGATACCACCAGCGCCATCAACACTGCCAGCGAGTGTTCCACCACTTAAATCGAAGTTATCGATGCCAGTATTACCAGTAAGATTTTCTACATTAATAAACCCGCCAGACAGCGCCGTTGTCGTACCTGAATTCAGACCAGTCACTGTCCACGTATTCGTAGTATTCCCGCCAGTAATGCTGTCGTTAACACCACCGCCACCATCAATGCTACCTGTATAGGTAGTGATACCGCTTAATACAAAATCATCTCGTTGATTTCCGCCAGTCAGATTGGCAATATTGCTAAAGCTGGTTACACTGGCTACTGAACCACCTGTTGAAGAAGATAATGCCCAGGTGCTATCGATATTGTCACCTGCCAGCGAGTTGATGCCACCTGCACCATCAATGGATTCTATTGAACCCCCAATGATTGTGAAATTATCGGTATTTGCACTACCAAGCAGATTTTCAATATTGGAGAATCCGCCGGTACCTGTAACTGTTCCGCCATTCGCAGAGGTGACGGTCCAGCTATTTACGACATTGTTAGCCGTTAAGGTATCGATACCACCAGCGCCATCAACACTGCCAGCGAGTGTTCCACCACTTAAATCGAAGTTATCGATGCCAGTATTACCAGTAAGATTTTCTACATTGATAAACCCGCCAGACAGCGCCGTTGTGGTACCTGAATTCAGACCAGTCACTGTCCACGTATTCGTAGTATTCCCGCCAGTAATGCTGTCGTTAACACCACCGCCACCATCAATGCTACCTGTATAGGTAGTGATACCGCTCAATACAAAATCATCTTGTTGATTACCGCCAGTCAGATTGGCAACATTGCTAAAGCTGGTTACACTGGTCACTGAACCACCTGTTGAAGAAGATAATGTCCAGGTGCTATCGATATTGTCTCCTGCCAGCGAATTGATGCCACCTGCACCATCAATGGATTCTATTGAACCTCCAATGATTGTGAAATTATCGGTATTAGCATTACCAAGCAGATTTTCAATATTGGAGAATCCGCCGGTACCTGTGACTGTACCGCCATTCGCTGAGCTGACTGTCCAGGTGTTTACAACATTATTAGCCGTTAAGGTATCAGTACCATTACCTCCATCAATTACTGCCGCAACAATAGCAGAAATATTAAATGTATCTGAACCATCCAGGCCATTTACAGCAATGGTTCCACCGGTCAGTGATGACCCGGCATTAAAAGTAAATATATTTGAAGTATTGTCACCATTTATAGTGATATTGCCATTTGTACCAACTACCCCCTACCGCACTAATAGCAGCATTTTGTGTATACTGATTTCCAACCTCTATGTTGATATCACCGGCATTACCACCATTAGCTGATCAACTGATTATTTACATCAATATTGCCTTTGCTGTTAATAACAGTAATAGCGCCACCGTTAGCACCTGCCAGACCAGATGAATTAAGCGTTTGCAGGGTGAAGTTACCTATCTGGTTACTGCTATCAAAGGTACCGGTTGCAATATTTATATCACCGCCATTTGTGGTAATGCTGGAACCAGTTCCCATGTTGAAGACGGCATCTCCTGCATCTCTATCTCCTGCTCTCGCATCCTGGTGGTTAACAGTTGCATTAAAGTTGCCACCAGTTAACGTAATTGCGACACTGTCAGCAATCTCAATAGATCGGCCTGCATCCAGAGTTAAACTACTTGAGCCTGATGTTGCTATTACATTAGCATTAACATTTATATCTGTATTAGCGCGCAAACGGACAGTTGCAGAGTTAAGCTGAGTAACTAAGTCTGCATTATTTAGTATTGTGTCTGTACCAGATAGATCATTAAATCCATTGTAATCATCAGGTGCAGGAAAGCTATCACTTGTTGGATTTGTGCTTATAGTAATATTTTTAGGGTCAAGAAGCAGCGTACCCTTTTCTCCAAATTGAGCGGTTAAATCTGCAAAGCCTGAAAATATCAGCCCTTCTTTACCAGATACTTCGGCAAAACCACCACTACCACTAGTAATACCGCCACGGGCAAAAATATCACCATAAAACTGTGTGCTCTCGTCGGCCCATACAACCACTTTGCCGCCATTACCTTCATTAATGGCATCAGCTAAAATACGACTGTTTTTAGCAACAAAGGTGCGTTTAGCATTTCGAATAGATGTGTTTTCACCTTGATAATCACCGCCAATTAAAACCTGACCACCTCCATTTGCACCAGAGACATCTACAGCACTTTGGTCAAATAGCCCAACTCTATCACCAAGTACTTTTACAGCACCGCCTTTTCCATAGTTTTCTGAACGCGCTGATGTTTGACTGTTATCAGTCAACAAGGCTGTGTTAGTCGCATGTAGCTCTACATCACCACCATTAGCATTTGCAGCATCCGCTTTTATCACGCCACTACTGGTAACATTTTCACCTAGGACAACGATCTGCCCTGCATCCTGATTATTTTCTATTGTAGAAACATCCAGTAAACCAGTGTTAATAACATCGGCACCACCACCCAGGGTAAAACTGCCATCTTCATGTTTCACTACACTGGTGGCCTGTTCAATATCACCCGTATTGACCGCTTGCGAAAAAACATCCTGACTAACACTGGCGGTTAATAAAACGCGACCACCTTCAGCATTAATCTCACCACTATTTAAAACAGCCGGATCAATACCCAGTTCATCCTGTAAAATTTCTTTTGATATCTTGACACCAATTAAACCCTGATTATCAAAGGTTAATACCGCCTGCTTTCCCGCCGCCATATTCACTGCACCAAGCTTTGCATTTATTACACCTTCGTTTTTAACCTGCTTACCAATTAATGCAATACTGCCACCTAGAGACGCATTAATAAGCCCACTATTAATAACCGTGCCATCAGTGCCTAACACTTCATTGAAAATATAATTGCCATTCATAAAATCGCTAGGTGAAATATCCAGACCCGAAGCAATTAAACCACCGACATTAATTTGTGCAGCTGGGCCAAAAAACACACCATTAGGATTAACCAGAATCACCTGGCCATTAGCATCAATACGGCCATGTATCTGTGAACCGTTATGGCTAAGAATACGGTTGAGTGAAAGTGAAGACGAATCAGGCTGGATATATTGAACCCGCTCATTAGCACTAAGATTATAACTATCCCAGTTAATTGCCATGGAACCCGTGGATTGGTTAATGGTGGTATTTAAACCCGATTGGCTAATGCTACCCGAGCCACCAACAACATTGCCGCCTGTTGGTCCAGCATGTACATGAGGAATAAAAGCAAAGTGAGAAAAAACTAGTGAATAAGCAACAAGCTGGGTAGCATCGAGCAGAGCTTGCTTTATCTTTAAAAACTTAAAACACTTTAGGTTATTCGTTATTGAAAAAAGTATTTTACAACACACTAACACCTCCAAATGTAGTATCTCATCCCATGTCATGCTTACATCCCTGTAAACAATGCAATGCACAAGCTACCAACACCTGATTTTGATCTCTACTCTATAGGTGCTTTAACGTAAACCATTATTTAGGGAAGTGTGACAAGTGTATAGTCAGCCAATGCTG
Organism: uncultured Gammaproteobacteria bacterium; assembly: GCA_963803185.1. Classification (GTDB taxonomy): domain Bacteria; phylum Pseudomonadota; class Gammaproteobacteria; order SZUA-229; family SZUA-229. The sequence continues at coordinate 15,058 of CAWDMF010000022.1, read as the reverse complement.
CGAAAGTGCCATCAGAATAGGCAAACACTAAAATATTATCTGTTCCTTTAGTTGTAGCAAGACCAGTATAGCTACCATCCACATTTGAATCATCACACTCAATTAACTTAAGTGAAACATCAAAAAGTCGAGTATTAGCAATAGCCGAAATAGTCCCCGTATCAATACCAATACCAAGTCCACAAAAAATAAAAACACCATCGGTTGGCGCACTAATATCAATTAAAGCACCAGAACCATCAATTGAGAATTGCTGATCAGTAGTCGGTCCAATTTGCCCAGACCAAACCTCCCCTGGTATATTCTCTACTTTAGATATTGCTGATGGCTCGCTATTTGACTGTGCAAACACTATCGTAAACGTACCATTGAATGCGCCAGTTCCTGCAATGGTGCCAGTGATTTGAGAACCCTCTGCAATCGTGCCTGTCATTGTTGTCGTAGAAACAACCAGCCCATCTTTATAAATAGTGACATTTGCCGTAAAGTCGTTAGCAGTCACATCGGTAATCGTACCGTCATACAGAAGAGTATTATCAACACTCATCACCATAAAGCGTGTGCCATTGATCATGCCCTGTAAATCTTCAACGCGCAAATCCGTGTTGCTATCTGGCTTTACATCAGCAGTACCCGTGTAATAACCAGTCGGATCAGCATCAACAACAACGAATTCATCACCACCCGAAGAACTGCACCCCTGAAGTGCAATAATTGCAGTAAAACTTAAAAATAAAGCAGAAAATACAAAAAAAATGTTGTTTTTATTATTATTAATAAAGCTATGCATTATCATCGTCCTGTGAAATTAGAAATAATTGTATTGTGTGAAAAAAAACTCTGCCGAGTATACAAAAAAACCACCACAATAACTATTTTAAGCGTTTGATTGCATGTGACTATTGTAGCCGCTTTCATCAAACCACAATCTCAGTTCGCGCTGAGTTTACAGGAGAAAATTATAAAAACTATATAAGTATACCGTGTTTTAAAAACCATCCATTTTCGTATCTTATGACTGTCATACAAAGGCTTGTTCTCTTATATGATAGCAAGCAATCAGATTACTGGTGAATTTCCTCATAGCCTTATAGCTTTGTAATGAAGCAATTGCGGAATATCTGGTAATTGAGAGTCACTAAGAAGTGGTGAAGTGTAATGTGCGATTAAAGCATTACGCGCTCTTTCTCTGAACTCACTTCCAAATACCCCATCCTTATTGGCACGAATTGCATAACACATAGTACAAAATTCAATATAGGTCATAAAGCGGCGCTCTTCCTCTTCGTCCAAACGACCCATTGAATTTAATTTAGCCCGAAAATCATTCAACTCAAATCTAAAATCCATATCTAGAAGTTCTCTGTCATACTCTTGCAATGATAAAGCATGTGAGTGGATTGCCATTCTTTCATCACGCGTTAAATTGTATGAGATAGTCATTCCCGCTCCCCTTGAGTTATAAGTTATCTGGTCTGACTAAAATATTAGCTAAAACTCATATAGATGGATTGACCAAATGCGTCAACAGTTAGGCAGATTCAGATCATAAGGGCTCTCCCTAAATCGCATTTATTTTACGGGGGGATTACACAGGCAAGTTGCTCCCAACAGCATCTTTTTGCATTTCCTCCATCCATGGAGGTCAGCGTAGGTTAGTAGGGCAACGCATATGTACAGGATGTACGGTAGGGTAACGCATGGAGCAGTTGCCGAGGTACGAAGCACTAATTTTGCTCCAGGCAAAATTAATGCCGCGCTAGCAATGACGAGGATTTCTGCTTAAGAAGCGCCATTCATACTTAACCCCTATTTTTTGCCTCCTATTTCTTGAAGGTTATTGCTAATCAAAAATGCCAAAAACCTCCAATAAAACCATTAGTATCATTGTTGATCCAGAAAAAACAAATAGCATATAAAATAGAGTCGCTAAAATTCGATCAAAAGCATTGGTATTTCTATCCAAAATATCTGCATTTGCATAAAGGGAAGAAAGTGGTGAATCTCTCAACTTTCTATTCAGCCATCTTGGCAAAGCTAGAGCACCTGCGACATTAAGAATATCCCAACCACTGGTAAATTCAATACCTAACTTATCTTTGGTTTCTGAATTTTTTCTAAGTTTTCGCACAGTAACTTGGCCAAATACAACAAATAAAATCATTGCAGGAAATAATGTAACCATTACCATTGTAAAAAGTATGAATTCCAACTGATTCATTGGCTTAACAAACTCATTAAATTATCATACCAAGGACCTGCATTACGCTTACTGATGTTGTTCATCCCTATTGAAACAGCTGCAGCGGTACCAATCACAACACCTCCCACTACCAGGGCAACCCATCCTGCAGGAGTGGCGACCATGAAAAAAGTCAAGACAGCGCTACCCGCATTTGCCGCAACTATCCCAGCAGTCGCACCAGAAGCAAAACTAACAGATTCAACAAACAAATCCCGCTCCCACTTCCCACCAGCTTTATAGCTATTATGAACATTTCCCATCCCGCTGCTAAACTCAATAAGAGCCAGTCCATTACCTAGAAATTTTGCATGCCGGGTAAATTTGACTAAATTATGAGCCTGAAGGTGACTACTTACATCTAACTTAGCTACATTCCGGCTGCTTCTGGCAATATTAGTACCTCTTGTAACACTGGTTAACGGTGTACCTTTTTTCGATTTAATACCTGCATTTACGACGTTAAGTTCGTGTTTAAATCCTCTTTGCATTGCCTGGAAAGCGGTCATCGCATTTTGTTTTGCTACTGCTTTTGTGGCTGGATTAGTTTTTATTGCCTGTCTGTATTGCATCAGGGCATCTTGATAGTTTTTTACAGTGCCGACAAATCCACCCATACGATTGACATAAACACCGGTAGATGCCCCCATAAGGCCAATGTTGTAATCCTTTAGTTTTGTAGTTATTTCGGCAAGAGCAAGTGTATTATCTTCACCATAAGACAAGGATAAATTGGTCAGTTCTTTAGCTACAGGCATTGGGCTTAAAAGATGCATTATGTCGCGATCCATCGCGGACATATTCTGATCGGTTATATAGGGGGTGTAACTATTTAATGTATCGGGGTTAACACAACTCAGCCCGGTAATTTTGTCGGTTGAAAACCCTGGCTGATTTCCTAGTGTACTTAACCGTGTGGGCTGGTTGCAGAGTAATATTTCGGCCATTATTTGATCCCTCCTGGATACTTTATTGTGTTGATTCAACTCTTTTTATTCATGCATCAAATTAAAATATCTACCACGGTAAATATTCTATGATCTATGTCGAAAGGTAAGGTTGCTTCTGCCCTTCTAATGTTGTGTTGTTGCATAGTATATAACTTGATGCGGCAATCAGATTATTATTTCAATCGACTTTTCGTCGATCATTCAACAATTGCACAACCCGTCGACTATGTCCGTTTACCACTTACACCCATGTAAGCGACCAGCATTACTCTTATTACCTACAACCATACCTTAATGCCGCTTACTTAAGTCGAAAATGCACATTATCTTACTAAATTCGTCATTGCGAGGTACGAAGCAATCTCTGGCAGGTAGGCACCAGAGGCTAATAGATTGCCACGCTAACGCTCGCAATGACAGGGATTTCGGCTTAAGTAAGCGCCATTCGACTCCGACCCCTTAAAAAAGATTAACCCATTTACACCGTTATATTTAATTTCTTAATCAAATCATAAAGTGTTGGTCGACTAACACCCAGCAGTTCTGCAGCGGGTGCAACCTTACCGTTGACATGCGATAGAGCACGTAATATAGCCTGCCTTTCAACTTTCTCACGTATGTCACGCAGATTAAAGTTCATGGTTTCTGATGAGGTTCTATCAAGCTCTAGATCCGCTGATGACAGCTGCTTGCCATCGGTCATGATGACTGCTCGTTTAATTCGATTCTGTAGTTCACGAACATTACCCGGCCATGAGTAGGATTCCATAGCGCCTAATGCATCTTTAGTGAAACCGCGTAATTTACGGCCATGGGCTTCGTTGAATTTTTCAAAGAAGAAACGGGCCAGAATAATAACGTCACCTTCACGATCACGAAGCGGAGGGATTTCTAATGGTATTTCGCTGATTCGATAAAACAGGTCTTCTCTGAAATTACCTGCTTCAATTTTTTTACGTAAGTTCTGGTGTGTAGCGCAAACCACACGTACATTAACCGGTATAGGCTCGTGGCCACCAACACGCTCAACCACTCGCTCCTGTAAAAATCGCAATAATTTAGCCTGCAATGCAAACGGTAAATCACCCATTTCATCAAGAAACAGTGTGCCACCATCAGCATATTCAATTTTACCGACGGATTGTTTATCTGCTCCGGTGAAAGCGCCCTTCTCATAACCAAATAATTCACTTTCAAGCAACGTTTCCGGGATTGCAGCACAGTTTATTGCAACAAAGTTACCTTTATTGTTTGAGCCGAGCGTGTGCAAACCTCTGGCACAGAGTTCTTTACCTGTACCACTTTCACCGAGTAATAACACAGTTGCATCAGAAGGCGCTACTTTTTCGACCGCTTTACAAACGCTTTGCATCTGTGGACTGCAGGCGATTACGCCTGAAAATGGCTCATAGTTGGGTGTTGTTGCGTGTAACCGCTGGTTTTCAGCTTCTAGCTCTAATAAACGAAACGCCCGGTTGACAATTAAGCCAATAATTTCTGGCTCGAATGGTTTACTATAAAAATCATAGGCTCCTAAACCGATGGCTTTTACTGAATTTTCGCGCTCTTCCTGACCGGTAACAACAATAACTTTTATATCAGGATCAATTTCAAGAATCTGCTCCAGAGTAGCAAATCCTTCACTAGGATTATCCTCATGTGGTGGTAAGCCTAAATCCAGTGTGACAACTGCAGGCTTGTTTTTTTTAACCTGTTCTATGGCTGTTTTACGATCATTTGCCAGTAAAACATCATAATTTTCAAAACACCAGCGAATTTGACTTTGCAGACCAGGGTCGTCTTCTACGACCAGTAATTTATTATTCATAAACGTATTTTTAGCATAGTTTGTCTCGTTTGTCGAAATATTTAACACTGTTTTTTAACTTTATTTTTCAATCCGCTATCAAATACCATGGGCGATGCACTGGAATCATTACTGACAATTCTCAGCATCCCCTGTGTCATGATGAAAGCGTGTTATTAGGTGTAGCTCTATACCGCTGCAGGAATAGTCAGTTTAAAGCAGGTACCTATATTCACCTTGCTGCTGACTTCAATTTGTCCGCCAATTGCCAGGATAATCTCTCTGGCTTCATACACCCCTATTCCCATACCTTTTGTCCCTTTTGTTGTTTTAAAGGGTTTAAACAACTCATTTTTTATAAATTCTTCACTCATACCAGTGCCGGTATCTTCTATTTCAATTACCGCACCATCAGCTGAGCTTTTCTGAGAGATCATTATCTTGCCATTAGCATCAGTAGCATCCTGTGCATTTTGAACAAGGTGACCTAGTATCGCAAGTAACTGATTTTTATCAGCTTTGACAAAAAATGACGTTGATTCACAGCCTAATATTGGAACCGGCTTACCGCCGGAAATTTGTCGATTCTTAACCAGTTCTTCCAGTACAGAAATAATGTTAACCTTACTCGACTGGCTGGTCGCTACCTTACCACTTAATACTTCCATCATTTTATTCATTTTTAAAACTGAGTTATTAATGGTTTTAAACACGTCCTCCATAAACAATGGATTGTCTTTGTGTTTCTCTGCATTACTGGTGATCAGCGAAAGTTGTGCGGTGAGGTTTTTTATGTCATGCACTACGTAAGTTGACACTTTATTAAAACTTTCAAATTGTCTTGCTTCAGCAAGTGCCTCAGACGCATGCATTTGTTCTAAAAAAGCGGCAACCTGCCTGGCCGCTGTTTTTAACAGGTCACTGTCTTCCCAGTTAAAGGTTTTTTTACGGGCAGTGGCGTGATCAAGCACAATAAAACCGATCAATAAATCATCATAAATAAGAGGGATAATTAGCCACGGCTGTATTTTTTTCACCCATTCAGGTAATTCAAGGTAACCTAAACGATTATAGACTTCAGGTTGCTCATAAAACTCATCGACATTTATTACAAACTCATGTTCTTCCATAAATTTGGGTAGTGATGTTTCGGTTGGCTCATGTGTCGTTACATTCTCCATTTGCCATGTATCGACACAAACAAAGAAGCCATTGTCTTTACGTAACCAGAGCATGCCGCCCGGACTTTCAATAATTTGCGCGATAGACTTTATGGTATTGTGATGTAGCTCTTTTGGTTCACTAGATGTGGAAATTGTTCGAATAAAACGCAACCACTCTTCACGATAATCATACTTATAAGGATAGAAATGTTTATTAACCAATACATAGAGACGTGCCCGAATACGCCTTGATGATAAAAATAGCGCTAATAATAATATCGTTATGAATAAAAAAATCGCCTGTGCAACTAAACCCCAGTTGCCACCAAAATCACGGACATAATAACCCGCGACGCCCATAATCATTAAATAAATACCACTGGTTAACAAGGTAGTGGTATGAAAGACAACCCGTCGAGAGATAAATATCTCAGGTGACCAAATTGGATCACGCGATATAGAAACACCAATAAGAGGCACTGTGAATGCATAGATGAAACCCCTGGCTTGCCATAAAATGGGGTCAATCCGTTGATATAAAAGAGCGTCTGAGTACATATAAAAATCATATATATACATACCTGACAAACCCAGGCAAAGATATTTAATCGCCCATTTTTGTTCAGCACGGGTATTTCTGTATAACTGCTCGACAAAAGCTATGCCTATTATCGTCATTAATAAGCTTAGCGCTGTCAGGTATTCTACACTCTGTAAAATCGCACTATCTACAATTACATATTCAAATAATTTTGGCAGTATTAAGATAAAAACAACGATAAGAAATCCATATTGAACTTTTTTTATCGTTGTTTGTTTAAAGCGACCTCTGTATGCAATACTTAAAAGCTGTACAAGTAAGACCAGCCAGGAAACACTTTTAAAATATTCAAATAATGACACCTCAATACCATCAGGCAATGACAATGAATCATAGGCAAGAACAATAGACCAGATACAATTAACGCTGGCAGCAGCTAATAATGCCTGTTTTGTTTTGCCCTTATGCCTGTCAGTTAGCAGAATGGTTATAAATATAAGGAAGGTAAAGGCGCTTATTGAATAACCGATTGCACCTACATTCATTTGAATAAACCAGTAATATAAAATAATTTAGATTTAACAGGGTGTGCTGTGCGTACCATAAATTAACACTATATGTTTATATATGGTACGCGGGGCAGCACCCTACGGCCTACATTTAAGATCCTTTAACTATCGCTCAGGATAACAGCTCATATTGAATTATGACTCTGCAGGTTAAAGATCTTTCAAGGCTGCTTCTGCCAGCTCTTTTTGAGTGAATTCTTTATTATCAGCAAGGCTTTTTTCCAGGTAAGTTTTTGCCTGAGCTTTATCACCGGACAATTTGTATGCCATGCCTAAATGATAATTAAACACGTTTATTTCTGGTCTTTTTTCTACAGCTTGCACTAAATACTCAACAGCTTTTTCAGCATCACCAAGTTTGTAGTAAACCCAGCCTATGGTATCTAAAAACACCGACTGACCGCTTTCTTTAAGTTTTTCAACAAGTGTTTTAGCTACTTCTAAATCAGCCTTACCGTTTCCATAATCCGATAGCATTGACGCTAAATTATTAATAACAATAAGATTATCTGGATATTTTTCATATAAACCCTGATAAACAGCTATTGCTTTATTATAAGATTTTTCAACCTCATAGGTATTTGCCAGTTTTAATGGTATTTTAAGACTGTTTTCAACATTTGTTTTACCTTTAATAAGAATTGCTTCAACTGAGCTCAGATCTTTATTAATATCATATATCTGTGAAAGCAATAAATACGGTTCTTCCAGGCCTGGATTATTTGCAATCGCCTCGTTTAATAATGGCTCTGCTGAATCAGTATTTTTATTAATCATATACACTTTAGCCAATAAAATCTTTAGCTCTGCATCATCAGGCGCCGAGGCTAGCTCTGCTTTTATTCTCTTCTCAACAATATCAAACTTTTTCTCCTCTACCTGGAAAGTTGTTAATAAAATCAGTAGCTTTCTATTGTCTTTAACACTCAGGTATCCTTTCTCTAAAAGTGAGATGGCGCCTTTTATATCTTTTTGCTGTCCATAATAAGGCACAGCCTGTAAATAGCCATTAGGCTTATCAGCATAGGATTCCATTAATACTTTGGCTATTTCATATGCCTCAGAATGTTTTTTATTCTGGTTCAATATTGCCGCTTTTATTGATAATCCATCATAGTCAGTGGGTTTTATAGTATTGTAATTATCAATAACTTTTTCAGCTTGTTGAATATCGCGTGTCGATTGATATTGCGCAAGTTTTAATAACGCAGCTGCATTGGTTCTATTATTTTCATGAGCACTATTTAATGTGCTTCTAACCTGCTCTTCATTACCTTCCTGCTGATATACGCCAGCTAACAAAAGAAATGCATCAATATTTTCGGGCGTTTCTTTGGTAACAATGCGCAATGAAATAATAGCTTTTTCATAGTCTTTATCACGTACCGCAAATTTCGCTCTTAAGAAATTAACCTGGGGATCATTTGGTGAAATTGAAGCCGCATCTTCAACAACCGCAGCGGCTTTATCAAAATCCTGGTCGCTTATATAAATTGCAGCCAAAGATGTGCGTGCGGTAATACCCGTGACTTCTTCTGAAAAATCACTTATTGCCTGCTTAAAAACATTGATTGCTGATGGTTTATCACCCTTCAAAATATATAATTCAGCCAGGCCTGTTCTCAGTTTTCCAAGCCCGCTATTGCTGGCAATGAATGATTTTAATTCTTTAATGGCCTCATCATCACCTTTTATTTCTTTAAGGTACTTTATTAAAGTCAGTATTCTATCTTCATTATCTGATTCATTATCGATTGATGCGCGAAGGGTTTCTTCCGCTTTAACTTTATCATCCGTCTGATTATAAAAAGCTGCCAGGTTGTTATAACTGGACACGTTATCCGGGTTTCTTTCAAGAAAATCTTTATATATTACTTCAGCGCGTTTGTATTCTTTGTTTGTAACCAGAGCCAATGCTAATAATTTATTTAAACTTTCGTTGTTCTGGTTATTTTTTAATGCCGAGTCTAGTAGGTTTATTGCCTCCGTATTTTTTTTATCCCGCAAATACAGAGTGGCCAAAAATGCAATACTTTCGATGTGCTTATCATCCTGAGCAACAATAGTTTTCGCAATCTTTATGGCTTCATCAGTATTCTTATCGTTTCTCAACGCTACAGCGGCTTTCAATAATAATCCGTCAGAATTATTTGGCTCTTTTGATAAAATAAAATCAATTTTTTCCTGTGCTTTTTCAGGTTCATTGGCGAGTAAAAGATAGATTCGACCCAACCTGGCCTGATTTTCCAGCAGTTCCGGATTAAGCTCTTCTGCTTTTAGATAATTTCCGAATGCTTTTCGATATTCTTTTTGTTGCTCAAAAACTTTTCCAAGCTGGTAATAGGCTTCAGCATCTTTCGGGTCGATTTGAAGTACATTTTTAAGCTCAATTCTTGCCTTTTCAAGGTCGCCGGACTCTATGGATGCCCTGGCTTTTTCCAGATAAACAGCTTTTCTCTCCTCTGCACCACCACAGGAAATTAATGTGAAAGCACAAAGTGTTAATAATAATATTCTGTATAATTTCATAGTATTGCCTAACTCAATTGTTTAATCTTTTGTTAATAATATTAAATTCATTTATGGTGATGTATCTAAGACCTTCCATGTCCGCTCAATTTTACCTGTCATCCTGAATGTAACGCAGTGGAATGAAGGATCTTACCTCGTGCATTTTACTATTCAACTCAAGATCCTTCGACTGCCGCTCAGGATGACAACAATAAAACATACCTTACTACTACCTGTCATCCTGAATGTAACGCAGTGGAAATGAAGGATCTTACCTCGTGCATTTTACTATTCAACTCAAGATCCTTCGACTGCCGCTCAGGATGACAACAATAAAACATAGCTTAACTACCTGTCATCCTGAATGTAACGCAGTGGAATGAAGGATCTTACCTCGTGCATTTTACTATTCAACTCAAGATCCTTCGACTGCCGCTCAGAATGACAACAATGCAGAGGATAACAGTTATATTGAGTGTTTTACAGTAATAACATCATTGCCCTATGTAACCTTCACGTATTAAATATAGATAGATATCCTGTGCTGCCTGCATCGGGCTCACGTTCACGGTATCAATCCTTATTTCAGGTTTTTCCGGGACATCATAGGGATCACTTATTCCGGTGAATTCGGGAATTATTCCTTTTCTGGCTTTTGCATACAGCCCCTTTCTATCCCGACTCTCACATTCTTCAAGCGAGGTTGAAACATGAATTTCTATAAATGAGCCGTATTCTTCAATTTTATTGCGTACTTCGCGGCGAATTTCTTTATACGGCGCAATAGGTGCACATATGGCTACACCACGGTTTTTTGTGATCTCACTGGCAACATAACCGATTCTTCTTATATTTGTGTTCCTGTCTTTTTTCGAAAACCCTAATTCACTTGATAAGTTAAGCCTGACCACATCGCCATCAAGCAAGGTTACTGGTCGTTTTCCTTCTTCAATGAACTTTGCATAGATAATTCTTGCCAGGGTTGACTTACCCGAACCGGAAAGACCGGTGAAGAATAAGGTTAAACCCTGTTTTGATCTTGGCGGATAAGACTGCTGTAAAGCAGAAAGTACTTCAGGAAAGGTTACCCACTCGGGTATTTCTTCCTGTTTTAGCAGAGAATTTAATATCCGGCTATTGGAAAATGACTCACTACTGCAAAGCGCCTGTTTACTATCTGTTCGCGCTATAAATTGCTCCTTGGACTCATCATAACAAAGCTCTTCAATGTTGATGATTTTTATCTCGATATCATTTTCAAACTGTTTAACGTATTGCTGCGAAGCACCCGTTACATAAAACCGCTTACCCGAGTCGCGTACATTCGGCGGCCCGGCATGTTCAGTACCCACTATATAATGCGTACAGCCATAGTTCTGCCGAATGATAGCATTCATTAATGCTTCCCGTGGCCCTGCCATGCGCATTGCCATGGGAATTAATGCTAATGAGACAAGGCTTTTGGGATACTGCTTTAAAATTGCCTCATAACAATGCACACGAGAGTAATAATGCAAATCACCGGGTTTGGCCATACCAACAACCGGGTGAATTAAGATATGGGCATTCGCCTGTTTTGAGGCACGCATGGTCATTTCATAATGCACTGCATGCATCGGTTTGCTGGTATGAAAAGCAACGATTGAACGCCAGCCTAATTTATCAAAATGCTGGCGTAATTCTGCTGGCGTGTAACGCAGCGCCTGGAAATCATAATGTAATGGCAGCTGGACGGCATCAATTTTTCCACCGATATAGACATTACCCACAGAATTCATCAGGTAGTCAACGCCGGGGTGCGCGGTATCCAGGGTACCGTATATATTTTCAGCTTCTTTATTTTTATCAGGCTGCCACTTGCTTTCCACGGTAATCACCGCTGGCATAAAACCTTCGCTATCATGCAGTGCAACTTTATCGCCAACATTAATAGCTGCGGCCTGCTCTTCAGATAAATCCAGGTAATAGGGCAGCGGCCAGACTGTGCCGTCTAATAATGCTGTGTTTTCAACAACGGATTCGTATTCCTGTTGATTCATAAACCCGGTTAACGGCGATAACGCACCGGTAACCAGCAATTCCAGGTCACAATTTTGTCTTTGACTAAGGGTAATTGCCGGATAGGATTCTGATTCTTTTTTAACCCGTTCAGCATCGGCTTCGTTCAGTGACAAATTGATTAATTTGCCTTTGTAAGGTGGTATAAGTTGTTCCATATTTATTATATGTTTCGTTAGCTCGTCATTCTGGCGAATGCCAGAATCTATCTATTAGCTAGTAGTGATAACTAACTGAATACTTCTCTAAACAGTGGATACCGGCCCATACTTTTAAACTCGGGCATGCCGGCATGACGGCCTGCAGCGAATAAATGCAGCCTACAAAAACCACTGTGCTTCGCTCAGGATGACTGTAATTAATTGCAAAAGAGTCGTCTTTTGATCTATAAATATCTTGCTTTATTTAAAACGGTACCAATAATATTAGTTACTGATAATAAATCAATCGTCTGTTTTAGCTCGGTCTCTTTTGTCGTATCGTCTTCTACAACAATTAATGCACAATCAACACAAGGAACAAATGAAAGCGTATCAGCAGTCTTTAACACGGGTGGCAAATCAAATATAATAATTCGTTTCGGATACCTGGCTTTTAACTCCTCAACTAAAGAACACATTTTTGGTGATCCCAGTAATTCCGTTGAATGCATAATGGGTTCGAACCACCCGGCAAAATAACAAAATGATCAATATCGCCCGGTCTTAATTAATAAGTCTGCCAGATCAATATCGCTTTGCAGGTAATCACTTAAGTCCAAGTTCAGGTGTTATACCAAAATATTTATGTAATTCCGGTTTTCTTAAGATTAGTATCGACCAAAAGAACAGTGTATTCGATCTCCTTTGCAATACTAATACCCAGGTTAATTGCCGTAGTCGTTTTACCTGCACCGTCAGCAACACTGGTAACGGCTAGCGAACTCCACTGATGTTCGTCCATACGCTGCATAACCTGCGTGCTTAACATCTTAAACGCATCAGCATAGTCGCTATGCTCCATCGCACTTAAAATTCGATTCTCACGCTGAAGACCGCAAGTGCCCTTGCATCGACCTGGTTCGGGTATATTCAATTGACTGCACATCTTCAGCATGACCTTTAGCAGTACCTGCTTTCTTGTCACTGCCCTCTCGTTGCTGCCGTGCTCTTTCTAATGCCTGTTGTATTTTTTCCATAGAACTAATCTCAATTACCTGTTTATCTCACTGCTGTCCAGTTAACTCGTCATTCTGGCGAAGGCCAGAATCCATCTAACCGCGAGTAGTAACAACTAGCTGAACACCGCTCTTAACAGTGGATACCGGCTATGTAACTCGGATATGCCGGCATGACGTAAGCGTACAGCAGTGTACCTAACTACAAGTTATGCCATTAAAATGTCAATCTTACGTAATATTCTAAACCACAATACATCCAGTGGTGATATCACAAAATGTATAAATAATAAGGCAAGTACAATAACGGTAATAAATAATAAAATCACACGTTTTTTGATACGTTTTGTTTTTACTTTATCCAGCAGATTCATTTCATAGGGAATTACCGATAGTGGTAATGCGCCTAACAGTCGCTGCACACTCCTGGCACCTCGAACGGTGCCGCTGATAGCATCCAGCCACAATAGCAAAACCAATACTACTGCCCAAAGCCAGGATAAAGCCTAAAAATATAATGGCTGGTCGATTAGGGCTAATAGGCTCTTCAGGTAAAATTGCCGGGTCAATTAAGGTAAATCGTCTCACCTTTACTTTCAGACTCAAGCTGCTTGGCGACATCCGCCTGCATTTGTTTAGCTTTTGTTTCCTGGTAACGCCTAATGGCATTTTCGTAATCCCTTCTTAAGATAAGGTAATCACGTTCAATTTGTGGTGCTTCATACAATGAACGTTCAATTTCTTTAAGCTTAGCTACAACTTCTTCACGCTGCGTTTTAACCGACCTTATCTCACTCTCAACACTGGCTAATTGTGATTGAATGGTGATATAAATCGGATTATCCGGCTGTTCTTTATAATAGTCCTCACCCGGTTTATTTTTTACTGCTGCTAATTCTTTGTTTAATGACTTTATTTTTTCTTCCAGTGCAACCACGTCCGGATGTTGAGCCGTGTATTTTTCTCTCTTTTGTGCTAACTCACCGCTTAATGATTTTAATTCTTCGGCTATAACATCCGCATTATTTGATTCTCCCGTTTCTTTTTCCAGGGACGAAATCTCGTTTTTTAAGCGTATAACATCCGGATGCTCACTTGAGTATTTTGATCTGACAGAAGCATATTCCGCCAGTAATACTTTCAACCTGTCGGCAGAACCGGGAACGGCCGGGTTGCCCGGGTCAAGTTGTGCAAGCTGCCCACTTAAATAAAACCTTTTTTCATCTAAAGATCGCAAACTGGCATCAATTGTAGTTAACTCAGTTTCTTTTCTTTGCATCATCGCCAAGATTTAATTCTTGCAGTTCAGGTAATGCATTAGCATGCTGCTGTTTAAACACAGCTATTTTTGTTTCCAGGTCATTTATTTGGTTGCTTAAACGTTCCGTTTCTTCTTTAAAAAATTGTGACGTTTCTGTTGCCTTCTGGCTTCGGCTGCTTAGGTTCTCGTTTAGATATAAAGTGGTCAATTCATTAGCAACGCGCTGTACCTTTTCTGGCGACTCACCTTTATAGGACAGGGAGAAGGCGATGGTTGCCGATGAAGGCCTGCCGGTTCTCGGGTCAACAACTTCGGCACTTATTACATCAAGTGAGACATCTTCTGTAACACGCTCAATTATCTCTTCTGTTGTTTCGAACTTGCGCTCATCTTCGTAAAGTTTGAATTCATCGACAATTCTTAACAGGTTTGTCCTGGTCATGACACGCGCCTGAATGGTCTGAATCCGTTCCGCTGCGTAACTGGTCACCGTAGACATAACCAGTTCCTGAGGAATTTCCTGTTGCTCAATCAATATGGTTGCACTCGACCTGTAAATGGCCGGCAGTAAAAACGCAACCGCAACAGTAAGAAATAAAACCACAGAAAATATTGCAAATATTGCTGTTTTTCTTTTTCTAATGGCAATTATATAATCTTGAATGTCTTTTGTTTGTTCTTCTTCCATATCACTCTAAAACCCTGTAAATCGCTTATGCGATAATAGCTTATCTATGTTTAAAATGTTGATAACGAGGGAAAGTTATAGGTTAACCCCACATATATCCTGTTTGAATGCG
>CAWDMF010000021.1:0-21347 GCA_963803185.1 uncultured Gammaproteobacteria bacterium | reverse complement strand
ATAATTATTTGTTTTGTGCGAAACCAGAAACAAGATCTGTAGGGTGCGCCGTGCGCACCATAAAAAAAGCACAAACGCAATGCTTAACCGCAGAGGCGCAGATGCGCAGATGCGCAGAAAAAACCATAATAATATTTTTTTATTTAGTGCGAATCTAGCCCGGATATTTCATAGGAACGCTGCAAATTTCACCTAACACAATGATTATTATAAGAAATAGCAGTATATTAGAAAAGTACACTATGTGCCCGACAACGCTATGCAGTTTTTGGAAAAATATCAGCGGCCCCAGGATTAATTTATTTTGGGTACGATTCACCTGTAACCATAGCTACGGCTATGCTTTAATTACGGGCTTCCTGCCCTTCACCCTACGGGCTCGCTTCGCTCATGTAAAATCGCTCCTACGATTTTATCGGCGAATCGTACAAACGCCCGCCACGGATGGCGGAAGTGTCGATTTTGCAGGAGCATTACATCGACCTGACTCACTGATATTTCTCCAAAATTCTGCATTCCTATGAAATATCCGGGCTAGTTCGTTTTTTATTGATGCAACAAAACCAAAAAGAAAGTTTTTTTAACAATAAAAGTTTTTCTCTCCGCCTCAGCGTCTCTGCGGTAATAGTAAGTTTAAAGCAGCGTTTTATATTCGTCCTCTTTAAAACCAATTAATAGTGTGTTTCCATTTTCTAAAACAGGACGTTTTATAGCACTTGGGTTATCCAGCATTACCTGTATAGCTGAACTTTCATCGATGTTGTTTTTTATTTCATCATCAAGCTTTCGCCAGGTGGTGCCGCGTTTATTTAAAATAATGTCCCAGCCGGTTTTTTTGACCCATAACTTCAGTTTTTTTTCTGGTACGCCCAGTTTTTTATAGTCATGAAACTCGTAGTTCAAATTATTGCTGTCCAGCCACTTACGGGCTTTTTTCATGGTGTCGCAGTTTGGAATGCCATATATTTTTATCATTTTAAAACCTTTGAAGCTTTTACCGCAGAGGCGCCGAGACGCAGAGAAAAACTTTATAATATTTTTTATGCGAAGCATAAAAAATAAAAAACTCTGCGTCTCGGCGCCTCTGCGGTGAAAAGTTTTTTAGTCGATATCGCGCAGCAGTTCGTTCAAACCGACCTTGCCGCGGGTTTTTTCATCAACCTGTTTTACAATTACCGCGCAGTAAAGACTATAAGTCCCGTCCTTTGAGGGCAGGTTGCCAGATACAACAACTGAGCCGGCAGGAATACGGCCGTATGAAACTTCACCAGTCATGCGATTGAATATTTTGGTGCTTTGACCAATGTATACACCCATTGAAATAACAGAGCCTTCTTCAACGATGACGCCTTCGACAACTTCTGAACGTGCGCCGATGAAGCAATTGTCTTCAATTATGGTTGGTGCAGCCTGTAGCGGTTCTAAAACGCCGCCAATGCCAACGCCGCCTGACAGGTGAACATTCTTACCAATCTGTGCGCATGAGCCAACAGTCGCCCAGGTGTCTACCATGGTGCCGGTATCTACGTACGCGCCGATATTAACGTAAGAAGGCATTAGTACAACACTGGGCGCGATGTAAGAACCAAAACGTGCCGTTGCAGGTGGCACTACGCGTACGCCTGATTCACGAAACTCGCGTGTGTTCAAGTCGGCAAACTTTGAATTTACCTTGTCGTAGTAGTTGGTAAAGCCGCCTTTAATGAATTCATTGTCATTGATACGAAAAGATAATAATACGGCTTTTTTTAGCCATTCATTGACCACCCAGTCACCATCCACTTTTTCGGCAACGCGTGCTTTACCCGAATCAAGTAGATTAACCGCTTCGTTAACAGCGTCAGAAATATGTGTTTCCACATTACGTGGTGTGATGTCAGCGCGGCGTTCGAAAGCTTGTTCGATAATATTTTTCAATTCAGACATGTAAAGTTCTCCTGAAATGATTTTTTTCTTTGATAGCTACGTTATTGATTACAAAAAGTGCTCATGTAACTTATGTACACGCGGCGCTAATGGTAATCAATGCCTTGCTCTCAAATAAAAAACTTCATTTCTATATTAATATTAAATTTAATGATTGTATGTATTGTTTAATTCGATTTGCCGCAGTAAGGCATTCATCCAGTGGCGCAACAAGTGCCATGCGTACATGATTCTTACCTGGATTGATGCCATGGCTCTGGCGCGATAAATAGCTGCCGGGAAGTACGGTGACGTTCTGTTGCTGATAAAGATCCCGGGCAAATACTTCATCATCAACGGGTGTGTTCAGCCATAAATAAAAACCTGCGTCGGGTAAGCTCACGCTAATAACAGGTTTTAGTATGTCGATGACTGCATCAAACTTCTCAATGTACAGCTTTCTATTTTGTTTAACGTGGTTTTCATCATTCCATGCTGTAATGCTTGCGGCCTGGTGTACCGGTGGCATAGCGCATCCGTGGTAGGTGCGATACAGCAAATAAGATTTAATTAGCTGTGCATCGCCAGCGACAAAGCCCGAACGCATGCCGGGCAAATTAGAGCGTTTAGATAAACTATGGAAAACGATGCAGTTTGTGAAATCGGTATTGTTACATTGCTCAGCGGCTTCCAGTAAACCGGGTGGTGGATTATTTTCATCAAAGTATATTTCTGAATAGCATTCATCAGAGGCAATAATAAAATCATACTGCTGTGCTAGTTTGATCAGTTTGATGAGTTGTGCTCTGGAGATAACGCTGCCCGTCGGGTTGCCCGGAGTACATATATAAATCACCTGGCAACGTTGCCAGGTGGTTTCGTCGATAGCATCAAAGTCAGGCAAATAATTATTTTCTTTTACCGTGTTGTAAAAGCAGGGTGTTGCTCCGGATAGAAAAGCAGCACCTTCATAAATTTGGTAAAACGGATTAGGCATTAATATCAACGCATCATCATTTCTATCGACGAAACACTGGGCAAAAGAAAACAGCGCTTCTCGCGTACCTGTAACCGGCAAGACATGCTGCTCAGGGTCTAGTTTTTTATCAGATAATTTAAAACGACGAGTTAACCAGTTTACAATAGCCGTTCTTAAATCAGAACTGCCTTTGGTTAAGGGGTAACGATTAATTTTATGCAGATTGCTGGTGATTGAATCCAGTACAAAACCGGGGGCAGCGTGTTTGGGTTCGCCAATGGACAATGCTATGTGGTGCTTCACTGCTGGCTGGTAATTTCCCTTTAAAGCTTTGAGTTTTTCAAATGGATAGGGCTGAAGTTTTTTCAGGTCTGGATTCATGTATAGGACTGTGTGCTGGAAAAAGGTTGTTGCCGCCACAAGTTGCACAATGTGACAGGGGCGCTATTATAAGCGATTTATGAATTTGCTTCAGGAGAAATCTGTGCATCTGGATAATCAATTAGTTAAATCAATCGATCACTGTAGTCTCATTGTGGCAAATACCACTAAAGCACTTGAATTTTATACGGGTATTTTGGCTTTGCAACTTGATGAAACACGCCCGGATTTAGCTTATCCCGGTGCCTGGTTACAGGTCGGAAATGGTCAGATTCACTTACTGGAAGTGCCCAACCCTTATTCTGTCGACAATCGACCGGAGCACGGTGGTAGAGACCACCATGTTGCATTACAGGTTTATGATCTGGATACATTGATACAGCGTATTGAAGCAGCAGGTTTGGCTTATAGCAGAAGTAAATCCGGGCGTCGGGCTTTATTTTGTCGGGATTATGATGGTAACGTGATTGAGCTTGTTGAAATTAAGTGATCAGAGGATTATGCGAGCTTTAAATGTACCTTTGTTTTTTCGATATTTTCACGCAACAATGTTAGCAGCTTTTCTCCGTGCATGGGCCTGTGGAAAAGGAAACCTTGCATTCCGTGCATACCCTTTTCTTTGAAAAAATCCATATCTTCCTGATGTTCGATACCTTCGACGATGCATTTTATTCCAAGTTGTTCAGACATGACTAAAATGGCATTTACAATAGCCTGGCTATTATTTTGATTTGAATATAAATCGGTGACAAAAGATTTGTCTATTTTGAGGAACCATATAGGTAATTTGTGCAGGTAAGAAAGTGATGAATAACCCGTGCCAAAATCATCCAGCAGGAAATCAATATCATTGACGTGAAGTTTTTCCATTTTTTCTATGTTGGTGTCAATATCTCCGAGTAAAACGCTTTCTGTGAATTCCAGTTTGATAAAGTGATTGGGTACTGAACATGCATCAATAATTGCTGTGATAGTTTCAATAAAATTATTCTGGATAAATTGGCGTGGGCTGATATTGATACTGATGTAGCTGAAGTTTGAATCTTCCGGCAACTGCTTGTAAAGTTTCTCAGCATAGGCACAGGCAGTTTGTATGATCCATTTACCAAGCTGTAGTATCAGGTTGCTTTCTTCTGCAACAGCAATAAATACCTCAGGGTTTATCTTGCCGAGTGTAGGGCTGTTCCATCTTACCAGTGATTCCGCAGCTATAATTATTTCATCGGTGTTGACGATAGGCTGGTACTCCATATGGAGTTCATTATTCTTAATTGCTTTACGTAAATGGTCTTCAATAATTAGACGTTTGTTGGCTTCGACGTGCATTTCCGGGTTGAAAAATGCATAACAGTTTCTGCCCTGTTTTTTAGCCCGGTACATCGCAGTATCTGCATGTTTGAGTACGCTTTCACTGTCATTACCGTCATCGAAAACATCGGGGAACACCGCTATGCCAATGCTGGGTGTTATGTGTAAGCTGTAATCACCTATGTCGATGGGTCTGACCATGGTTTCTATAACGCGAGTGGCGACTGTTTGCGAAGTATTAATGGCTTCAATTTCAGTATCACCCGTGTTACCGAGAATGTAGACAAACTCGTCACCACCAATTCTATAAACGGTGTCACCACTACGTGCCTGTGTTGCTAATCTTTGTGCAACTTGTGTTAAAAGTATGTCGCCAATTGAATGGCCTAATGAATCATTGACGTTTTTAAAATTATCCAGGTCGATATACAACAATGCACCATAGTGGCCATAGCGCTGTGAATTAGAAATTTCTCTTGAAAGGGCGTAACGAAATTCACGGCGGTTGGGGAGATTAGTCAGTGGATCACGTTTTGCCTGCAGCTCATAGGTTCGCTTTTCTTTTTCGTTGGATTTAACTTCTTTATTCAGACGTTTTTGCTGTTCACAAAAATTAAAGTATTCAGCCATTTTGTGAATAACGGGTACCAGTGCATCCTTGATCGACTCCTGAATTTTTCCCTGTTGTTTCTCAAATAATATCACGCCGAATGAACTGAATGCGTAAGCAGTAACTTCATTAGTATCCAGCATTTCTGAAAGGTGCGTCTTGCCTTTATTGTTTTTGAAATGCAGCAGCATTTTATAAATTGTATATCTATGTTCGAGTTCAATCTTATTATCGGGCAAGGACAGGTACGGTTTTATTGATTCTTCATTAATTTGGTCGTGGTCAAATGTATAAAAATGTATACTTTTCAGGCCAAGTTTTTTCACACTGGCCTGCATGAAGGTATGCATACACTCACGTGTTCTCAGACTGCCGCCAATGGCCAGTAGCAACTGGTTTTGCAGGGTGATTAATTCAAGCGTATTGGTATGAAAGTTTGTCAACTGGTCTTATATCTATTTGATGCTTCAATAGTGAGAAAAATCTGCGCCTGCTGCTTCCCGGGAAGCAGCCTGGGAAGCGGTCTGTGAAGCTGCAAATTTGTCCCCTGTGTTACCTAAGATTGTTATATAACTCAATAGTAGTATAAAAAAATCACTTTTATTGTCGCTTTAGGCGAAATTAGTACATAAGTGAATTATAGATTGTGTGGCTGCGGGCTATATAAAGCAGGTTGGGTGCATAATTCTCGTACATAAAAAACAATAAAATGGGAGATAAAAATTTTAGAAAGGCAGAATTCTGCCAAAATGACAGGTGCCTGCTTGACTTTGTTGGTCTTCTATATTAGAATTCTCTAATATTATGAATAATCTATTAACCTTTAAATTGATGATTAGCTATCTGAAAAAGCCCGTCTTGCTGGCTTTAGTGCTTGTTCTGCCTGTGTCTGTACATGCCGAAGATGAAACGCTGTGTGCGCCTTTTAAGAATGCACAGATTGATCAAAGTAAGCTGAAGATGATGTTAAATGCGGCTAAAGACGGTGATCTGTACCGTATCAAACCGGATTCATCAAAGATGGGTTTTTGTGTAAATAGTCCATTAGGTGTGATTAAGGCAGAGTTTCATGACTTTAAAGGTGGGCTTGCGCTAAAAGAGACTAAAGAACAGGGCAGCGTAATGGTTAACATTGCTGTTGATAGTCTGAAAGTCGACTCCTCCATTGTCGGCGCCATGCTGAAAAGTGAGAGTTTTTTTGATAGTGAGAAGTTTCCGGATATAGTATTTGTTAGTACCAGTTTTGAATGGATAACTGATAAAAAAGCCGTGTTCAAAGGTGAGCTGAGCATGCATGGTGTGACTAAAACGGTGGCGTTTTACGTAGATCTGGCAAAAGTAAAAACAGTGCAGGGAGAAGAAGTGATTACGGTTAAAGCGACCACAACCATCCAGCGTTCTGAATTTAATATGCATACGCTCTCACCGATGGTGGATGACCGGGTAAGCCTGTGTATGACTATAGATGCTTACAAATACAAAACCTGATAACTGTTAACTCCTTGCACGGCAGTCAAAAACTGAAAAGCTATTCACCACAGAGACACAGAGACACAGAGACACAGAGACACAGAGTTCACAGAGAAATATGTCTTTTTTATTGTCCCAGGACGTTAGTAAAAACTATGCATTTTAGTGCAAGACTTTAGTAATATTATTTTGTCATCCTGACCGGAACGCAGTGGAGTGGAAGGATCTTGCGTTTGGTGTGCAATCAATGGTCTGGCAAGATCCTTCGGCTACGCTCAGGATGACAGGAATAAATAATACCGCTAATTTTGTTTCATAGTGCGAAACGATTTTTAATCGTTATAAAGCAACCTATGGACTTTCAGTCCATAGTCGTTGAGTTTACAAGCGAAAACAATGAGATACAACTGGCAAGTAACTTTGCCATATAAAAGTTAGTCGTTTTTAAAAATTTGATTAATTTTCAAACAGACCGACATAGTTCTCATAACCTTCTTTTTTCAAATCTTCTTTGGCGATGAATTTTAGCGATGCTGAATTAATGCAATAACGCAAACCGGTCGGCTCTGGTCCATCTTCAAATAAATGTCCTAAATGTGAATCAGCATTTTTACTGCGCACTTCGGTACGTGGGAATATCAGGATGTAATCCTTTTTTTCAGTAATATTAGCCGCTTCCAGCGGCTGATAGAAACTTGGCCAGCCGGTACCTGATTTGTATTTGTGAGTAGATGAAAACAATGCTTCACCGCTAACTACATCGACATAAATACCGTCTCGCTTTTCATCCCAAAATGCATTATTAAACGGTCGCTCGGTATCATCGTTTTGAGTAACGGAATATTGCAGTGGTGTAAGCCGTTGTTTGAGTTCGGCATCTGTTGGTTTAACGTAAGCAGAGGAAGATTTTGATTGAGTATTATCGCTGCTGAATACGGTAGTCATGGCAAATGCAGAAATTATGCATGTTATAAAAAAAATAGTTTTTTTCATTAGTGTTCCTGTAAAGGTCGGCTGGCATCATTAGCTTGTATTGAGACCTGCTCAAGGTTTAGAAGTTTCTATTTAAAGCATACAAATCAGACCAGTTCGAGTTCAATTAAATCCCTGTTAATTGACGATTTTTGTTAAAGGTAGTTAGTGACCTGCCGATATATAAATAAGTCGTACTCTAAGCGGAGAGCCTGAAATGATTGGACCCATTAAAAACAGCATGTCACTGCCAGATACAGCATTGAAGGGAATACAGAATGGCATGAATGAGCTGCAGAAAAACGCCGATGAAATTGCAGGCAAATTCACTATGGAAGGTGAAAGTATAAAACCATTAAAGGAGTCTCTGGTGGAACTGAAAGCGAATGTACAGCAGGTGGAAGCTTCAACAAAAATTCTGCAAGTTAGCGAAGAGATGATTGGTACGCTACTCGATATCAGGGCGTAAACGACCTTTGTTGCTCTCAGCCAGGGACTAAAGGAGCGGGTGATACCTGCTAGTGCTAATCATTGTATTAGCCCGTATCAAAAGCAGCTAGATCAGTAATGCTTTGTTGTTTATTTAAGACTATTTTTTAATAAAACTGGATTGTGCGGCAATTATTTACCGTATCTATGGCTGCAGTTATACCTCCCCCTTTGTCAGAGCCCTGTATGTCATAGATATTTATAGTGAAGCAGGTGATTTAAAGTAAGGCTACCCATACAATCGTTGCCAGCGTAGCTACTGATGCAACAACGATTGCTACTGCAACACATCCTGTACAGAAACTTCCAATCATGTTAGGTGTAGTAGTGTTCATATTTTCCCCCGTTTTTTTACATTTGATCAGTATAAACTGATTTTTTGAAGTGAGTAATGTTGTATATTTGACGCATTAACGATAAATGTCAGCAATAACATTGTTTATTTTGATAATAACAATCACGTTCATGCATTATGTGTAGTAGTTGAGCATTAGCTTATTTTTACTATTAGTTCAAAATCAAGTAGATACGATTAGTTGATGCCGACAATGACATATTGTTAGTTTTTTTGTATATCGGCGCTTTCTTAACTCTCGTATGATGACAGAAAACAAAAGTTTAACTGGGGGCGGCGCCAGGATTAAAACGCTCTTAATATACGACCAACCATCATCAGGAGGAAGTAAATGAGACAAGAAGACAATTTCTTAAAGCAAGCGCCATCACCTTGGGTGGTTTTATTATTCCATGGAAGCAGGGTATGGCAAATACCAGCCTCTCACTAGATCCAGGTGGTATATCAAAATTCGCCGATCCCTTACCGATTCCAGCAACACTTAAACCCACTGGAAATTCTTAAAACGCTGCTCCTGCTCGGCTAACTGGACGGCTTTATGATATGCACTGAGCAACAGCCAGCCCATATCATATTTGATTATTGCCTGCTTTCAGCTTCCGAAAATATTGTTACTTTCTATATTGACTGTCTTTTTCACTGTTTTGGATGTTTTTTTATGCTATCGGCGGAGATATATACAGATTGTTGTTCCACTTGCATTTTCCCCAGTGCTTCCCCGGGGTTGTGTTTATTCTGATTTTTTTGATTAGTGAAATGAAAATAACGGTGTCCATTAACCATGGCTGAAATAAATGCACCTTTACCTTTCAGGTCATGCAGGAAAACGCTAGCAATATGGGCGATAGAAAAAATGATTATCATGTTAGCCAATGCACTGTGAAGTTTAACCATGGTAAAGCCGAAAATGATTTTCGGCGAGTCATGCAATAACCCGCTAATTAAGCAAGCTGCTAATACAAAAAACATAAGCAGGTAAAGCGGTAACCACAGCGGGTTATGTGCATACCAGTTCGGCAACGGGAAACGCGTAAGACTAAGATAAAATTTAATCATTTGAAGCATTGCCTGCAGTTGCGATTTCTCAGGGATGAAAGCACGCCAGCTGCTGCTACCTGGAAAAAAGAAAAGTACAGCACGAAGAGCCAGTGCCATAAGTATTATTTGCCCGCTAATGAGATGCCAGTCCAGCCAGAACGTGTAATCAGCGTTATTGTGTCCGATAGCCCATGCACTGGTAATCTGAAACAGGATACCAGCGGCAATTAACCAATGACTTAAGCGTAACCAGCCTGACCAGACCAGTACATACCGAATATTTTCTTGTTGCATTTTTCTACCCTGATAGTTAATAAACCTGACTTTGAATAAAAAACAGTATACTTTTTATGATTTTACTTTTTACTACTTATTCAGGGCAGAGCAATTTTTCATTCCGGGAGAGATAATGAACTGTTGCATCAGGTATTTACTACGGGCAGTCATGGTCGTTGGCAGCGTGAAATGAGCCGTTATAGTCGCCGACCTTTTAAGAATGGTGATTCATTTTAAGTTGGCACGAGAAATTGCTAATTGAAATCACTGCTGTCCAGTCCATGCCTCGGATTTTATAAATATTGCCTCATCCAGACAGTGTAAGAGTTGTAGAAAACTCAGCAAAGTTAACGGGACAGCAGTGAATTGAAATATAAAAAAATTAAAAGGGCAGGTAACAAACGTTAATGCTTCTCATTTGTTGCCGGCCCCGTTAATTTCTTTAATTATTTAATTTACGTTACTTGCCAGCGCTTGAGCCGGCTCCCATTCCAGTAGCTGTTTGATTACCGCTAGCACTGTATTTTCGTCATTCAGGTATGTTTTTAGCCGGACTAAATCTGCCTGGAGCAGTTTGAACAGCCTATGGCTGGTCCGCAGGATGAAATACATGGATGTATTTCATAATCCAGCCTGAAAAGCTGTAGGTTCCCGCCACAAACATGCGGGAATGACGGTAGAGGATTATCATACTTTCCTTAACTAAGCGGCATTAATATCTAACACCTTAAAAATTGGGAGAGTTGAAATTTTAACTATCGCAATTACTTCAGCTCTATTAGTCATTGCATACTTTAAATTTATCTAGCAGGCGGAATTTACAGGAATGCAGTGCTTACCTTGGTGATATAGATCAATTACAAAGTGATCTGTGTTATCGGCAACTCTTATGATTCAACATATTAATAGTGATGCAGCGAGTTTTGTTCAGCAGGTAAACGGTGTATTGTTATTTTTGAAACTTGCAGTTAGATGATATTTTTTTTCGGACAGCAGTGACGTGTGAGTTTATTAACTGTGCAACAGAAACTGACCGTTTTACCTCTTATTTAACTAAATCGCTGTCTTCCTGGTTTTCACCGTACTTCTATTATTCTACTAAGTTAAAAACTTGAATTCCTTATATTTACCGGTTTGCTCGACTATGATTGTGGTCATGTACTTTGCTCAACGGCCAGTCTACAACTGTGCTAAATAATTATATAAATTATTTTTGTTTATGACTGAGCACTTTTAGATAGTGCACCATAACAACATACAGTTTTTCCCATTAAAATAGAGTATTATGAGTAATTAATGACAGAGCTTGAGCAACCATCTATAAGTGTCGGTTTTGACCTGCTAGCGAAAAGCACTGAATTATCTCTGCGAGAATATACATTAATTACCCAGAGTCAGGCTGATATTGAGCGTCATCTAGCGCAGCACCTCAGTACATTTAGTACCGTACTTTACGGCGCTTTCTCTCGCAAAACTATTGTTTCACCTCTGGCTGGCAGCATCGTTGATATGCTTGTTGTGTTCAGGGAAGCTGATGTAAAAAACATCCTGCCGTCCAGGGTATTCAAAAAATTGAGTGAAAGCCTGATTAAACAATATCCTGATGCTTACGTACTGGAAGGGCAGAACATTTTAATGCTTCCAGTAAAAAACGTTCACTATAAAATCCGGCCAGCCTATTCCATTTCAGAACATATTTATATGTTGCCCGCAGAAAAATTTAATGAATGGGTGAAATATGACATAACTTTATATAATGAAAAATTTGTAAAAGAAAATGTTCGCCATAAAGGCAAGTTGATAGAAATAATTCGAATAATAAAAACCTGGAACAGGGTGTCAGGCAATTTATTTAATGGTTATTACCTGGAACTGTTAGTGACAGCAGAATTATCATCATATCAAATCACAAGTTATTCAGAAACGTTATGCCATATCTTTAGTGTGCCACTATCAAAAGTCGCATTTCAAAAAGAGGACCCTGCTAGTGTAGCGTTTCAGATAGAAGGCTTGAACGATATTGATGATTTAATAACCGCCATGTTGTTGTTGAAAAAATCATTCAAGCTTGCAAATGAAGCTATTATGTTTGAACAGGATGGTAAAACAGAAAAAGCACTGGATAACTGGAATCAACTCTTCCCTCAGGTGTTTCCAACACAGGTCGACATGATCGTTGCTAAAGCGAGAACTGCCGGAATAAAAGGTGCTGACGCTTTAAGAATGCTAATTAGTCACAAGAAATGATGATTTATCACTAAATGATCCAGACGGGCACGTGCTTTAATGCCAGCTAAAGGATCCGGATTTTTAGTTTCTCTTGCTTTTTATAGGTCTCATGGAAACATACTGTAGACAAAATAGTCGTTTTATATTATCGAGTATGGCAACAATCGTAACGCAATATTCATTGCTATAAGGTTTTTCTGGTTTCGTTTGAAAGCGTCAAAAATACCGAAACCTGTTTACATATCTTACATTTTTCACATTTTTATATTGTCGCTGTTGTTTTAAAAAATTACTAAGCTATTGTTTATACGAGGTCGTAGTGATTTTGGCACGAACTTCGCATTGTTTCATATGTCATACTTGCAAGAAGGACTTAAACGGCAATAAAGTGTTGGAGACACGGTATCAGGCTTAAATAAATAGATTTAGGAGTTGAAATATCATGCTTTGTCCGAATCCTAGATGCATGGGCAATTATAATTTTGACAATATCGCCTTTTTTGCGAAAAAGCGTTTTATCGAAGGTTATAATACTATTGAATTATTGGAGGCGGCTAAATCTGAGCAAGAAAAAGAAGAGATAGCATTAGTGTCTTTACTCGATATAGAAAACGGTGAATTTCGAGACCTTCAACTCTGCTGCAAATATGCCGGACAATGTAAGGCTATCGATTGTAGAGAAAGGCTAAAAAAAATGTTAGAGGAAGAACTTAAATAAGGCCATTGTTAGCATAGATGAGCTGATTTCATTTGATTTTAAATTGATGAAAAGCGGATGGGTGATAAAAAGGGATTTACGCAGGTGTTATGTATTTTCCACAATACACGGTACATTCGGCATTGAACAATAATATCGCTCAACTAATGCCTTTGCTACCGCTGTGTGATCAGCTAACGACGGGGTTCAGGCTGGGCAGAGAACTGGCGTGAAAATTACCATGCCGGAGTCTCAGTGCGGCGAACAGGTGTGGTCTGACCTGGTTCTTGAATTCTGCTTTCCAGGTATTGAAGTCCTGTATTTCGTGGCCTGCGAACAGGGCCGCCTCAAGCTCGCCGAGCAGCGAACGGATCTTGTCTGCGTCGGCGCCGGGATGTATTTCAATGATGTGCTCAGCCAGTTTTGACATTGGCAGGTTTGCCGACAGTTTAAGGCGGCGGTTGATCAAAAAGCGTAGCACCTGACTCCAGTCATCCGGGTCCTGTTCATCATCGGCGCTGCGAACACAGTACCACATGCGTGCTGAACGGGGCAGATTGTCGGCTAGCCAACGGCGGATAATATGCAGGTTGCGCTGCGGTGACAGGTGTACCAGCAACGCCGCCAGACGTTGCCGCGCCGGCTTGCTGTTGATGTCCAGCCATTGCCATATCAGGTGACCTGAATGCCGCAGGCCCGGTGCCAGTCGTTTCCAGTAGTGGCCCAGCAGAAAAGCGATGGCCAGCAGGCTTAACCACATCAGCATTGATCCCGTGGTTCTGCCCGGGAGCCAGCCACCAGCATTTTCTTCCTCATCTGGCGTGCTGTCACCTTCGTTCAGCACACGACCAGGTATGACAGCGGTTTCCTTACGCTGACGCTCCACGTTCCACCAGTCCAGCCTGAGTGCCGGTATCTTCACCTCATTACCTTTTTGCGGCACCAGGGTGAAACGGTCTGTGCGGATGCCGACGAGTTTGCCTTGTTTTGTGATGGTACCCTGGTATTCGGTCTTTTCGCGATACAGCCGGTGTCTCGGCGACTGCAGCTGTGCTTCCAGTGATGGTAGCTGAGTGCCAGACATACCCACTGCGCGCTGCTCGACAGTCAGGGTCAGCGGCTGACCCTCGCCAACCTGCTCGTCGTTACTCAGACTGGCGCTCAGTTCCAGCTTTTGCAGGGGCAGCCAGGGTTGCACACCGGGGTCCGGTGCGGACACCGTGAGATGGATGGGCTGGCTATCCACCGCGTCGTAGCTGATTTCGTATCCCGTACCGTTGTCCATGGTGCCGAAGATGTGCAATGGTTCCAGCTTCATGTCGCCGCTACGCAGTGGGGTGAGCAAATAATAAATAGTGCTGACGATCTCTTTCTTTCCCAGCCGGGTACGGGTGTCGACCGTGATATCTCCGAGCTTACGCAGGATGGCATCATTATTGCCCGGTATCTCCCCATTGGCTGTCTTGAGATTGGCCGTGCTGACCACGTTGACGGTTACCACCAGGTTCTGATGTACGTAGGCCCTGGTGCTTTCGATGTGGCTTTCGAGGTATGGCACACTGGCCTGCGGTTGCGCCTGCTGGTAGCTGGGCGCCGCCGGGGCGGTTGGCCAGTTTCTGTTATAGGGCGCGCCGTAATACGGCATTGCTGGCTGCTGCCAGGCGTTGTTCCAGGCTGGTGCGAGGTGGATACTGGGGCGGCACGCCTGGCTGTATCACTGGCTGTCCGGCGGGTTGTAGCGGCTGTACCTGTGGTTGTACTAGAGGTTGCGGGTTCCAGGGATTGCTTGTCATGCCGGGATAATAGTACTGTGCGGGTGGAGCGGGCGGTTGCGCCAGCGCCTGCGATGACAGCAGCAGGCCGGCCAGCCACAGTATGGCGCCAGCATGTATTGCAGTCATGCGATGCTTACCAGGGACGTGGTTCATAGATCTTTGCTCCGGGACGTTGCGGCTGCTGCCGCCGTTGTTCTTCCAGTTTGAAGCGGTTGTGTAATAGCTGCGCGGGATCGCCTTCGATAGCGTCAAGCTGTTGCTCTACCAGCATCATGTAGCTATTACCCTGGGTGTCGCCGGGCTCCCGTATCTGAGTATTGTCCTGTGCCTCGTCGTCACGCTGTTGCTCGCCGAGCTGGTCGAACTCTTCTACCGCTTCCATAAGACCGGCACTGTCTTGCAGTTCCATGTCGTCGAGTTTTTCATTACCGGGGTCGCCGTGGCGCCTTATGTTGCCTTCAGGTCCGCGTCGCTGCTCCTGTTCGTTCTTTTCATCGGCGCCCTGTTTGCCGTCGTCGCGCTCTTCGGGGCCAGCGGACGATTGCTGATCGTTCTGTTCCCTGTCGCCTGCCGCCTCCTGCTTTCTGTTTTTGTCACCGTCACCCTGTTCGGCTTCCTGTTCAGCTTGCTGTTCGTCACCGCTATTCTCGTCCTGCCGGTCCATTTCACCATGGGCCTCTGTTTTTTCTTCTTCGCTGCTGGAATCGCTTTGCTCGCCGGGTTCGTCCTGACTCTGTTCTCCATCCTGTTTGCCGTCACTACTCTCATCCGGCCGGTCTTCTTCGCCGTCGGCCTCGGTGTTTTCATCCTCGCTGCCGGAACCGGTCTGGTCGCCGGGTTCGCCTTTATTTTGTTCTTTTTCCTGTTCGCCGTCGTTTTCCCCGGATTGTTGCTCGCTGGATTCCGCGTCGCTTTGTTGCGAGTCCGATTTCTCCTGTTCACCTTGATCGCTTTGCTCCTGCTGATCGCCGTCTTTGCCCTGCTGGCTCTCGGATTGCTGTTCTGACTGCTGCTGTTGCTCGGACTCTTGCTGCTGTTCAGACTCTTGCTGCTGTTCCGACTCCTGCTGCTGTTCGGACTCTTGCTGCTGTTCAGACTCCTGCTGCTGTTCCGACTCCTGCTGCTGTTCCGACTCCTGCTGCTGTTCAGACTCCTGCTGCTGTTCCGATTCCTGCTGCTGTTCCGACTCTTCCTGCTGTTCGGCCTGCTGTTGCTCGTTCTGTTCCTGTTGTTTCTTCTCTTCCTTCAGTTTCTCTTCTTCCTGCTTTTCTTCTGCTGTTTCTTCCTGTTCCGGTTCAGCCTGTACCAGCATGATGCGGGCGAGGTTGCGGTTGTAGCTTGCGCCTTCGTGACTGGCGTCCTGCTGCAACACATCGTCATAGGCGGCAATGGCCTTGTTATAATCGCCGGTGCGAAAATGGCTGTTGCCTTCGTTGTAGCGGGCCTGTTCGTGCATTTCTTCGCGATCGACCTGCTGGAATGATCGCGCTGCCTGTTTGTATTCGCCAGCGCGGTACAGGGCGACACCGCGGCGGTAGGGATCTTCAAAAGTCTCGGCGGCTTCCTTGTAACTTCCTTCCTGGTACCGGCGCGCGGCTTCCTGTTCCTGGTTTTCGAACATTCCGGCATTGGCCGGGATGCTTAACACCAGCAACAGCAGAGCACATGCTGTTAAGTTAATGCTGCGGCTCATGGCACTTCCTGTTGTAAAGAGGCGCGCGGTAAACGCCGGTACATCGGCAGCACCAGCAGCATGGCCAGTGCTACCAGCAGGAAATAGCGTTCGTTCCAGATGCGGGTCTGCTGGTTGGCGACAACTTCGGCGTGGCTCAGTTCACTGATAACTTCCAGCAGGGACTGGGTGTCGTGGTCGCGGTAGTTGGCGCGCTGGTAGACACCTTTGCCGACCGCAGCCAGTTTTTTTAGACTTTCCTCGTCCAGTCGAGATGTGACCTGGGTACCGTCATGTTGGAGCAGGGGGGTACCGTCCGGGCCTGGCACCAGCCCGCCTTCAGGTGTGCCGATGCCTAGTACATGCAGGTGTACACCTTCGCGGCTCAGGCGTTTGACGTATTCTTCCAGGTTGCCGTCACCGAAACCGCCGTCCGTAATAAGCAGCAGGTGGCGGCTGCTGTCAGCCGGCTGCCCGGCTAGCATCTGCTCGGCACGTAACAGGGCCTCGGTCAGGCGGCTGCCTTTAAGCTCAACCAGATCGGTGGACATCGCTGGTAACAGCAAGCGCAGGCTGCTACCGTCCTCGGTGAGCGGGGAGATGACATGGGCCAGGGTGGCGAAACCGATAAGGCCGAGGCGGGTGTGATGGTTCTGTTCGATCAGGTTCTGTATTTCCTGGCGGGCGCGGGTGAGGCGCGACGGGCTGACGTCGGACACGTCCATGGAGCGCGACAGGTCGAGCAGGATCACCAGGTCGCTGCCGGGACGGAACAGTTGCACGTCACGAAAATCCCAGCGTGGTCCGGCGATGGCAATCACCAGCACTGACCACAGCGCGCACCAGACGAGGAAGCGCCGCCATTGCTGGCGCGGCGGCAGGTTGTGGTGGCCGAGCAAAAACGGCAGCAGCCGCTGATCGCTATACATCCGGTAACGTTCGCTGTGTTCGCGCGGCGAGGTCAGGCGTAGCCACAGCCAGACTGCGAATGGCGCCAGCAGCAGCAGTAACAGCCAGGGGCTGGCGAAATGCAAGCTGGTCTCAGACATGCTGTCTGCCTCCGGCAACGCGCGGCCTGCCGTCGGGGAACAGTCCCAGGACCAGCAGTAGCAGCAGGGCAAGTCCCAGGGGCCAGTGGTAAAGCGGGTGCGGTATCAATACAGTGCGCGATTCGGCGCGGGTCTTTTCCAGTTCATCGATCAGGCTATAGATTTCTTCCAGCGCGCGCGTATCGGTGGCGCGAAAATAGGCGCCGTTGGTGGTGGCCGCTATCTCGCGCAACGTGGATTCGTTCATGCCGAGATCATCGCGAGCGACCAGCTGACCGCTCTCGATGATCTGCACTGATTCCTGCGTGCTGCCGACGCCGATGACGTAGATACGGATGCCATTGTGTGCCGCCAGCCTTGCGGCGTCCAGCGGCGGGATGACACCGGCGTTGTTGT
The DNA here is from genome assembly GCA_963803185.1 of uncultured Gammaproteobacteria bacterium. Taxonomy (GTDB): domain Bacteria; phylum Pseudomonadota; class Gammaproteobacteria; order SZUA-229; family SZUA-229. The sequence continues at coordinate 3,746 of CAWDMF010000021.1, read as the reverse complement.
CGCCGTCAGCAACCAGGATCAGCACCCGCGAGCCCTCTGGACGTTGGCGAAGCTTTTTCACGCCAAGGCCAATGGCGTCGCCCATGGCAGTACCGTGGCCGGCGATATTTGGCACCACCTCGGCTAGCTGCTGGCGCACCGCGTCGAGGTCATAGGTGAGCGGCGCGATGGTGTAGGCCTGGCTGCCGAAGATCAGCAAGCCGACGCGGTCACCGCCGCGGCCAGCAATAAATTTGTTGAGCACGCCCTTGAGTACCGCCATGCGCGTGACCTGGGCATTGTTGACGGTGAAGTCCAGCGCTTCCATGGAATGAGAAGTATCCACAGCCAGCATCAGGTCATAGCCATCAGCACGGGTTTCGGTGTAGGGTTCCAGCCATTGCGGGCGCATCAGGGTGAGGGTGAGACACAGCCACAGTAGCGTGATAAATATGAGGTGCATGCGGCCGCTAATCGAGGCACGCGGGCGGTAGCCGGTGAAGCTTTCCTGTAACTGTTCCAGCGCCGGGTGCAGCAGGGTGTCCTGGCGGCCGGCCAGTTCCGCCTGCTCCGGGTCGGTACGCGGCCACAACCACTGCACCAGCAACGGCAAAACCAGCAGCAGCGCCATCCACGGCCAGTAAAATTCGAATCCCATGTTATGCCTCCGCCGTGCGCGTGCTGTTCCGTGGCATGCTGGTCCAGACTAGTGCGGCATCGATCAGTGCCTGCAACCGGGGTGTTTCCACAGTCTCGCCGGGGGGCGCATAGGGCAGGGCCAGCAGCAGCTGGCCGTACTCGCGCCAGTCGAAGCCGTCAGGATCGTGGTCGGTCAGCCAGGCCAGCCAGGCGTTGCCATGTAAGCCGGCGCAGTGGCGGCGACCGCAGCGCGCGATGGCGATGCGGCGAAGCAATTCGGACAGTTCGGCACTCAGTGTGCGGGCGTCGTCGCGGCCAACGCGTTCGCGCAGCCGGTTAAGTTCACCGGCCGCGTTTCGCGACCAGCCACGGCGCGGCAGGTAACGCTGCCAGTCGGGGCGCCAGCGGCGCAGCGCGATGATAAGCAGGACAAGTGTCGCGATGCTGGCCAGCAGCAGCCACCAGCCGATCGCCAGCGGCCATATGCTCACCGGGTCCAGCTCGTGGATATCGTGCAGACGGTTGACCAGGTTTTCCGGTGTCACAGGTAAGCCCTCGAACGCGCGCGTTGCGCAAGGCCGGTCATCAGCGAGCGGTGCACATCTTCATCGGTCTGCACCGGGATTACCGCTACCCCCAGCCGGCTGGCCAGTTTGACCAGGTTGGCGCGGCGTTCTTGCCAGTGCCGGTAAAAGGCCTCGCGGCCTTCGCGGTCGTCGGTGTCGATTTCCACCATGCGGCCTTCGGCGTCGCGGAACAGGGCACGGCCCAGTGCCGGTATTTTGCTGTCGGCGGGATCATCCACCGGCACCAGCACCACTGAATGTTTCTGACACACCTGGCCCAGAGTTTTGTCGAGATCGGTAAAATCGCGGTTGAAGTCGCCGATAACGATGATCAGGCTGCCGGTACCGCTGCCGCGGCCGGCACGTTTCAGCACCAGGTCGATGCAGTCGATGCCGCGCTGTGCCCGGCGCACCGGGTTGGCCATTTCGCGCAGCAATTGCCATATTGCGCGCCGGTCCTTGGTGGGCTGGATATGCACCAGGCCGCTGTCGGCGTCGCCGAACAGCATGCCGCCGACACGGTCGTTGACACTGTTGGCGGCCCAGCCGAGCAGGGCGGCGGCACGCGCCGCCTGTATCGATTTAAAGGTGCCGCGGGTGCCGAAGAACATGTGCGGGCCGTGGTCCACACATAGCACTACACTGCGCTCACGTTCTTCGCGGTAGACCTTGAGGTGGGGTTCGTTGGTGCGTGCGGTGACTTTCCAGTCCATGTTGCGGATGTCATCGCCTTCACGGTATTCACGTACTTCCTCGAAGTTGAGGCCCTGGCCGCGGAACACCGAGGCGTAGAGCCCACTGAAGGTGGTATTGACCAGGTGATGGGAAGCCAGACCCAGGGTATGCGCCTGGTGGCGCAGTTCCATCAACTCATCCAGCCGCGGCTGCATTGTATCACTCATGGAATGGCAACCAGCTCCAGCAGGTTATTGATGAAATCATCGGTGGTGATGCCTTCGGCTTCGGCCTCGAAGGTCAGAAGCAGGCGATGACGCAGGATCTCGGGTGCTACGTCCTGGATATGTTCCGGCGAGACATAGGTATCGCCGCGCATCCAGGCCAGTGAGCGGGCGCAGCGTGCCAGTGCGATGGAGGCGCGCGGCGAGGCGCCGTAGCGGATCCAGCGTGCCATGTCGTCGCTGTAGCCTTCGGGATGGCGGGTGGCCTGCACCAGGTCGACGATGTAACGGTTGAGTTTCGGGTCCAGATATAGCTCGGCCGCGGCACTGCGCATGGCGAGCAGGTCGTCCTGGGCGAGCACGGTCTCGGGGGGTTGCTGCGAGAGAGTCTGGCTGTTGTTGTCCAGTTCGAGGATTTGCAGTTCTTCGTCGCGGTTCGGGTGTTCGGCGCGCACCTGCATCAGAAAGCGGTCGAGCTGGGCTTCGGGCAGATGGTAGGTGCCTTCCTGCTCGATTGGGTTCTGTGTGCCCAGTACCATGAACATGCCGGGCAGCGGGTAGCTTGTCTGGCCCACCGTAATCTGGCGTTCGGCCATGGCTTCCAGCAGCGCGGACTGCACCTTGGCTGGCGCCCGGTTAATCTCATCGGCGAGCACGATGTTGTGAAACAGCGGACCGGGACGGAACTCGAAAGCCCCCTTTTCATGCCGGTAAATATCGGTACCCACCAGGTCGGAGGGCAGCAGGTCCGGGGTGAACTGAACCCGGTGGAAATCGCCCTCGATAGCTTCGGACAGGGCCTTTACCGCGGTGGTCTTGGCCAGCCCGGGCAGGCCTTCGACCAGCAGGTGACCGTCGCTGATCAGGCAGATCAGCATGCCGTCTACCAGCCGCTGCTGGCCGATCACACGGGACGCGATGTGCGCACGCACCGAATCCAGTTTATCTCTGTTCACACTCTGGTTGACCGTGGCTGTTTTCGTTTTCGGTTCTGCTTTGGCATCGACAGCGCCGCCTGTTGCTGCTGGACTCATGGGGTTTGCCTATATGGGAAATGGATGTAAAAATTGCTATATCGTCACATATTAGCGCAATCTGGCTATTTGTTCTGCATAATGTATTGTTTTTCATAAAAAAACCGGTTCCGACCTGAAATCGCACGTGGCTAAAGCCAGTTTAATTGAGTTCTCAAGCACACCTTAACCCCATAGAAGAATACGAGTATTCTAAAACTGAGAATACTTGAGTGTCTCACTGCGTCTTGAGAAGAATTTTTAGAAAGATATAAATTGGATTATTGCTTTGTAACTTGTTGATAAATATGGTACCGAGGGCCGGGATAATTTGCCGGGAGCAAATTTGAACAGCGAGAGAAACGAGCTGGCCCCAAAGGGGTGAATTACAGGGAGGTAATTCATAATCAAACCGGGTTCCGGTTCGGGTACATGGAATTACGAATTATCAGGCTGGATCATGTGTAGGCATAAATATGGTACCGAGGGCCGGGCTAATTTGCCGGGAGCAAATTTGAATAGCGAGAGAAACGAGCTGGCCCCAAAGGGGTGAATTACAGGGAGGTAATTCATAATCTAACCGGGTTCCGGTTCGGGCACATAGTAATAACGAATTATCAGGCTGGATCATGAGTGAGTGCATAAATATG
>CAWDMF010000020.1:0-16095 GCA_963803185.1 uncultured Gammaproteobacteria bacterium | reverse complement strand
CAGTCCTTGATGATACCTTGACCTTGACGGACGCTGTTGGCGGAAGCTCTATATTTACCCGTATTTCCCCCGCTTATGTTATACCGAGGCTGCAGGTAGTTTACACACTGGATAACCTGATGCTGCAGCCGGGTGATGGACAGATAACAGGCACATTTATCTGGAGTTATGTAGCAGGTGACTTTGCGGGAGGATCAGGACAATTTACTGATCTCAACATCCCGGGTTACGGAACAGACATTGCAGCACTGAACATTAATTTTGATATAGAGGTTGGAATTGAAATTACATTGGCAGTAAACACGAATAATAATGGTCTCACTATTATCCTAAATTTTGTTCAGCCGCTTTCGCCAACGCTAGGTTCTCCGATTGATCTTGCTACGAGTTCATATGAAATCGAGGTAAATGGTCTGCGTATAGGGTCATTTGTAAGTGGAGCTATTTTGATACCGTAATAAGACATATGTGTTTGTTGAATTGCATTAAAAATTAACCGGTATTTGTGTTGCAGTCAACTCAGCAAAGTTAACGGGAGTGCAGTGAATGTTTTTGTTAAATGATCGTGGGCCTGTATGTATTTTCCCGGCACACAAAAAAATATTTTCATCTAGTATCTATTACTACAACAAAATGCTAATAGCTTAATTAATGTTTACTAATAGTACTATAGGAAGTTCGGGCGAAATTATGGAAGGTGTGGTTATACTTTTTTATAGGCTGAAAGGAAATATAGAAACAAAAGCAGCTATACAATGGTGGGTATCAATTTGCCCATGATACACTGACGTGCGTTCCAACTTTTGGAATACTCTCGATAAAAAAATCACCGCTAGTAGATTCAGCACGCTCGCGCATGCTACTTAGTCCAAAGTTGCATCGCGGCGGGGTAATATTATCATTATTTGACACGCTATTTTGTTTCTTAATCAACAGGTCTTTATTAAAACCACAGCCATCATCTTTGATGCTCAATGATAAGCCCGAATCGGAATGATCAAGTTCAAGCACTATATTTTTCGCATTCGCATGTTTGACAATATTGTTCATTGCCTCCTGTACAATACGAAATATAACAACTTTATTGTCTTCGGATATATCAGATTCTTCCGCATTAATGATTTGTTTAACAGATATTCTGCTATAGGTATTTCCAAATTCCCTGCAGAACCAGTTCAAGGTCACCAGTGTTCCAAGGTCATCCAGCAGTGCAGGTCTCAAATCCATTGATATGTGACGAACCTCCTGTATTAAGGACTGTAACTTTGTTACCACATCGACAAATTCGTCATAGTCAGTGTTAAAAATATTCTGTTTGTCTATGAGTAATTCTTCCAGTTTAAACTTGGTTGCACCAAGACTTTGGCCAATGGAGTCATGTAATTCACGAGCTATTCGTTTTCGTTCATTTTCCTGAGTAGTAAATACTTCGCGTAATAGAGCCAGGCGAGAAGTCTGCGATTCTTTTAACTCATCAATTACCACCTTTTTAGCCTGAAGTTGGTACTCAAGCTGGCTATTTGCCTGTTTAAGTTCTAATGTTCGCTCATTAATATTTTTCTCAAGCGCCTGTGCCTGGCTCTTTAAAGATTTTTCTACACTGTGGCGAGTGCTAATATCATCTATTATTAACACTGCATAACATTGATCGTTGTTGACGTCATAATCAGGAATTTTTCTCAGGGTATATTGATAAGTCTTAGCGTTATGCTTATTTTCTACTTTCCTTTCCAGTAAGTCTTTATTTTTGATTTGTTGCCAGATTGCAGGCCAGTCAGAAGTCCAGGCGTCGTCAGTTAAATCGTTATTGAGGCATTTAAGAAAATCCGAGATATATAATCCATTTACTTTATTAACCTCTCCTATACCCCATGTTTCCACTGTTCGGTTAATACGAGTAATTCTTGCCTCATCATCCATGGCTATAACAAGTTGCGGCAATGTATCGACTACCGTTTTCCATTGTTTCTTCGCCCTGGAGAGGTTATCTATCTGGATTTTTCTAATACTATCTGCGATCGAGGTTTTTGATTTATAGTCAGCAAACAATCCAAAAGTGGCGAGCAACAGGAAGATAGTGCTTCTCATCCATAATTCGTTACCATCAGAAGGTATAATTTCAAACTCTAATTCGCCGTACCAGAAGTAATGAATAAACGAGTCAAAAAACCATGACAGAATAGCGACTGGAATTGCAAATTTAAGGAAGTAGTGCCTGTTTTTTAAGTCCGTAAGGTCAGTTTTTTCAATTAAGCTATCTGCTAATTGAGAAGCAGGATAAGGTTTATTGTAACCACCTTCATGCGGTGAAGTTTTTAACCTGTTTGTTGCCTGAGTCTTATTCGTTTTAGGATATTTTTTGAATTTTGCCGTTTTGTTGAAAGCTGAATGGCCAGGTGACTGAAATGCCTGCCCATTGCCTGGTACTTCTCCGCCAATAACCTTCGATACGGCTGCTGAGTTTTTTATGGGTTCAATGACTCGATAAGTGGTTGATGACATATTTTTTGAAAGCTAATGTTAATAATTTTACAAATGAAAATTGATTATTATCAATTAATAAAGCAAACTTTATGCCATATTTATTTCTGATATATATAAATCAGCTGGTTAGCAGTTGTTCATGTTTGAATAACAGACAGTTTTGTATAGAGAGTGTAAAATAATGTGACGGCACTTCAGGAAAGTAAGTAACCTTTTATGTTTTTACTAATAAGGCTAATATTAATTATTTCAAATAGTTAAAAGGTGTTTTTAATTAAAAACACGGTTTTTAGTTACCTGGTTCCAGTCTTTTATGTAAATAATTTCGGCAATAAGACATAGTGATTTGCTCGAACACCACATAAAAATCTGAAAAACTAAACTTAACTCTATGATTATTATAAAAAAATAATAGTATAGTAGAAAAAGTCAAGCTGAAAATGGCTGCTGACAAATTTATCACTGAATTATTCAAACTGACGCACTGGCTAATTTTGCAAAAAGCATGGCTCTACAACTGCATTTTCATGAAATATCCGGCTTAACTCGGCACAAGAACCTATCCTGCTGCGTTATGTCATACTGTTTTGTCTGCTTAGTATGAGTACAATGAATTCTTTCCTGCTTTTAACTATTTTTTAACAAATAATGCTTGATCAACTATCACAACTTTTAAGCGCTCCTGGTTCATTCTGGCGAAGGCATCGTCATACGCCTAAAGTACTGTCATTAGCCGTTGTTATTGTGACTTTGTTGTTGTTGCTGGTTTTTAAATTTACCCAACCGGAGCCACCAGTCAAATTACAGGAAGAAAAAGCCTTGCTAGTGCAGACGCAGCAACTTGTTGCAGGGGCAAAATCACCCGAGCTGGAATTATATGGCCGGGTCGAGTCACCTTACACCGCGACCATAACATCCAGTATTACTGCAGATATTAAATCGCTTGATGTTAAAGAGGGGCAGCATGTTACTCAGGGTCAGCAACTTATTTTGCTCGATGATATTGATGTGCAGCTGGAACTGGAAGATAAGCTATCGAATGTTGCTGAACTCGAAGCATTGATTCAATCAGAAAACAATCGTTATAAAAATGATCTGGTTGCTTTAAAACTGGAAAAATCCCTGGTGACGCTGGCAGAAAAAAAACTGGCGCGGGAAGAGAAAACCAGTAAGACAAATCTAACCAGTCAGAGCAGTTTTGATTCACAGAAACAGGCGTTACAAAATCAGAAGCTGGCCTTAAATGCGAGACAGCTGAATGTTACCGATCACCCTGCGCGACTGGCCCAGCTTGAAGCAAGGTTAAGCCGCAATCGTGCACTGGCACAGCAGGTTCAAAACAATATAGAACGTGCAACTATTGTTGCACCGTTTGACGGTATTATTCTTAAAATCATGGTGTCACCTGGAGAACGCGTAAGACCGGGTGAAGTATTACTTGAAACTTATGCTAGCGAACAGGTTGAATTGCGTGCTCAACTGCCACAAAAATTTGTTGCACTTATTAAACGGTCATTAGCAAATGGAATACCGTTACCGGCAAAGGTACAAATGGATGCAGGTGAGTCTGTTGTTTTCTTAAACAGGATTTCAGGTCTATTAGCTGACAGTGGTAATGGTGTCGATGCACTGTTTGTGATCAACAGTGAAGCAGTTGATGGCTTGACTATTGGTCAAACACTGGAAATGACATTAGTTTTACCGCCTGTTGAAAATGCCTTCAGCGTACCGCTTTCTTCAATTTATGGCAGTAATCGTATATACCGTGTTGAAGATGAAAGACTGGTTGCGGTAAAGGTGGAAAAACTTGGCAATCAGTATATAAACGATAATCAGTTTGTGCTTGTCAGAAGTGAAAAACTTAAACCCGGTGATGAAATTATTAGCACGCAGCTGCCGCATGCGGTGACTGGCCTTAAAGTTGAAGTACATAATACAGTGCTATTGCAAGACAACAGTGAGTCGCAGGTATCAGGTGAGCTTCCATGAATATAAACCATGAGCACTGAAGCTGTAACGTCACCACAACCACCTGATCCTTCTTCACCAGGAGGGGCTTTAACAAAGTCAGGTGGTTTTATTCATCTGTTTGCACAACACCGTGTTGCAGCAAATTTATTGATGATCATGATGATTGTTTTTGGCGCATATAGTTTGACGAAACTGAATAAACAGTTTTTTCCCAATTTTGCGCTCGATTATATTAGTGTTCGTGTGGTTTGGCCGGGCGCCAGCGCAGAAGATATTGAGCGTTCAATTACGGTACCGCTTGAGCAGGCATTGCGAACACTTGATGGTGCAAAGGAAATGACATCGACTTCAACCCGGGGTCTAAGCGCGATACTGATCGAGTATGAAGAAAGTATGGATATGGGAGTGGCACTGGATGAAGTAAAACAGTTTGTTTCCAATATTCGTAATTTACCCACTGATGCTGAAGATCCGATTGTTACGAAAATTGCCCGTTATGAACCGGTTGCCAGCATTATTTTAACAGCGGATAGTGAGCTGGAAGAATTACGGCCACTGGCTTATGAATTTGAGCGTGAATTGCTTGATATGGGTATAGCCAGAGTCAACTTTAGTGGTTTGCCTGATCAGGAAATAGCGATTGAAGTCAGCGCAAAACAAATTCAGCAACTCGGCCTGTCTTTAAACCAGATTGGCGAACGTGTTGTTAACCAAAGTCAGGATATACCGGCAGGCACGGTGGCTGAAAGCGAAGCGGCAAGAGAAGTGCGAGGTTTGCAGCGTAAACGTGATGTGCTTGCATTTGCCTCACTTGATTTATTAACCAGCGAAACTGGGCAGAAGCTGACGCTTGGTGATATTGCAGAAATACAGCGGCGGCCAAAAGAAAACCAGGTTGAAATTTTTTACCAGGGACTGCCTGCCATCCTGATGAATCTGCAGCGAACTGAAACTACCGATGCCCTGGTTTCTGCAGAGATTATGCAGCAATGGCTGGCGCAAACTCGGCAGACTTTAACCCCATCCGTTAAGCTGGTGGTATTTGACGAAGCCTATTCTTTAATACAACAAAGAATTGACCTGTTAGTGAAAAATGGCATTTCCGGACTAATGCTGGTACTGGCCATTTTGTACATTTTTCTCAATGGCCGCGTTGCATTCTGGGTAGCCGTGGGCATACCAACGTCATTTTTAGGCGCGCTGGGCGTTTTGTATCTTTTCGGCGGCAGTATCAATATGATAAGCCTGTTTGGCTTAATCATGACACTCGGCATTATTGTTGATGATGCGATTGTCGTTGGTGAAGATGCACTAACCCATTATCAATCTGGTGAGAACTCATTAATGGCCGCTGAAGGTGGTGCCATGCGCATGTTAGCGCCGGTAATGTCGTCATCCTTAACCACGGTAGCGGCATTTCTTCCATTGATGATGGTGACAGGTATTATTGGTTCGATCTTATTTGATATCCCCTTTGTTGTAATTTGTGTGATTATTGCTTCATTAATCGAAAGCTTTTTTATACTACCGGGCCACTTGCGCCACAGTTTTCATAGAAACCATCACAAAAAAAATAGCGCATTACGGCAAAAACTCGAACAGGGTTTTAATGCCTTTCGAGAGAACTATTTTCGGCCGCTTATTAAGCGTGCAGTAGATAATCGTCTAACAACACTTGTTATAGCGATATGTAGTCTTGTTCTGGCATTATCGCTGGTTATCTATGGCCAGGTTAAATTCCAGTTTTTTCCGCAACCCGAAAGCACGGTTATTATCGCCAGTGTTAAATTTGCTGCCGGTACGCCACCCGACAATGTTCATGCCTTTGCCCGGCAACTGGAACAACGTTTAAGGGAGACGGATGAAGCCCTGAGTGACCAGGGATCATTGATAAAAGCGGCGGTCTTGCGAATTAATACGGCTTCATTTGATGGCGGGCGAAATTACGAGACTGGAAGTCAGTATGCGATGTTACAGGTTGAACTGTTACAGCCCGATGAACGCAGTGTTAGAAATAATACGATTACCGAGGAGTGGCAGTCACGACTCGATATTCCCGCCGGTGTAGAACAATTAATCATTAGCAGTCCACGGGGTGGCCCGCCAGGTCTGGACATTGATATCTTTTTAACAGGTGCAGATGCGATTACCCTGAAACATGCTGCAGAAGACATGGCTCATGCGATGAAGGATTTTGATGGTCTAAGCAATATTCTGGATGATCTGCCTTACGGACGTCAGCAATATATTTTCGAGCTTACACCACTGGCGCAATCAGTCGGTCTGACTATCGCTGAAGTGGGTCGTCAGTTACGTGCCGCACTTGATGGCCAGTTATTGCAAATTTTTTATGATGCAGATGAAGAAATTGAAGTGCGCATCATGTTGCCTGAAAAAGAGCGAAAGTTTCAGGGTATTCTTGAAACGCTGCCAATAATAACACCAGCGGGTAAGCGCCTGCTATTAAGTAACGTGGTGTTACTTTCATCTCAACAGGGGCTGGAGTTACTGCGCCATACTGACACTAAACTAGGTGTACATGTAACGGCAGATGTTAATGCAAAAATTACCAATGCTAATGAAGTGCTGGAAAAATTACAGCAGTCCGCAATACCTGATATACAAAAAAAATATGGTTTGCAGGTTTCATATAAAGGCAGGGCGGAAGAAGAACGTGAAACCAGCTCTGATATGAAGCAGGGAGGTTTACTGGCGCTGGTAATGATTTATATTATTCTTGCCTGGGTGTTTGCGTCCTATAGCTGGCCGCTGGCGGTGATGATGGTTATACCGTTTGGTATTAGTGGCGCAATATTTGGCCACTGGTTGTTGAATATTGATTTAACCATTCTGTCCCAGTTTGGTATATTTGGTCTGTCGGGAATTGTGATAAATGATTCAATTATTCTGGTGACTTTTTATAAACAACTTCGAGCAAAAGGTCTGGATGTGCGCGATGCCCTGATTGACTCTGCCTGCCTGCGCCTGCGAGCAGTGCTGTTAACCTCATTAACAACTATTGCCGGTTTAACACCATTGCTTTTTGAAACATCGTTGCAGGCTCAGTTCCTGATTCCTATGGCTGTCAGCATTTCGTTTGGACTCGCATTCTCAACCCTGCTGGTGTTGTTTGTTGTACCCGTTTTTCTTTCTTATATTGAACAGCTGAATGTGGCTATAAACAAGGTTCGGGTTAGTCCTTAGCCGGCGGCAGTAATGCTGGCTGTGATCCTGGCAGATGTGTCATATAATTAAAGCCTGTGATTTTTTCGCATGTTTTTTTTGCTTTTCTAACATTGCACATCTGTTAGTAAGGGAATTATCGAAGGCCATGGCGGTTCTATAAGGGCAAGTAATAGTATTAATGGGGGCGGTGCCATATTTACATTTTCTCTGCCACGAAAAAATCAACAAATAGTTGATGAAAACTAATCCGGATAATTCAGCTTTATGTTTGCCAGCAGTTAAATGCGTAGCAGTTTCCAGGCCAGAACCGGCCCACATGGTAAAGATTGATCCTGTAATCCAGCTACTGTATTTCCTCCACTCATGGTGTTCAGATGTGGCAAGCCCGGACGACCCGCATGGCAAGGATTGTTCCTGCAATCCTGTTGCATTTCCTCCAGCCATGGAGCTCAGATGCACTAACTACGGAAAATGCCAGCAGCAATTTCCAGCTTTTTGTTTACTTCAATTTCGTCAATAATCTGTCTTTCATCTTGTTGCTTATCTAAATAGCCTGCTTAAACTGTGACAATATTTTGCCGCAGCGGAAAAGTGTTATTTAAGTCTTTGTTAGTATTAATAAAATTTGTTTGGCACAGTTGTTGCTTTGTATACTCGTAAGATTATAAATCAGAGGTAATCAAGATGGCTGATAACAACATAACACTACAGGATGCCAGGCTGAAACATGAAAAGCAGGACAGCGGGTATCTACTGTCAGGGCCTTTGGGTGATGATGGTATTAATGAATTTGTTAGCCGTTTACATGAATATCTCGACTTCTATCAGTTATTCAATACCTTTATAAATGAGCTTAGAGTGATAGTCCCGTGCGATAGTATTGAATATGAGAATAAAGCAACGGAAACCTCTTTGCTAAATGGTTCTACTGGCTGCCATCATTGCAAATATACCCTTAAATATGAAGGACTGTCTCTAGGAAAGATACATATTACACGTGATAGTAAATTTTCAGATCGCGAACTGGATATCATTGAAACTATGCTGGCAGGTTTGACTTTGCCTTTACGTAACGCTTTGCGTTACCAGCAGGCTACTCGATACGCATTGCGTGATGAACTTACGGGTTTAAGAAATGGAAGTTATTATCACGATGCTGTTGATCTTGAAATTAAGCGCTCGCATCGTTACAAAAATCCTTTTTCCTTATTAATGTTAGATCTCGATGATTTCGAAAATATTAATGCAAAATATGGTCGTGAAGCAGGTGATGCACTACTCCATGAAGTAGCTGTCCGATTAGGTAAAAAAGCCCGTAGCAGTGATGTGGTTTACCGCAATGAAGGTGATAAATTTCTTGTTTTTCTACCTAATACGGACAAGGCTGAGGCCAGTATTGTGGCTACAAGGATAAAAGATTTTGTATTAGCCAGTGCATGTGAATATGGAGATAAGGTTATTTCATTTACCTTAAGCGTGGGTGTGGTTACCGTTACTCATGGCGACACTGCGGATAAATTGATAGATAGAGTTGATAAAGCTACCTTTCACGCAAAAATATTAGGCAAAGACCGTATCTATGCGGATTCATTTACTGACAATGTGTGCACAGGGCAGGTCTAATGATGACACAACAAACAAACTATTCGGACATAGCTGCATTGCATAAACAAAGTACAGCTAATCAAAATACTGTAGCAGGCAACAAAAATATAAGTAGTATGTTATCTCAAATACAGGATGAGGGTCCCGCTTATGCTGGTAATGCATAAATTATAGATAAGTTATAAACTCCTTTCACGCAAAAATATTAGGCAAAGACCGTATCTATGCGGATTCATTTACTGACATTGTGTGCACAGGGCAGGTCTAATGATGACACAACAAACAAACTATTCGGACATCGCTGCATTGCATAAACAAAGTACAGCTAATCAAAATACTGTAGCAGGCAACAAAAATATAAGTAGTATGTTATCTCAAATACAGGATGAGGGTCCCGCTTATGCTGGCTCACAAGTTGACTCGCAAAGGTCAGATGATTTAATTAATTTAAGCTCAGCTAAAAGTAACGAAACACCAGGCTATCAGCAAAATGATGTGGTAAGCAAAGAAAAAAAACAGCCTGATTTATCAGCACAGTTTATGCGAAATCGTAATACACAGGCAGCAACCGGTTTAGATAAAAACAAAACCAAATGGATTCAATTGTCACTAATTTTATTCGTTGCTCTGGCGCTAACGTTTTTTCTGTTCAGACTTGATGCACGAACAGATCAACTTGAAGTCTCACTAAACTCATACGAAGATGATGTGCAGGATAGCATTGACTCCTATACTAGTGAGTTATCGCCTGAGTTTAGAAGTATTAAAAAAACATTAAAGGTAGTAAAGCAGGAGCTGGAACTTATTAAAGCCAGCACGGTATCAGCAACGAAAGTTGAAGACTCCGTTGTAAACGAACAATTTCAGTCGCCATCAATTAGTGACAATATTGGCATTATGGACGATGAAATACTGGCATTAAAAAATGAACTAAAAATTGCAAAAGATAAGCTTAAAGCACTAAATGCCGATAAGGCAAGGGCTGGTCATCCAGGAGGAGATGATAAAAACACTGTTGCAGCTAGCATTGCGAAAACTGCAAATTCAACACACCGGATGGGTGGTACATCTTGCCTCTTTTACTAATATAAACAAGACAGAAAAAGCATTAGAACCGCTATATGCAGCAGGCCTGTCACCAATGATTCAGGAGGCAAACGTCAATGGACAACGTATTTACAGATTAATAATTGACGGCTTTGCCAGCCAGGCGGATGCAAAATTGTTTGTCCGTAGAGCAGATGACGAATTTGGTTTGCAGGGCGGCTGGATAAGAAAAAGTTAAATGAATGTTATTATGATTAAGCAGTGTCAACTAAATAAATTTGTTCGTTACATGTGTCTTTTTCTAGTTACGTGCTGCAGCACGTCTAGTGCTATGGCAGGAACATTTCAGAGCCATAAAAGTATTTATCAGGCAGCACGAAATTTTATTCGTTCAGATGTAATATCACAGAAAAATAAACAGGCAGAAATTAAAATAGGCACGCTGGATTCAAGATTGAAACTTAAACAGTGTAATAAACCGCTACAGGCATTTCTGCCTAATGGCAGCCGTGATATGGGGAAAATAACTATCGGGGTTAAATGTAAAGGAACTAATCCATGGTCGTTACATGTGCCGGTAACCATTAGTGTTTTTAAGAAGGTACTGGTAGCGTCACGTCAATTACAAAAAGGAACAGTATTGACTGAATCAGATATTAAGCTGAAAAAAATTGATCTTGCTAAATTGCACTACGGATTTTTTGAAGAGTTAAAACAGGGGACAGGGAAGAAACTAAAAAAGCGGATTCTAGCCGGGGCGGTATTAACGCCAGCTATGCTAAAAAATCCACAGCTTATTCGTCGTGGACAACAAATAAATATTATGGCACAGTCAGGACGAATGATGGTGCGTATGGTTGGTAAAGCTCTGGCCAATGGTGCTGTTGGCGAACGCATAAAAGTGATGAATGTGAAATCCGGGAAAAAGCTGGAAGGTGTAATAACATCGTCCGGAGAAGTGAAGGTCGATATATAGCGCCTGAACGAAAAGTAGCACTAGTACGGTTGCCCCATATACGCAAGCTTGGCATCACAAGATATAGTCATTTAGAATAACTAAACTTCTATATCTTGTGATACCAGTCTTACGTACCTGGATCAGCCTCGCAACGAGCTATTTGCCTTTAGGCACTATATAAAAATTAATCAAAATTAGATTAAAGTTTTTATATTTACAGTCGTTATTATATGTGATGAAAAAATAAATACTATTGAGGAAAGATTTATGTCTATAGATATCAATGGCATATCATCTGCCAAGGCGCATGCGCCACCAGATGAAAGTCGTGTAAAACAACAGCTTGAACAGCAACCTGCAAACACGGAAACAGGTAAATCCTCAACCGCAGACACGGTCAGTATTTCTGATAATGCGACACAGCTCGGAAAATTGGGCAATGCCGTTGACACTACGCCGGTAGTTGACATGCAGCGTGTTGAGCAGGTTAAGCAGGCTATTAGTGACGGTACTTATGAGGTTGATGCAACAAAAGTTGCGGATAAACTGATGCAGTTTGAAAGCATACTGAAATCTTAGAGGTTCTGTAAAGCAATAGCTCTGATAATCGAACTAATGAATGCATGCCAATAAATGAAAGCCAATAAATAAAAGCCAATAAATAAAAGGATGAAACATGGTTACTTCAGCAAATAATCAGCAACAGGAAGTAAAACAGATACTTCTGGCGGAAGTAGAATGTGTTCATCTTCTATTGAAATCATTAGAGCAGGAATATGAAGCACTTGCAGAGCATAATTCAGCTGCTCTAGAAGAAGTGGTGCGAGATAAACAGGAAAAAATCCAACAGCTTGAAGTGGTTAGCAGACAACGAGAAAAATTACTTGCTTCCTTTGAAGGTGTTAATACGGAGGTGAATGCGGATGAAAGCCAGCAAAACAAGCGCTATCAATTTAATGATGACGAGCAACTCGCAATGTTATGGAAAGAACTGGTAAACGTGGCCGAACAGTGTTGTGAGAAAAATCGTGTTAACGGTAGTATCGTTGAACTGGTTTCCAGGCAGTCACGTCATGCCCTGGACATATTGCGTGGTATAGCGCCCGATGCATCGGCTGCTTCAGAATTATATGACAATGCGGGACAAACAAAGTCATTTGCCAATAAACGATCATTAGTACATGTTTGATTAAAAATTTCACCAATTGGCGCAGAGAAATTTATTTTTCTGGCGGCCTTCTCATGCTCATCTATCCCATTGTAATGCTTATTCCTTAACTCTTTTTAAGGTATGGATTCCTGCCCCTAAAGTGTAATTTGAAAATTTTGCACGACACAAATTTTTCGATACAGCGGTATTAGATACTGAAGTTATTGGTGCAACTTGAAATACCTGTTACGCAATGCAATGCTGTGACGGTCACCGAGGCATTATTCGCGGTCTTGACGATTGCGTGCTGAATATCCAAATATACAATCTATAAAAGGCATCACTGTTGTCCCGTTAATATAAATATATTTTATTCATAAAGGTTTATGTGGTAAGCCTGACTTACTTTACTTTAATCCGAGACATGAATCGGAAGCAGTTCACTGAGACCGTCAGCCGCAAGGATGCGGATGCCGAGCCCCCACGGATGGGTTCACGGTGTGTCTCAGTGAGCTGCTTTCGCTTTATGTCGGTTGTAAACAATGGTTTCAGTCACATACACTGGCACCGAGACATGAATTGTGTGTCACCAGCAAAGTCACGCCGTAGACCCATCCATGGAGGCTCGTACCCCGTATCCATGCGATCGCACCATACTGTATATCCTTATTGTATAAATACATGGCGTGTCTGGAGATAAAGGTAAATACTATCAGCTAACAGGGTAAGAGTAATTTCAGATGACAAATATTTGCCGTCTGGTGGAAAAAACTTGCCGCTAAACATTCTTTTTTCTGTCGTTTCTGTTTTTATATTTTTAATTGAAACCGGGTACAAGTTTTTACATGTCTCCTTATAGCCTGCTGTACCTGGGTTTCGGCAGCTTAATCGACTTCTTTAATTTTTATTTTCAGAGTTGGCACAGCGATTGCTATTTGTAACTTAAGTAATTTTAAAGTTTGGAGTGCAACATGCCGATATCATTTGATTCCGCCCTGGGAATTCACCAGCAGGCTTTGTCATTAAAGACAACTCGTACTGAGATGCTCGCATCAAATATTGCGAACGCTGATACGCCTGGCTATAAGGCAAGAGATATCGATTTTAAATCTGCGCTGCAGGCGTCTGTAGATAAACAGCATCAATTACACAGTACTGGCTCACAAAGGGCGGGTTCTTTGTACACTACAAACCCCAGGCATATACAGTTAGATGTGACTGCAGCAAATGTTGAAACGCTCTATCGTGTACCCAATCAATCTTCACTTGACGGTAATACGGTTGATGAGCAGCTTGAAAAAAGTGCCTTTGCAGAAAATGCTTTACGTTATCAGGCGAGTCTTGAATTTCTTAGTGGCAAGTTCAAAGGCATGATTTCTGCCCTTAAAGGAGAATAAAAATGGGTCTTTATAACGTATTTGATATTGCCGGTTCCTCCATGAGTGCTCAATCAGTGCGCCTGAATACGGTTGCCAGTAACCTTGCCAATGCAGATGTTGTTAGCAGTACCGAAGCCGGTGCCTATCGTTCACGCCAACCGGTATTTGCTGCAGTAATGGATGCGCTCAACGGGACGGGACAAAATGTCGGACAAAGCGGTGCTGCACAATATGGCATGTCACAGGGCCAGTCACCGGGTGTACGGGTTGCAGGTATTGTTGAGGACAATGCCGTTGCCAGAAAAGAATACCAACCAGAACATCCCCTGGCCAATAAAGAAGGTTATATCTTTAAATCAAATGTAAATGCAATTGAAGAAATGGCAAACATGATGGCGGCTTCACGTTCGTATCAGAATAACGTTGAAGTGTTTAATACATCAAAACAATTATTACTAAAAACATTAAATATGGGCCGTTAAGGAAGTTGGCAGTAACTTGGTTAAACACCGGGAGTAAAGGATGGAAGCATTAAATATTGATAGTAGTTCTTCATTAATTAATTCGTCGGCTGCGAATAATGCAGCAACGAATAAATCTAATGATGAATTAAACCAGTCAGATTTTATTGAACTGCTTGTGGCTCAGGTTAAAAATCAGGACCCAACCAAACCGATGGATCCGAGTGAATTTATGAACCAGTTGACACAGTCTTCCATGGTTAATGGCATAAATGATTTACAAAAGTCTTTTGACTCATTGGCAACAAAACTTACTTCAGATCAGTCGATGCAGGCGGCAGGTTTAGTTGGCAAGTCAGTGTTATTAGCTGGTGGTGAGACTCTGTTGGCTGCGGGCGGTAGCATCAACGGCCAGTTTAACCTGGATCAGACGACCAGTGATGTAAAAATAAATATATACAATAGCAACGACGAGCTGGTGAAAACATTGCCACTCAGTGGAGATAAGGCAGGTGAGCTGTTTTTTAAATGGGATGGAATTGACGATAGTGGAACTGCGGTACCGGAAGGAGAGTACCTGGTTACAGCGCAAGCATTAATTGATGGTGAGCAACAGGCGATACCGGTATCACTGGAAACACATATAGAAAGTATTAGTTTAAATAATAGTGATGGTACTCAGGCGGGTACTTTATTAAACCTTGCAAGTGGTCATACGGTGACGCTTGGCGAACTACAAGAAATTAAATAAGACAACACAATGAGAGCTTTACACAATAAATAAGCGACAGGAGAAAGTATATGTCATTCAATACAGCATTAAGTGGAATTCAGGCAGCATCTAGCGATCTTGGAATTATAGGTAACAATATTGCTAACTCAGCCACCACAGGTTTTAAATCATCACGTGCCGAGTTTGCCGATGTTTTTACCTCACTTGGTCAAGGTGTGCGTTTGCAAACGGCTGCGCAGCAATTTTCTCAGGGCAATATAGCCTTTACCGATAACCCGCTTGATCTGTCAATCAGTGGTAAAGGTTTTTTTCAGTTAGAGAGTAGTGGCAATACAGTTTATAGTCGATCAGGTAATTTTAAACTTGATTCAAGTGGTAACGTTGTTAATAACGAAGGTTTTTCTTTGCTGGCAAGACAGGCTGATAGTAACGGCACGATTACCGGTGCTGTAGCGCCACTGCAGTTAAGTAATGCTTATGTTACAGCAAACCCAACCGCTGCATTAACAAGCGGTATTAACTTTGATGCACGTGATGCGGAAACGGATAGCAACTGGTCAGTAATTGCAGGGGTTCCAGACACCACTGGCTATAGCAACTCTACCACAACAACCATCTACGACAGTTTGGGAAATGACCACACGATTGCACTTTATTTTAGCAAGCTTGATCCTGTTACCAATCCCAATGAATGGAACGTTAGAACCATGATTGATGGCGTGTTAGAAGATACCACGCCCGTTACTTTTAATGATAATGGTACATATAATACTCCTGCAAACATACCCATTACCTTTAATCCCGGTGGTGGTGCTGCTGCAGGTCAGACTTTTGTTATGGACTTATCCAGCAGTACACAATTTGGCAGTGATTCTGCTGTAACCAGCCTGAACCAGGATGGATATACTGCAGGGCAGTTGCTCGGTGTTGATGTTGATAAATCAGGTATTGTTTTTGCTCGATACAGTAATGGCCAGTCTCAATCAGTCGCTCAGGTGGTGCTTGCCAACTTTGCCAATGTACAGGGATTAAAACCAATAGGTGATACATCCTGGGTAGAGTCTTTTTCATCAGGTTCGCCAGTAGTTAGCGAACCCGGCACAGCCGGCCTGGGTCTACTA
>CAWDMF010000019.1:0-24403 GCA_963803185.1 uncultured Gammaproteobacteria bacterium | reverse complement strand
TGTAAGGATTTCCCTACAACACTTCCGCCACTCGCCGATAGCAAAATCTAATCAACAAGACCATAATATTACATCAAGGACACAAGGAGCGAGCCGTACAGGGACATAAGGAAATAATTAGCTTTAAGGAAATTTAACACTGACATGGATTACGGAAAGGTTAAAGTTTACACGGATTTGTAACATCTATGGACGGATATTCTACGGATTAGCTAAGCGCGAGGCTCATCACCAAGCAAGGACCAAAACCCCAACTCAGGTTGGGGTTTTTTTATGTCCAGGGATGGACGGTATTCCGCAAGGAGCCAGGAAGGCGATGCGGTTATGTCCAGGGATGGACGGACAGATGTTGGCTCCTGCAATATCTGCACTTCCACCATCCGTGGTGGTCGTATTCCGCAAGGAGCCAGGAAGGCGATGCGGTTATGTCCATGGATGGACGGGCTGAAAATTGCTCCATGCATTTTCCGCACTCCCCACTTCCATGCACTACTGTCCGGAATAACACAATTATCAAATAGGTCAGTAATACAAGAGGTCGACTATTGTATTAGGCGCCGAGACCTGAATTACTGCAGCCTGCCTGAAAGTCACCGTGAATACCTCCATGTAGGCTCCACGTTCGCATCCCCGCGAACGAGGCTTTCAGGCAGGCTGCAGTAATCCAGATCTCTCAGAAGTATAAAAAAGGCAGTAGTAAACCGTTTACAGAAACAGCTGGCGAGAGACGTGGATCGGGATCACCTGTCTGAGACCCTCTTTCGCAGGGATGCGAAAGCGGAGCCTACATGGAGGTATTCACGACGTGTCTCAGACAGGTGATCCCGATACATGTCGGTTGGTGAAACACAGGCGCTACAAAAACAGTACCAACGAGAAGCTATTGTATTTTAAGTCTCAATTTGAGTTTGTATTTATAAATACATGAATGAAAGGCTGTTTTAGCTCTTAACATTCATTTATTCCGGACAGTAGTGCACTTCCATGTGGGTCGGCTGAAAATTGCTCCATGCATTTTCCGCACTCCCCACTTCCATGTGGGTCGGCTGAAAATTGCTCCATGCATTTTCCGCACTCCCCACTTCCATGTGGGTCGGCTGAAAATTGCTCCATGCATTTTCCGCACTCCCCACTTCCATGTGGGTCGGCTGAAAATTGCTCCATGCATTTTCCGCACTCCCCACTTCCATGTGGGTCGTATTTCGCAAGGAATATGGATGGACGGGCAATCAATCGAATGAAAACAGTAAATTTCCCACTGTATCAACCTCTGCAGACCAGGCTTTCGCCAGCCAGGACGTGGAACTGGTCTCGGTAATTAAAGCTGGCCCGTTTATTTTCTGACCCGCTTTTAAGCCTGCACGATTAATGACAGCAACAGGCTCTTTTATACCGGGCATGGCGGTTAACTCTTTTCTAAGCGGCTCCACTGGTTGCCACTCCGGTATTACAAATGGCTGCCGTTGCACAATAGCACGCACACGCACATTAACCAGCTCGATATCTATATCCAGTTGATGACCGTAACTGTCTTGATGTTTCCGATGAAAAGCTTTCTCTATATTCTTCAGGTCTGACCATGGCAGGTTAAGGGCATGGCTTTGACCCTGGTAGCGGACGTCAATTGTAAGGCTTGTTTTTATGTTTCTGAATTTGTCGGAATAAGATCCTTCGCCATTCGGCTCACTATGACAAGAATTGTTAGTGAGCTCGTTTTTGGCATGATTCACCAGTTCTGAAAATATCTGCTTTATATTTTCCGCATCACAATCTTTCAAGCACTTATTAATAGTACGTGAACGTTCACAACTGGCTTCTGCTGCCAGCATGCCCAGTGCAGACAGCACCCCTGCGTTTACCGGCACCAGCGCTTTTTTCATTTCCAGCTCTTCTGCCAGTGCGCACACATGCAAACCACCGGCTCCGCCAAAAGATACCAGGGTGAATTCTTTAGGATCTTCTCCGCGCTCGACAGACATCACTCGCAAGGCGCGAACCATGTGGTCATTCACCACATCGATGATGCCTCTCGCGGCCAGTTCCACACTTAAAGCCAATGGTTCCGCGATAGTTTTAACAGCGGTGATGGCGGCATCTTTATCCAGCAACATATTACCGCCAAGAAATGACTGCGGCAGTAATCGACCTAACACCACGTTAGCATCGGTCACTGTTGGACGTTTGCCGCCTTTACCATAACAGGCTGGCCCCGGATCAGCGCCAGCAGATTCTGGCCCGACCAGTAATAAACCACCGGCATCAAGCTGCGCGATAGAACCACCGCCGGCACCAATGGTATGCATATCCACCATGGGAACAGCCACTGGGTAGCCACCGATTTTTGCAGCACTGGTAAAACCAATTTCTTTATCGATGATCGAAACATCCGTGGAGGTACCGCCCATATCAAATGACAGCAACCGGTCTTCTCCAGACATACCGGCAACAGTCTGCGCCCCCTTGAGGCCACCTGCAGGACCGGACAGCAACAGCTTAACCGGATAAGACCCCGCCTGCTCTGCGCTGGTGGTGCCGCCTGAACTTTGCATTATTGAGAGTGCCACCTTTGACGATCCCTGAGCGTCGAGTTTTTGCCCAAGGCGGGTCAAGTAGCCCTGCATTAATGGCCCGACCATGGCATTGAGTGTCGTCGTCATGCCGCGTTCATATTCTTTATATTCAGGCAGTACATCCGATGATCGACTGATAAACACATCCTCTGCACCGAAGTGATCAACAATCGCCTGTTCGATCTTTAATTCTTCGCTGTTGTCGAAAAAGGAGAACAGCAGGTTGATGGCAATGGCCTGTGGTGCCATTACCTGCAATTGTTCTGTTAACACGGACAAGTCCTGCTGACTGAGCTGCTGCAGATGATCACCCTGAGCACTCAGGCGTGAATTCACTTCCACGCATAACTCACGGCTGATTAGCGGTGGCTTTTTTATCGGCGTTAAGTTATATAACTGTTCGCGTGCCTGACGACCGATACAGAGTATATCCGCCATGCCTTTGTTGGTGATATAAACAGTGCGTACACCCTTACCTTCGAGTATCGCATTGGTTGCTACGGTTGAGCCATGCACCAGTGCAAGATTACAGGTATCGATATCAAGATCAGAAATACCCTGCAAAATTGCCTGTTCGGGTGCGTGCGGTGTGGACAGGACTTTGTGGATGCGAATCGCTTCTGATTCGTCATCAAAAAGGATGAAATCGGTGAAGGTGCCGCCGGTATCGACGCCAAGAAAATTAGCCATGTGCTATTGTACATTCCCGAAGAATAAAAAGCTTTTAACCGCCGAGGCGCAGAGACTCAGAGGTTTATTATTTGGTTACGCCTGCGGCGCAACCAAATATACAAAGGTTTTCTCTGTATCTCTGCGCCTCGGCGGTGAAAATTCTTTTAGTTTTTACTTGCAAGCCACAGCAATTTAGCAATAATAGCGTTCCATGTCTTCGCTTATTTCTGTTAACAATCTAACTCGTCGCTACGGTGATTTCTGCGCGGTTAACAACATCAGCTTTACGCTTGCTGCCGGTGATATTCTTGGCTTTCTTGGCCCCAACGGTGCCGGCAAGTCCACTACCATGCAGATGTTAACCGGCAACCTGGCGCCTACACTGGGTGAAATCAGTATCAATGGCATCGATTTATTAGACCGACCAAAAGCCGCAAAAGCATCGTTGGGCTATCTACCTGAAAGCCCGCCTCTTTATAAAGAGATGACGGTAACGGAATATCTGCAATTTTGCGGGCGCCTGCATCAGCTCAACAAACAGCAACTGAACAGCGCTTGTAACTCTGCAATCGAGCGTTGCGGCCTGAGTGATGTACGAAAACGTTTAATCAGAAATTTATCGAAAGGTTATCAACAGCGAGTCGGAATCGCGCAGGCAATTTTGCATTCACCACCAGTAATTATTCTTGATGAGCCCACGGTAGGGCTTGACCCGATTCAGATCCTGGAAATACGCCAGCTAATAAAAACACTGGGCAAAACTCACGGTATTATTTTATGCACGCACATCCTGCCCGAGGTGCAGGCAGTGTGTAACAGAGTGCAGATCATCAACCAGGGAGTACTGGTTTACAGCGCCGATATGACAGACATGTTAAACCGGCAGACAAGCAGGTTTGAGATAACACTGTCATCAAAGTTAGACAATATCGAACTGAGTAGCCATACGGTATTTACTTCAGTCGAACTCACTGATGACAACAGTTTTTCTGCAGAAAGTGGGCTCAGCGCACAGCAGCTCACTGAATATATTGTGAAGCAACAATGGGGACTAACCCGGTTTACCACTCAGCAGACCTCACTTGAACAGATCTTTATTGATTTGACCCTCGCCGATACCAACCCGGAAGATACAAAAACGGCTGAAAAGAACACCACCAATAAAGAAGCACAGAAAGAAAACCGGGGAAGCAGGGCCGCATGATGCAGGTTGCATTACAATGATACTCACCATCGCAAATCGTGAATTTCGCAGCCTGTTTTTATCACCACTGGCCTGGGTAATACTTGCAGTCATTCAAGTGCTTCTGGCATGGTCATTTTTCACCTCGATCGATGCTTTCTTTAGCATCCAGGCAGACCTGGCCACCTTAAAAAATGCGCCGGGCGTTACCGACCTTGTTGCCAGTCCGTTACTTGAAGTTGCCAGCATCATCCTGTTAATGGTGACGCCGTTATTAACCATGCGTCTCATCAGTGAGGAGAAGCGCAGTAAAACCATGAGCCTGCTGCTCAGTGCGCCCGTCAGTATCACTGAAATCGTGCTGGGAAAATACCTGGGTTTATTATTTTTTCTTTTGACCATGCTGTTTTTAATCGTGCTGATGCCACTGTCACTTTCAATGGGTACACAACTGGATTATGCGAAACTATTTTCCGGCGTTTTGGGTCTGTTTTTAATGCTGGCTGCATTTAGTGCTGCCGGGCTTTACATGTCGTCACTAACTGAAAACCCGATGATTGCCGCAATCAGCACCTTTGGTGTTTTACTGCTGTTATGGATGATCAATATCAACATTGCATCTTCCAGCGACGGTGACAATGTTCTGGCTTATCTATCTTTACATGCCCACTTTACTGCCCTGTTACGCGGCATAGTCAACAGCCGTGACATTGCTTACTTTTTATTATTTATAATCGGTTTTATTGTGCTGGCGATAAGGCAGCTGGAAACACAACGCTTGCAGTCATGAACAAACTAAAAATGAAAAGCATTCACCGCCGAGACGCCGAGACGCCGAGCTTTGTTCTTTCGTGCTGCGCCGAAGGCGCAGCACGAAATAAAAAATGTTTTCTCTGCGCCTCTGCGCCTCTGCGGTTAAATATTTTTTAGAAAAACATGAAACTGTCCAACCAGTCACGCTTACAACTTAACATTCAGAAAATCATCTTTCTGCTGCTGTTTACTTGCAGTATTGGCATGCTGGCGTGGCTCACCAATCATTACACTTACCAGATTGATCTGACCGCAAACAAACGGCACTCCTTATCATCCAGCAGTATCCAGCTGCTTAATGCATTAGATAAAGACATAACTGTTCATGCCTATACTACGGAAGAGGTAACCCAAAAAGCAATCAAGGAAATCATTGACCGTTACCGGCAGGTCAAATCTGATTTTAATCTGCGCCTGTTAAACCCTGATATCGATATCACCGAAGCACAGCAGGACGGTATTGTGATGAACAAACCGTTTGCTTTTGTTATTTATTACAACAACCGCATGGAACACATAAACTCCCTGAGCGAGCAGGCAATAAGCAATGCCCTGTTAAGGTTAAACCGGCGCGACAACCAGCAGGTCGTTTTCCTGAGTGGACACGGTGAACGCAATATCAATGGTGATGATAATCGCGCTTATGCAACATTAAACCGGCAGCTCACGGAAATGGGCTTCAACTTGCAAGTTGTTAACCTGCTAGAAAAGCCGCTACCCGATAACACCAAACTGCTGGTAATTGCGGCACCGGAAAATAACTACCTTGCCGGAGAAATAAAACAGCTTGAAAAATTTATTAACAACGGCGGTAATCTTTTATGGCTGGCTGACCCCGGTGAACTGCAGGGCCTGGATAAGCTGGCCGCATCACTTGGATTACAGTTACAGAACGGTGTCATTGTTGATAACAATACAGACCTGCGACAGACACTTAACATTCAGCATCCAGCCATCATTCCAGTAACTGAATATTTCCCGCACATTATTACCAATACCATACGCTACAACACACTGTTCCCACTGGCACGCGGCATTAGCCCGCTAACAAATGAAAACACGGTTAATAACTGGCAGGCAGAAGCCCTGTTTAGCTCCTACGGCAAGAGCTGGAGCGAAACCGGCGGTTTAACTGAAGAGGTAGAATTTAATTCCAGCGCAGGTGATATTGCTGGACCGGTAACAATTGCGGTCGCTTTACACCGGGCAATACAAAACACAGGCGAATCCACAGTAGTTCAAAATCAGACGCAACGCATCGTGGTTATCGGTGACAGTGATTTCCTTTCAGACACCTATCTCGGTGCGGGCGCCAACCTTAATCTGGGCCTGAATATATTCAACTGGTTAATCGGAGATGATGACTTTGTTTCTGTAGAAGTAAAACCTTCAGCTGACACAAAACTTGAATTAAATGACAGCCAGCTGATCATTATCGGTTTTGGTTTCTTCCTGGTTATACCACTGCTTTTATTAATTACTGGTTTTCGCATCTGGTACCTTCGCAACAACAGTTAACCCGCAGACTCAGTGATGAATAAAAATAATTTACTCAACCTGGTGCTTTTTCTTGTTGTCATAGCACTTGCCTCAATAATTTATTTCAGTGAAGAAGAAAGCACCGAGTTAGAAAAAATCAGCAATAGCAATATTACCGGTATCTCAACAATAAAAATACAACACAACCAAAACACAACCACCATTATTAAGTCACCGAGTACACACTGGAAAATCACCGAACCGGTAGCTGTCGACGCAAATGATTTTCGCATCAACTCAATACTTAAACTGCTCAATGCACCGGTGCACAATCAGTATTCACTGGATGAAATAAACACCAGCGACACAGGTTTAGCGAAGCCGCTGACTAGTATTCAATTTAACAACCATACAATTGAATTTGGCATCATTAATCCAGCAACAAACTTACGATATATAAAATTTAACAATACTGTTTACACCATTGAAGACGTTTATTATCCATTGCTCAGCTCGCATTTCGGCACACTGGTTTCACTTAATCTGTTACCTGCTGACAGCAAAATTGAAAAGCTTGTCCTTGCCAATCAGACCATCGCCAAAGATGGCAGTGGTTTATGGCAAAGCAACAGTAAAATGAGCGCCGACAATATTAACAGAACCCTGGACCACTGGAGAAATGACCAGGCCTTTGGTGTGCACCAATACATGCAACGGAAAGAAGAGCTCGGCGAGGTTTTTGTTTATATTGAAGGCCAGCAGCAACCGCTAACATATGTAATTACTGATACCGATCCCTGGTTAATCCTTGCGCGTCCGGAAATTGGACTGGAGTATCATCTGGACATTGAGGCATATAATAACCTTATAACACCGCAATAAGCTGGCAACGGCATGTTCATCGTTATATCACCGCACTCCCGTTAACTTTGCTGAGCCATCTACAACGCTGACACTGTCTGGATGAGGCAATCTTTATATTACCCGAGACATGAACTGCTATCCGTCGCCTGAGACCGTATGGCGCATGGAAGCGGCATCCGAGCGTACATGGACGCCATGTTTTTATGTTCATGGACAGTGTGTCTCGGGCGACGGATACCTGTTCATGTCTCTAGCCGTTATCGGGACAGCAGTGTCGTTATATACAATTTGTTATCGTTACTCGAAATAACAACATGAACCACGTATAATGTAACCAATATTATTCAGGAGACATATCACAATGGCAACTAGAAAAGGTTTTGGTCTGGATAGTTTTTTTGTCCGTTTCTTTTTTGCGCTTATCGTTGTTTTTGCCACGTATAACCCTGAAGGTGTCTCATACTATCACTGGATCTCAGAAGCACTGCCTGAATTTAGCGTGCTCAAGGCTTTTATTGGTGTCATCCTGCTGATCGGCTGGATAATACTGATTCGCGCAACCTTAGGTTCACTTGGTTTCTTCGGCATCTTTCTCGCTGCCGCTTTCTTTGGTCTTGCCATCTGGCTGATTATTGATGTATTTGGCTTGTCTACCGATAATCTTCGTGTAATCAGTTACGTCATTGAAATAATGCTGGCCAGTGTTCTAAGTATTGGCGTCTCATGGTCACATGTACGTCGTCGCCTTAGCGGCCAGGTTGATACCGATGAAATTGAGAGAGATGACTAACCGCTGCTACTGAAACTAATACTGCCAGACAGATTCGAACACTCTTCCAGATAAATGCCTGAACTACCGGAAGTCGAGACCAGCCGTCGCGGCATCGAACCTCATCTGCTCAACAAGACGATTAAAAGCATAGAGATTCGCCAGCATAAATTACGTTGGCCTGTTCCTGAAAACCTTGCTTCGCTTGCTTCAGGAAAAAAAATTCGTGGCGTCTGCCGCAGAGCGAAATATATTTATTTAAAACTCGATAACGGCTGCATCATTATTCATTTGGGCATGTCAGGCAGCTTACGCATTTGCGAAAAAGAAATGCCTCCTGGAAAACATGACCACATTGATATCTGTGTTTCAAATATAATATTGCGCTTGCGCGACCCGCGAAAATTTGGCTGTGTATTATGGACAGCAGGTGACATTAACGAACATAAACTTATCAGGTCATTAGGTCCCGAACCACTCGATGACTTGTTTACTGCCGAGCATCTTCACAGCAAAGCCAGGAAACGTACCTGTTCTATAAAATCTTTCATCATGAACAGTCATATTGTTGTCGGCGTAGGCAATATCTACGCCAGCGAATCGTTATTCAAGGCTGGCATCAACCCGAAACGAAAGGCTGGAAAGGTATCACTCACCCGTATTGAAAAGCTGGTTACCGCCATCAAAACCACATTGCTCGAATCAATAGAACAAGGCGGCACGACATTAAGGGACTTTACTTCAGAAACCGGACAACCAGGCTACTTCGCCCAAAAACTTCTGGTTTACGGTAAAGCAGATGAAGATTGCACTGTCTGTGGCAAGCCGATAAAACAGATTAAACAGCAGGCGCGTTCGACTTATTATTGCGCTCAGTGTCAGCGATGAAGAAGAATTAATTGTCATTGCGAGCGGAGCGTGGCAATCTCATGCAGGCGCGTTGTTTGCTAATAGAGATTGCCACGCTCCGCTCGCAATGACGTTATTATCTATTAAATAATCATGCAGAGAAACTTATGACATCAATCGGCACCCCATTATCCAGTACAGCAACAAAAGTTTTATTCTGTGGCGGTGGCGAGCTGGGCAAAGAAGTTGTTATTGAATTACAGCGTTACGGCGTTGAAGTCATCGTTGTTGACCGTTACCCAAACTCGCCAGCGATGCAGGTGGCTCATCGTAGTCACGTAATATCCATGCTTGACGGCAAGGCTTTACGCCAGATCATTGAAACCGAAAAACCTGATTACATCGTGCCCGAAATCGAGGCCATCGCTACCGATACTCTACTCGAACTTGAAGCCGAAGGTTTTACCGTGATCCCCACAGCGAGAGCCGCCAGCCTTACCATGAACCGGGAAGGCATAAGGCGACTGGCAGCTGAGGAGCTAGGACTAACAACCTCAGCTTATCAGTTTGCGACCAGCCGTGAAGAATTCGACAACGCTATCAATAACATCGGCATCCCCTGCGTAGTCAAACCCATTATGAGCTCTTCCGGCAAAGGCCAGAGCACTATAAAAACACAGGCTGATATTGAGTCAGCCTGGAACTATGCACAGCAAGGCGGACGCACCGGTGCCGGCAAAGTCATCGTAGAAGGTTTTGTTGATTTTGATTATGAAATCACACAGTTAACCGTGCGCCACATAAACGGCACCAGCTTTTGCGAACCTATTGGCCACGTACAGGTTGATGGCGATTACCGCCAGTCGTGGCAGCCACAGGAAATGAACGATAGCGCTATAATAAAAGCGCGTGAAATGGCTCTAAAAATAACTCAGGCACTCGGCGGTCGCGGCATTTTTGGCGTCGAGTTATTTATTAAAGGAGACGATGTTATTTTCAGTGAAGTATCACCACGTCCGCATGATACCGGCATGGTCACCATGATTTCGCAGGATTCATCACAATTTGCATTACACGCACGCGCCATACTGGGATTACCTATACCCGGCATCCACTTCCATGGACCAAGCGCAAGCAGCGTTATCCTGGTCAGTGGTGAGTCTAATCATGTAATATTCAATAATATCAACGAAGCTTTAAAGTTACCTGATACGCAAATTCGTCTATTTGGAAAACCGGAAGTTAAAGGTCAACGCCGCATGGGTGTGGCACTAGCAAGAGATACCTCGGTTGATACAGCCAGACAAAAAGCGATGGCTGTTTCTCAAAAAATCACAACAACATTATAAAAAACATGAAAATAACTAACACATTAGTCATCTCGTCAATCTTGCTGTTCAGCACAAGCAGCTATTCAGCAGACTATTCAGTACAAATAATTCCCTTGATTGGTTTACGCGGCGGCGGCGAATTTATTGATGAAACAACAAACAAGAAACATACTCTTGACAGTTCTGAGATAGCTGGACTGATACTTAGCTTCCCTTACCAGCACAATAAAACATTTGAAGTATATTATAGCCATCAATCCACTCAGCTCAACTCAATAACAATTTCTGAGCCGGCACCGAACAACAATGTAGATATTCCCTTAACAATTGATTATTTACACTTTGGTGGAACGGCACCCATTGCTGCTGATAAAAATTTAAAAACATTTGTCAGTGGTGGCCTTGGATTCACTTATTTAAGCCCTGATTTTACCGGTGCACAATCAGATCTGCGAGCGTCGTTTAGTATTGGCGTGGGTTTAGAGTGGCCAATCACAGAAATAATTGCTTTACGACTGGAGACACGTGGATTTGCTACTTTGTATAACAATAACTCCGCAATCTTTTGTAATGGCGGCTGCGCCATTTCAGTCAATGGAAATTTATTCCTGCAAGCTGAAGTATTTGCTGGCCTGGGTTTCAGGTTTTAGTGGCATCAAATGAAAATGGTTATGCAATAACCGCACCGCCTTCCTGGCTCCTTGCGGAATACGACCCACATGGAAGTGGGGAGTGCGGAAAATGCAGGGAGCAATTTTCAGCCGACCCACATGGCAAGGATTGTTCCTACAATCCTGTTGCATTTCCTCCATCCATGGAGGTCAGATGTGGGGAGTGCGGAAAATGCAGGGAGCAATTTTCTGCCGACCCACATGGCAAGGATTGTTCCTACAATCCTGTTGCATTTCCTCCATCCATGGAGGTCAGATGTGGGGAGTGCGGAAAATGCAGGGAGCAATTTTCAGCCCGTCCATCCATGGACATTCGTCGCACCGCCATCCCTGGACATGCGTTGCTCTTTGCCATCCATGGCACCGCAACATACCGTCCATCCATGGACATGCGTTGCTCTTTGCCATCCATGGCACCGCAACATACCGTCCATCCATGGACATGCGTTGCTCTTTGCCATCCATGGCACCGCAACATACCGTCCATCCATGGACATAAAAAAGCACCCATAAAGAGTGCTTTTTTATTTGCCCAATACTGCTGATTAGAAGTTATACACCAGTGACATAGCTGCTTCGGTGTCTGTTTTTTCGATTTCTGGGACTGCTACAGGCACCTCTGACTTATGCCTTATGGTATAGGTAAACCTTAAAGCCAGCGTTTTATTAATGTTCGCCTGTATACCTGTAACCGAACGACTCGAGGTAAACTCTTCGCCGATATCAAATCTCAACTCCTGGATGAACTTTGATGAATCGGTAATAGCCCACCAGTAGTTACCGGCAAGTACCAGCAAAGCTTCATTGGTAGATTCACCATTATCCACCTTATAGAATTTGATACCAGGACCGATCTCAAGATCCAGTTCCATGTTATCTCTCAGTAATACCTTTCGTCCATAACCAATTGAGAAAACGTTCTCATATTCAAAACCACTGAACCGGTCTTTCTGCAGGCGTATCAGGCCAAACCCGTAATCACGGTCGGTAAATTTATAATCAGATTTACCCATGATCTCGTAACGTTCTGCAGACACCACGCTCTCACCAAGGTCATTCTCAGACTTTTGCCCATAACCTTCAGCATGACCAGTATGTCGCCACTTATCCACCTCATAAACGGCATCAGCTTTTAATGCTGTCGTTTGTGTTTCGGTATTACCGGTAGTCTTAACAAAACCGAATTCAATAGAGCTGGTCCATGGCGACTTCTCTTCCGCTTTTTCTTCAGCAATTACATTGCCCGCTGCACCCAGCAGACTCGTTAGCGTTAACGCAAAGCAATATTTATTCATTACATTTCCTGAAAGTAAATTTTCTAAATTGAAAACTCTGCACATGGCTTATTTATTACCATATGCAGAGACAGGGATAACAACTATAAAACGACTTAAGCTGCTTTATTCTGATGAATGTCCATCTGCGGATAAGGAATAGAAATCCCTTCTGCATCAAACGTTAACTTTATTTTTTCATGGACATCGCCGTACACACCCCAGTAATCACTGGTTTTACACCATGGACGAACATTAAAGTTGACGCTGCTATCTGCAAGCTCTCCTACCGCTACAGTTGGCGCAGGGTCGGCAAGTACACGCTCATCTTCGCCGAGTATGCGGTTAATAATTTCTTTGGCCTTTAACAGGTCATCGTCATAGCCAATACCAAACACCATGTCAACACGACGAGTATCGCGTCTTGAGTTGTTGGTAATCGTGCCACCGTAAACAGCTCCGTTTGGAATAATAATTTCTCGATTATCACCGGTACGCATGGTTATGCTAAATATGCCAATTTCTTCAACAACACCAGATACGCCAGCTGCTTCAATAAAGTCGCCATCAGTAAAGGGACGGAAAATAATTAACATAACACCTGAAGCCAAATTCTGCAGCGTACCCTGCAACGCCAAACCAATTGCCAAACCTGCAGCACCGATTAAAGCAATCATTGATGTTGTGTCGACACCAAGTTGATCCAATGCTGCGATTATAACGAACAGCAATAAGACGGTTTTTATTATTGAACCAATAAAGTTAACAAGAAGATTATCAACATGCGCTTTTGACATTAATTTCTTAGCTAATTTAACTAATACATTGACAACAAATTTACCAATAATAAATATGGCCAATGCCATTACTATGTTGATACCCCACGGCAAAACATACGTTTCTATTATTTGCTGTATATCTATATTACCCAGATCTTCTGGCATTACTTTTCTCCTGTTTGAGTTTAAATTGATTTAAGTTTTAATTGATTTGAGATTATAACTTAATGATGCTGGTAATAAACCGTTGAATCTAGAAATGTAACATTTGTTAACACTTCTCCAGGTTTTGCGAACATTACAATATACAGTCTCAGATTCAATGCCAGTAAGTTAAGAATGTTTTCCAGTGTAGGGTGCGCCGTGCGCACCGTGAAAATTCTTCCTGGCTGGGATTTTGCTGCGCACGGTGCACCCTACTAAGATACTTATTTCCCTTAACTTACTGACATTGGCCTCAGATTAGAACAGCACTTACTTAAGCAGAAAATTATTGGTAAAATGACATTTCCTGCAATTTTTACTACACTAGCTTTAGTAAGACAACTTATTCCATTAATAATCATCATGATGATAGATATTCCAGGCGTCTCTGATAGAAGACAAACGCCACGATATGTAATTAAACTCGCTGTAGAGATGGTGCTGGAAAACGGCATCATAGTTACGGTTACTACGCGTAATATCTCCAGCAGCGGTTTACAGATTATTTGCGACAGCTGGGTGACTGAAAAAATCGACCCACACCGCATTCAAAGTCATGCTATTGGTCATATACGCATGAAAACCATTACCGAATTACCCATAGGCGATGAAAAAGTAAATCTTTACGCAAACTGCCGCATGATGTCTTTCCAAAGAAAATCACAGGATGAGTACATGTTAAATCTGGCATTCATTGATTTTGAAAATGGCTCTGAACAAATATTAGACAGGTTTCTTGATCAATACGAACAAAAAAAAACAGTGATTGATGCTACTGCCTGAAAACATCAATAAACCAGCCTGACCGGACCCAATATAACAAAATTATTTTACCGCAGAGTTCGCTCTTTTGTATCCATATACCTACGGCATTTTTTATATTGCTGTCATCACTGTTCGCTAGTGAAGAATAACAGAGTAATAACCACATCAAATATTTTGTTTTACTCTGCGTCTCTGCGGTAAATAAATTTTCGTTTTAAGGCAATAAAGTATCACCCATCAAATAACTGTCAATTTCGCGCGCAGCTTCACGGCCTTCATTAATTCCCCAAACCACCAAAGACTGGCCACGACGACAGTCGCCAGCGGCAAATACACCAGCAACGTTTGTGGTATAGACACCGTGCTCCGCCTGATAATTTGAACGCGTATCATACTCGATATCTATCGCATCACTAACATAATGCTCGGGGCCTAAAAAACCCATAGATAACAGAACGAGGTCGGCATCCCAGATTTTTTCCGTGCCTGCAACTTCTTCCATATTCCAGCGATCATCAACTTTCTGCCAACGTACTTCAACGATTTTTACACCGGAAACATTACCGTTGCCATCATCGATAAACTCCTTAGTTAAAATCCGGTATTCTCGCGGGTCCCGGCCAAAACGGTTTATGCTTTCTTCATGCCCATAATCGACACGATGAATCAGCGGCCACAATGGCCATGGGTTATCTTCTGCGCGCTCCACTGGTGATTGCGGCAACAACTCAAAATTTACCAGCGACTTGCAGCCATGACGCAAAGAAGTGCCAATACAATCGGTGCCGGTATCACCACCACCAATAACAATTACATTTTTATCTTTTGCTGAAATGTAGTTACCATCATTCAAGTCTGAGTCGAGCAGGCTCCTGGTGTTGGCAGTGAGGAATTCCATTGCAAAATGGACACCATTTAAATCACGACCGGGAACGTCCAGGTCACGCGCTTTGGTTGCGCCCGTTGCAAACAATAAGGCATCATTATCTTTCTGCAATATTTTAACGTCTACCGCATTTTCGCCGGTGCCGCCAACATCTGCATTGGTAACAAAGTTAACGCCCTCTTCTTTCAAAATATCAATGCGACGCTGCACAACATCTTTACCCAGTTTCATGTTAGGTATGCCATACATCAATAGACCGCCGATGCGGTCAGCACGTTCGTAGACAGTAACACTATGCCCTACTTTATTTAACTGTGCGGCTGCAGCCAGACCTGCAGGACCTGAACCAATCACAGCAACATTTTTAGCGGTACGATTTTCCGGCGGCTTTGCACTAATCCAGTTTTCAGCAAAACCTTTATCAACAATTGCATTCTCTATGTTTTTGATGGTAACTGCCGGGCTGGTGATACCAAGTACACAGGCACCTTCACAGGGCGCGGGACAAACACGACCGGTAAACTCGGGGAAGTTATTGGTTTTATGTAAACGATTTAAAGCAGTCTGCCATTGACCGGTATAAACCAGGTGATTCCATTCAGGAATCAGGTTGTTAACCGGGCACCCGGTTGCAGACTGACAAAATGGAACACCACAATCCATACAACGTGCGCCCTGAGTTTTAAGCTGATTTATATCATGTGTACCAGTAAAAATTTCCCCATAATCTTTTACCCGTACACTGACTTCACGATACTTCTCAGTTTCACGTTCAAATTCTTTAAAACCTGTTGTCTTGCCCATTTTTTAATCTCAACAATATTTAATAGACTGTCATCTCGACATCAGGAGAGATCTTATTACTCCAAAACTCAAGATTTCTCCTGATGTCGAAATGACAGAAAGATATAACGATTCGCTGCTCTTAAGCGACCGCTTGTTCTTCCTGCTTTTTCATTTCCTGCAGCACACGCTTGTAATCTGTTGGCATAACTTTAACAAACTGGGTGACCGTTTCAGTCCAGTTATCCAGTGCTGCTTTAGCCACGGTAGAACCGGTGTACTCAAGATGGTTTTCAATTAATGCTCTTAATTCATTAATATCTTCATCAACTTGCAGTGACTCAAGCGCAACCATGCCCATATTACATAACGGTGCAAAGGTTTTATTTTTGTCCCAGATATATGCAATACCGCCACTCATCCCTGCAGCAAAGTTACGACCGGTTTCACCCAGTACAACAACACGGCCACCGGTCATGTATTCACAACCATGGTCACCTACACCCTCAACAACGGTGCTAGCGCCACTGTTACGAACACAGAAACGTTCTGCTGCGATACCTCTAAAATATGCTTCACCCGACGTTGCACCGTATAAAACAGTGTTACCGACAATAATATTTTCCTCAGCAACAAAGGTACTGTTTTTCGCCGGATACAGAATTAGGCGACCACCGGATAAACCTTTACCCGCATAATCATTTGCATCACCTTCCAGTTCAATCGTTACCCCTTCATATAACCAGGCACCGAGACTCTGACCTGCAGAACCCTGCAGTTTTATGTGCAGGGTATTATCCGGTAGTGGCTGCCCTTGATGCGCTTTAGCCAGTTCATGCGATAACATAGTACCAACGACACGGTTGGTATTAACCACCGGTAATTCCATCGATACCGCTTCACCATTTTCTATAGTTGCTTTCGCGCGTTTAATGATTTCATTATCCAGTGCCTTATCCAGCCCGTGATCCTGTACCTGCGCACAATACACACCAACACCGTCATGCGGTTTCACTGCCGGGGTCAACATTGCAGACAAATCAATGCCTTTGGCTTTCCAGTGATCAATAGCGGTATTCGCTTCTAACACGTCAACACGACCGATCATTTCATTCACACTGCGAAAGCCCAGTGATGCCATATGCTCACGCATATCTTCAGCAACCATGAACAGGTAATTCACTACATGCTCAGGTTTACCCTTAAATTTCTTACGCAGCTCTTTATCTTGCGTTGCAATACCGACCGGACAGGTATTCAAATGACACTTACGCATCATAATACAGCCCAGTGTGATTAATGGTGCGGTAGAAAAACCAAACTCTTCGGCGCCTAATAATGCAGCCACGGTTATATCACGACCGGTTTTTAGCTGGCCATCAGTCTGTAAAACGACACGCGAACGCAGATCATTCATTACCAGCGTCTGGTGGGTTTCAGCAACGCCCAGCTCCCACGGTAAACCAGCGTGTTTCACTGACGTTAGTGGCGAAGCGCCAGTACCTCCATCGTGACCGGCGATAACAATATGATCAGAGAAAGCTTTAGTCACGCCAGAAGCAATGGTACCCACACCAATTTCCGCAACCAGTTTTACACTGATACGTGCTGATGGATTAGAGTTTTTCAGATCATGAATCAACTGCGCCAGGTCTTCAATAGAATAAATATCATGATGCGGTGGCGGGCTGATTAAACCCACACCCGGTGTTGAATGGCGAATGCGCGCAATATTAACATCTACTTTTCCACCCGGTAACTCACCGCCTTCACCCGGTTTTGCACCCTGGGATATTTTAATCTGTAACTCATCAGCATTGGTTAAATACCAGTTAGTGACACCAAAACGACCGGAAGCAATCTGTTTAATGGCAGAGCGTTTGGAGTCACCATTTGCCATAGGTTTGAAACGCTCCGCATCTTCGCCACCTTCACCGGTATTGGATTTACCACCAAGACGATTCATTGCAATAGCCAGGGTTTCATGACTTTCCGCAGAAATTGAACCAAAACTCATTGCGCCGGTGACAAACCGTTTAACAATTTCTTTAGCCGGCTCAACTTCACTGAGAGGGATGGTGCCGCCATTGGCACCTTCTTTGAATCTTAATAAACCACGTAAAGTGGCACGACGCGTTGAATCGTCATCCGAGACTTTGGCAAACTGCTTGTAAGCTTCGCGACTATTGGTACGTGCAGCTTGCTGGATACTAGCAATGGTCTGTGGGTTCCACATATGCACTTCGCCGCCACTGCGCCAGTGAAAATCACCGGGATTATCCAGCATAGGCATCCGCACCAGGCCTCGGTGCGGATAGGCTTTTTCATGGCGACGCAGAGATTCTTCAGCTAACACGTCAAGGCTCACACCTTTGATGCGACTCGCGGTACCTTTAAAGCAACGTGCAATCACCTCTTCACCCAGTCCAACTGCTTCAAAAATTTGCGCACCTTTGTATGACTGCAATGTTGAAATACCGATTTTCGCCATCACTTTCAGCATGCCTTTGGCAACACCTTTACGATAAGCAGCAACGATAGCTTCGTCATTATATTTTTCTGCATTCAGTAAGCCATCACGTTGCGATTGAAACAATGCTTCAAAAGCAACATAAGGATTAATCGCATCTGCACCGTAACCAATTAGCAGACAATGCTGGTGCACTTCACGGGCCTCACCTGTTTCCAGCACGATACCGATACGCGTACGCTCCTGATTATCCACAAGATGGTGATGCACCGCGCCAATTGCCAGCAAAGTACTGACCGGTACGCGCTGAGCTGAAATATTTCTATCGGAAAGCACAACCAGGCTATAACCTTCTTTTATTGCCTCACTCGCCTGTGCACATATCTTATCCAGGCGTTTACCCAGTCCGGCAGCACCTTCAGCTTTATCGTAAGTAATATCAATGGTTTTGGATTTCCAGGCACGGTGATTGATGTGCTTCAGGCAGGCCAGCTCTTCATTCGTCAGAATAGGATGCGGTACACGCAAGCGGTGCGCATGCCGCTCAGTGGTTTCCAGCAGGTTGCCTTCCGGACCGATATAACACTCCAGCGACATCACTACTTCTTCACGGATAGAATCTATCGCCGGATTAGTGACCTGCGCGAATAGCTGTTTGAAATAGTCATAGATCATGCGCGGTTTGTCAGAAAGACAGGCCAGTGCAGAGTCATTACCCATGGAACCGACAGGGTCGCGCAACTCTCGCACCAGTGGCAACAGCATAAACTGCATAGTCTCAACCGTGTAACCAAACGCCTGCATCCGCGGGATGATCGTTTCCGGGTTAAAACCGTGCGCTTCTTTTTCGCATGCCAGCTCTGATAATTTGATTTCCTGGTTGTGCAACCATTCACCATATGGGCGTCGCGTTGAAAAATCTTTTTTCAAATCACTGTCCGAAATCAATTCACCTTTATCAAAATCGATAAGGAACATTTTTCCGGGCTGCAAACGCCCTTTAAATTTAACTTCCGCAGGATCAACATCGACTACGCCGACTTCTGATGCCATGATGACGCGATCATCGTGGGTCAGGTAATAACGGCTGGGACGCAGGCCATTTCGGTCGAGCACTGCACCGATATATTTTCCATCGGTAAATGCGATCGATGCCGGACCGTCCCATGGTTCCATCATGGTTGAATTAAAACGATAAAAATCTTTTTTCGCCTGATCCATATTTTTATCAGACTGCCATGCTTCCGGCACCATCAACATCACTGCTTCCTGCAGGCTACGGCCAGACATTAATAAAAATTCTAAAACATTGTCAAAGTTGCCCGAATCTGAACAGTCGTTTTCAGCGATAGGAAACAGCTGATCAAGTTCACAATCATAAGCATCACTCTGCACCACTCCCTGGCGTGCTGCCATCCAGTTTCGGTTACCCAGCAAGGTATTTATCTCACCGTTATGACACATGTATCGGTTAGGTTGCGCCCTGTCCCAGGATGGGAAGGTATTGGTACTAAAACGTGAGTGCACCATCGCAATATGCGAGGCATAATCAGGATTCTGCAGATCCAGATAAAACATTTTTACCTGCTGCGCATTGAGCATGCCTTTATAAATAATGATGCTTGGCGACAACGAACAAATATAGAAAATCTTTCTCTGCGATAATGACTTGTCATAGCGCAGCAAATGCGTACAGCGTTTGCGGATAACAAATAACTGGCGCTCAAAATCTTTACCTTTTACGCCTTCCGCTGCAATATAGAGCTGCATAATGACAGGTTGTGATAGTCGAGCGGTTGGGCCGATATCGGCGCCATCAGTATCAATAGGCACCTCACGCCAGCCCAGGCACTTCTGCCCCTGCTCAACAATAATTTTTTCAACCTCGGCTATACAATATTGACGCTGCTCTTCATCCGTTGGTAAAAACACATTGCCTGCAGCGTACAAACCCGCCGCGGGTAAATCCACAGCCAGGTCCTGTTTTGCCACTTTCACACAAAAATCATATGGCATACCGGTTAATATGCCGGCACCATCACCGGTGTTGGGTTCACAGCCACAACCACCACGGTGCTCCATACGCTCCAGCATAACTATGGCATCAAGCACGATTTGATGACTGGGTTTACCCTTAATATGCGCGACAAAGCCGACTCCACAGCTGTCTTTTTCAAAAGCTGGGTCATATAAACCCTGTTTTTCAGGGAATCCGAATTTTGTCTGTTCTTGCAAAGTTGAGCTCATATTTAAACCGTAACCATTTAAGCGCCACTGGCGGACACAGAAGTCGCTGTATATTTCAATAAAATCAGGTAATTAGCGCAGGAAGCCTGAAAAGCGCATACATTCTTACCGACTAGCCCTGGCTGCTCAATTAGCGCGCCTGCATAAACAGCCGCAAATAACGGACAGGGCCGGTCATTTTAGCGAATATTAACATTCAATGAAAGCTTGTCAGCAATCGCCTGGTATTTGGTTTCTCTGGGGTCTCGCTTTCATGCGGCCGTGAGACAGGATTTTAACTCAACTACTATGGACTGAAAGTCCATAGGTTGTTTTAGAGTGATTAAAAATCACTTCTAGTACTGTCATCTCGACCATAGGGATCGTTACATGGATGTAACTTATTAGGGCAACGCAGGAGCAGTTGCCGAGAGATCTTAGAACTCTCAGATATTATCAGAGCTTCAAGTTTCCTCGTCGTATTGCTGTAAAAACACACAGCAATACTCTGTCGGAAAGACAATTTCACTAAAGTCTTGCACTAAAGTGCATAGTTTTGACTAGCGCCTTAGGATAATAAATGTAAAACGAAAAATTATCGCGCCGAGA
The DNA here is from genome assembly GCA_963803185.1 of uncultured Gammaproteobacteria bacterium. Taxonomy (GTDB): domain Bacteria; phylum Pseudomonadota; class Gammaproteobacteria; order SZUA-229; family SZUA-229. The sequence goes on along the minus strand of CAWDMF010000019.1, from coordinate 3,206 downwards.
CCGGCTAAAGCTGCTCAGAGCAGGCAGCGGGGCACGGATTTTTCTTACCATATCGCAAAAATACAACTACATAACCTCATTAAACCAGCTATTAAAAAACAGCTCACCCTGAACTTCCAGCTGATTTGCAAATTGATGCGTATCCTCTCTTAACTGCTTCACGCTTACACCTTCGGTTTGCATAATTTCGCCGATGTGGCCGATAAACCATTTTTCCATGCCGCGCTGGGTTATTTCCGGATGAAACTGCAGGGCGAGAACATGACTTGCCCACAGAAAACGCCTGATTAATGGTATTTTTCACTGGACGCCAGCAAAACAGCAGACTCGGGCAAATCGAATGTTTCACCATGCCAGTGCAGCATAGAACAATGCTCAGAACCAAGATAACGCAGCGCTGAATGCCGGCCTGCAACCGTCAAAGTTAAATCGTACCAGCCAATTTCTTTTTCTTCGCCCGGATAAACACTCGCCCCCAGAGCGCTAGCGATAAGTTGCGCACCAAGGCAAATGCCCAGTGTTGGTTTGTCCGCTTTTATACGTCGCTTTAATAATTCAATTTCGCTCTCAATAAAAGGGAACATGGCAGCATCGTTGACGCTGATTGGCCCACCCAGAATAACGAGCAAATCATCGGATAAGGCATCCATTTGTAATAAACCATCCGGCGATAACGCAAAGTCGGCTGCTTCTATATAATTAATATAATAGCCATGCACCTGCAAAATCGAGGCAAAACCGGCTAAATCCTCAAACGCCAGGTGCCTTATTACATTAACCACTTTAGTCTTTCCCATAATTTTAACCATCTATTTCAGGCAACTCTGATTAATTATCATAAACTTAGCGTAAAATGCACTGCAATGATTACTAAAAGCCAGCTAATACTGCCTCGCTAGCAGAAGTTTAACCCGAATAACAGACCAACATGCCCACCACATTACATAGTAGCCATATCAAAAGTTTAGCCTTACTGCATAGCGGCAAAGTACGTGACATCTATGATATCGACGAACAGCACATGCTGATCGTCACCACCGACCGGATCTCTGCATTTGATGTCATCATGCCCACACCTGTCCCAGGCAAAGGCATCATCCTCAACCAGGTCACCCAGTTCTGGATGAACAAGTTGTCGCACATTATCCCGAATCAGTTATGTGATCTTAAGCTGGAAGATGTGCTTCCAGATGAGAACGAACGCGCAGAAGTCGCCAACCATGCGATGATCGTTAAAAAGCTCAAGGCGCTCCCTGTTGAAGCCATCGTCCGTGGTTACATTATCGGCTCCGGCTGGAAAGATTACCAGGCCACCGGCACCGTCTGCGGAATCGAACTGCCAGCAAACCTGCAACTGGCCGATAAACTGCCACAGGCCATCTACACGCCATCAACAAAAGCCGCCGTTGGAGCGCATGATCAGAACATCAACTATACGCAATCAAAGGAACTGTTAGGCGAGGACATTGCGCAACAGGTACGCGATGTCAGCCTGCGACTCTATGAAGAAGCCGCCGACTACGCACTACAGCGCGGCATTATCATTGCCGATACCAAGTTCGAGTTCGGACTTGATAAAGATGGCCAACTAACGCTGATTGATGAAGTACTAACCCCTGACTCATCACGTTTCTGGCCTGAGGATAAATACCAGCCCGGTAGCAGCCCGGTCAGTTTCGATAAACAGTTTTTACGGGATTACCTTGAAACACTGGACTGGAACAAAACAGCCCCCGGGCCTGAACTACCGGACTCAATTGTGACAAAAACAGCGGAAAAATATGAATACGCAAAAAAATTGCTTATGGGCTAATGCGCATGCAAGGTGTATTTATCACAGGTACCAATACAGAGGTCGGTAAAACCTTCGTCGGCGTCGGTATCGCCAGGGCGCTTACCCAGCGCGATATAAAAGTAATCCCGAGAAAACCGATCGAGTCCGGCTGTACCAAACAGGGCGATGAACTCATTCCGCAGGATGCTTCGGCATTAATGGAAGCTGCGAATTACCAGGGCTCTCTTTCCGAAGTATGCCCCTATCGCTTCGAACCGCCGATTTCACCCGTTCGCGCCGCTCATCTTGCCGACAAAATCCTGACCACAGAACAATTAGTCAACATTTGCCTGCAAGGCAGTGAAGCAGGTTTTCTGCTGGTGGAAGGTGCCGGTGGATTTTATTCTCCCCTCGCTGAAGACGGCCTTAACGCTGACCTCGCCGTGGCATTACAGTTACCCGTGTTACTAGTTGCCGATGACAGACTGGGCGCACTAAACCAGGTATTACTGAATGTTGAAGTCATAAAAATGCGCGGCCTGCAATTAGCCGGTGTTGTTTTGAATGCAGTGAATGAAAATCAGAATGATCATATGGACAATTCGGCTGACTTACGTGAGCGACTGGATTGCCCGGTATTTTCTAGCCCTTATAGTCAGAGATGGCAGCGCTCAAATTGCCTGATGCATTGATTGATGCGCTGATCACAGCTGGCAATACAAAAGACCCGCATATCAGGGTGCTGGGGTAGTTTTTCTTTTTTCTGGATTTTGGTGTTTATTAGTATTTACGTTTTGTATTTCGTTAGGCATTGCGGTAGTCGCACCGCGGGCGAGTTACTCTTTTGCTACAGCCCAAAAGAGTAACCAGAAAAGGCCGCCACGTCAGCTACGCCCCTGTAAAAGACACAGGGGTTCCCATTTAGGCAGTACCATTATCATGCTGTGCCAGAACTCGCAAAAAACGCTCAGACATGCTGGCACAGAAAGCCCATGATAACGGTACCGCCTAAATGGCTTGCTGAGGTGGATTGAAGGTCAAAGTCAAAAACAGTGAAACACTCTAACTATGTGCTTTAAGGATAAGCTTTTGTTTATGTTGCTAGGTTTTGTTTTTTCTTTCTTGTTTTTAACTCCCCCTTTCGTTTGCTGAATTCTCCGGTATTGGTAGAGTAAATTCGCCAGGGATGGCGAATTTAGCCTTGTGCGCCCGGACGGCGCATCAAGGCGGGCTCGTAGGCAATACCGGAGAATTCAGGAACCCGAGTGATTTTCTCGGGGCAAACGATGTGGGCGGCCTTTTTCTGGTTACTCTTTTGTGGCTGTTGACAAAAGAGTAACTCGCCAGCGGTGCGAGTACCGCAATGCCTAACGAAATACCAGAAGTAAATATTAAAAACACCAAAACCCAATAAAAAAGCCGGACTGAAAAA
>CAWDMF010000018.1:0-92447 GCA_963803185.1 uncultured Gammaproteobacteria bacterium | reverse complement strand
TGGTCTAATAGATTTGTACAACCCAGTTAAGGATAATCTTCTTAACTGAGGTAAGTGAAAATGACGAACGAAAGAAGTATTCAAAAGAGTTCAAATTGGATGCAATCAGCCTGGTACTTGAGCAAGATTATACCCGAGCTGAAGCAGCCAGAAGTCTTGATATCAACCCGGGTTTGCTGGGTCGCTGGGTGAGAGAACATCAGGCTGATGATGGACAAGCCTTTCGTGGAAATGGCAAGTTGACCCCTGAACAGGAAGAAATCAGGAAGCTCAAGGCCCAGGTAAAGCGACTTGCAGATGGAGAAAGATATATTAAAAAAAGCGACGGTATTCTTTGCAGCCGAAACGAAGTGAAATATTCGTTTATCACCCAACATAAGAATACCTATCCAATCAGCCTGCAGTGTCAGGTATTGGGTGTGAGTCGTAGTGGCTATTACAACTATCAAGCAACGTGGCCAACAAGCCGGATGACTCAGAGCACCAGGAGATGCTGGAGTGGGTCAAGGATATTGCCGAAAGCTCTGACTATAGTTATGGCAGTCGCCGCATGAAGAAGGCATTGAATGCCTTGGCTTTCCGGTGAGTCGCAACAAGGCGAGAAAGCTGATGCGAGAGGCTGGTGTACAGGTTCGTCACCGCAAGAAATACAAGGTGACAACCAACAGTAATCACAAGCAACCGGTGTTTGATAACCTGCTGGAACGTCAGTTTGATGTACCACAGACAGATCAGGTCTATGTTGCTGACATAACGTATATCTGGACACAGGAAGGCTGGCTATATCTGGCGGTCGTCATTGACCTGTGTTCCCGAAAAGTCGTGGGCTGGAGCATGAGTTCACGCATGAAGGCCCAGCTGGTGTGTGATGCTTTGAAGAATGGCCATCTGGCAGCGTAGGCCAAAAGCAGGATTGATTCATCATTCAGATCGTGGTTCACAGTATGCCAGCAAGGCCTTCAGGCGATTGCTCAAAGCGCATGACATTAAAGGCAGCATGAGTCGTAAAGGTGATTGCTGGGATAATGCGGTAGTTGAGAGCTTCTTCGGTAGTCTGAAGCAGGAGCGGGTGCAATGGAGAAACTATCAGACACGCTATGAAGCCCAGCAGGATATATTGAACTATATATCCATGTTTTATAACTCATATCGATTGCACTCAACGCTGGATTACATCAGTCCCAATGATTATGAAAAACAATTAATTGAAATGAAAAAAGCCGCTTAACTGGGTTGTAATAAAAAGGTTGACCACGTCAAGGCTATGAAAACTAGTCAAATCACCTGACCGGCAGCTGTCGGCCAAAAGCAGCCCACACGCGAACAGAAAAGAGAGATTAAGGCACGATTCGGATAACTTCCTGCAACTTTGAAAATATATCACTTAACAAGTGGGTGCCGCATTTAGTCAAGTGCAACTCTGTTATACACACTAATATTAGAGTAAGTTATAAGGCATATTTGATAAGATGCAATCATGTTAAAAAAATCATTACTTACAATTTCACTTTTAACCCTTGCCGGATGTAATACGGTGGCAGTCAATGAAACAACTGATAATCTTGACGAACCTGTGGAGACTACGGAACCTGAGTTAAACGGATTCGAATGTTATCCGCTATTTGATAATGACGAAGAGCGCCCTCTTCTGCTACTGATTTCAGACGAACACCCCGATGTCGGTCTCGTTGTTATATCTGAGGTCATTGCGCACCCTGCCGAATATGCGGTGCGCGGTCTGGAACGTCATTGGTCATTCGGATGTGATAACAATAAATGTAATTATAGAATTGATTTAGAGATGAACGGCATAGCACGTTATTACGATTTCACTCATGAGGATGAAGTCAAATCATCAGCAACTTTTAAGTGTAAATAAGAGGCAACATAGTCACTCCCTGACAGCATCTATAGGACTGAGGGCCTCTTGTCGGCCATATCTTGCCACTCGTGATATTTTTGGTAAATTTGCATATAATTACTAGTTAGGGCTCTCCAAGAAGATCACATGGAACTCCTTATTACCATTATCTTGATACTCCTGCCAATCGTACTTGTAACCAGGTATCTGCGATCAGCGGGGTTAAAAGGAAAAGTTGGAGAATCAAAGGTTAAGGTTTCAGGCGGACTTTGGCTTCCATCTGGCACCTACCATGCCATCCACGACCTTACGCTCCCGACACCTCGGGGTACTACCCAAATTGATCATGTGTATGTGTCTATATATGGGATATTCGTGGTTGAGACAAAGAACTATCAAGGATGGATCTTTGGGAATGGGAATGAGAATCAGAGGCAATGGACTCAAGTAATTTATGGTGACAAATTCAAGCTACTGAACCCTCTGAAACAGAACTACGGGCACGTCAGAGCGGTCCAGGCGGCTCTTAATGTAGCGCCTGATATCATTCACTCGGTAATAGTATTTGTCGGCAAAAGTAAATTTAAAACACCGATGCCTCCCAATGTCATCACAGGACGAAAGTTTGCAAAGTACATCAAGTCGTTTAAAAAAGTAGTCTTGTCCGAACACGAGGTTCATGGAATCGTGCAACAGCTTCAGATGGGCAGATTTGAAAGGGGTGGAAAAACTAACCGTCAACATATTCGAAATGTAAAGGCTAATCAAAGCGGTAAAGAGGTAACAAGATATTGCCCTCGATGTGGTTGCGAGCTAACCCTCCGTACTGCCAAAAGAGGATCGAAAGCCGGAAGTCAGTTTTGGGGATGTACGGGTTTTCCGAATTGTCGATTTACTAGGAATGCCTGAGGGCAGAAAAATTATCAGTTAATGGCTGCTTTGGGTCGTCTTTTCCCTGTCGCGTCTTTGTCTCGTAAGAGCATCTACGGCCAAAAGCAGACTTTCAACGCCCAAATAAGGGGCAGGCATTCACCGAAATTTAAAAAGATAACAGCAGCTTGAGGTTAGCGTAAAGCTTAAACGATGCCCGGTTTGCCCGTCCCAACTTGATTTGCTTGTTATACACATTTTGCCATTAGCCATCAGATATTTGGAATGCTGTATGTCTATTTGAGTGAATTTGTTCTCTCATAGACTGAAGAGCTTGCATTGTATGTTTGTATAACTGACTTTTAGGTGTAGGTCTCTTAGCGTTGGCAGTAGGATTAACTATTTCAATTAAGTCATTTTCTACATCCTCAATTTCTTTATCATCCGTTAGGTCTGTTGTACACCAGATAATATGAGTAGTGCCTGTTTTTCTGATTGCCCGGGTGTTATGAACACAATACTCTTCAAATTTTTCAGGATAAGATAGTTCAGTAAACTCATCTATTTCTTCAATTGAATACTTTGGATAATGAATAAATGCTTGCTCAGCAGTCATCTCTTTTTTAATTCTGTTGATTAGGCTAGCGCTTTTTTTGGTGCTTGCCATACCTACATAAATATTGTTCCAATATTCATTATTCTGATCATATGAGCCCCACAGATAAAAGCCTTGTTTCTCAGGTATATCTTTGCAGATTTCTACATAAGTATCTCTATATCGCTTCCAAAGGATACCTTTGTTGTCCCAAGGATTATTGTTGTCTGATTCGCTCGACACAAGCTCGTATAAAGGCTTAAGATTTACAATTCCACTTTTCATATCAGATCTCATTTAGTAAATAGGTCTTTTGTGTATAACAGTTATAAACGAGACACGGGGTCTCGTTATACAATATTTATGCGTTGGTTTAAGTTGTAATGTGACACTGATATAACTATAGATTATGAGTTGGATTAATGTCTGTTTTCGTGATGATTTACTATCAATTTGTAAAGGGTAACTTTGTGGTGCAAGCAAACTGACGAAACACGTACTGTGACCGTCTCTTATGGGTCCAGACTGTGTGAAAACTCAATAACCTATATAATGTAACTTTCATACAAAAAGGCGTCACCATGACCGACTTCATTGAAGGTGAAAACAGATTTCAGGCCACATTATTTCCTGAGCAACTTGACGATTATATCGCTGAAGATAACTCAGTTCGAGTGATCGATGTCTTTATTGATGGCATTAATCTATCAGGCATGGGGTTTAAAACCGTCCCTGAAGTGACTGGGCGACCTGCTTATCATCCTGCTACCATGCTTAAACTCTATGTCTACGGTTACCTTAACCGGGTACTGTCCACCCGCCGCCTTGAACGGGAAGCGGGTCGTAATGTCGAGCTGATGTGGTTAACTGGTCGTCCGGCGCCTGACTTCAAAACCATTGCAGATTTTCGTAAAGACAATACGAAAGCGGTTCGTTTAGTTTGTCGTGAGTTCGTCATGATCTGCCGTAAGCTGGATTTATTTAGCGAGGCATTTGTTGCCATCGACGGCAGTAAGTTCAAAGCAGTCAACAACCGTGACCGCAACTTTACCCGTGCCAAGTTAAAACGCCGACTGGAAGACATCGACAAAAGCATTGACCGCTATCTTGCGCAGATAGAAAGTGCAGACCGACTGGAAACAGCACTGGCTAAAAACAAAACCGAGCGACTTGAAAACAAGATAAGCAAACTCAAAAAAGAAATAGAGCGGCTTAACGCGATTGAAGTGCAATTAGAAGCTGCGCCAGATAAACAAATATCACTGACTGATCCGGATGCACGCTCGATGAAAAGCCGTGGTGCAGGTATCGTTGGTTATAACGTGCAGACAGCCGTTGACCCAAAGCACCACCTTATCATTGCACACGAAGTCAGCAATGTTGGTAATGATCGTACACAGTTAATGAATATGGCCACGCAGGCCAAAGAAGCGATAGCCAGTGATGAGTTAGCGGTTGTCGCTGATCGTGGTTACTACAACTGTAACGAGATAAAAGCCTGTGATGATGCGGACATTACTATTTACCTGCCTAAGAGCCAGACGTCACACAGTCAGGCAAAAGGTCTTTTTGGTAAACGTGACTTTATTTATAAAGCAGAAACCGATGAGTATGAATGCCCTGCTGGCCAACGAGCTATATACCGGTTTACTACGACAGAAAAAGGTAAAACAATCAGGCGCTACTGGTCGTCTGCCTGCACTAACTGTGCAATGAAAACCCGATGTACCTCCGGCAAAAACCGTCGTATTAGTCGTTGGGAACACGAAGACGTACTAGATGCTGTCGAGGCTCGAATAAACCAGGAGCCGGAACGAATGGCCACAAGAAGAAACACTGTTGAACATCCATTTGGTACATTAAAGTTATGGATGGGGTATACCCACTTCCAAACAAGAACACTAGAACGCGTAAGTGCAGAGATGAGTTTGCATGTGCTCGCTTATAATCTGAAGCGGATGATGAGTATCTTTGGTGTTAATGGTTTAATCAAAGCAATACAGGCGTGATGCCTGTATTTACTGAACGAAATAGAAGCACCTTAAAGCTTTCTACAAGTCATCCAGGCAAGTTTTTAATAAAAGGTAACTTCAAACAAAAATGTTAATTGCTGAACTTAAACACCTGCAGCGCTCCTGGATGACACCAGATAAGCAATATTCACTATTAGAGCAAAATTTTGAGTTTTCACACAGTCTGGGTCGTTAACGGACTGCCTGGTTAAGATTTGCCTCACAAATTACCGAACAGCTGCTTTCGGCCACCTACGGTCGCGCGATGGTATGTTGTCAGGCAGCCAAACAGTTATAATATTTAGCTAGTGACAATTACAAATAAACCGATGATTATTGCAAAAACTTGCACAATTTACCCGCAAACCGCGCCATGACTGACCATAAAAACGATGATGAATCGTTATTTCTGGCAGAAATGGTCGATGTCACCCCGTTAAGGTCTGATAATAAAATCAAGATCAGGAAAAAACCCAAAATCCTACCCAGAAAAACCACTGAAGAAGATTACCGTTTTGCCATTGATGATGTGCTTTCTGACGCGGAAATAATAGAGGACTGTCCCGATATTCTGAGTTTTTCACGCAGCGGACTGCAACACAAGGTACTAAAAAAATTACGACAGGGAAAACATCCCATCGAACATGCGCTGGATTTACATGGTTTAACCGTCGAACAGGCAAGAAATGAACTTTTAGAATTCCTCGGTGAGTGCGAAGCGGCAGGTGTATCTCACGCTATTATCGTTCACGGTAAAGGTTTTCGTTCCAAACAGAAACCGGTAATTAAACCTATGGTGAATCGCTGGTTACGTGCTGTTGATAATGTGCTGGCGTTTCATACTGCGCAGCCAAAAGATGGAGGTAGTGGTGCAGTTTATGTTTTGTTGAAGAAGTTGCCAGTTGGCAGTTAGCAGTAGGCAGTAAAAAACAGAAGGCTGAACAGCTGTTAACCACTCAAAAGCAGTCATTTAAACGTATCATCCTGACAGATAGGGAACCGGCCAATAATGGATACTAAATGCCTGTTTCCGACTGGAATCATGATGATATAGCGCAGCACTTTTAGCACCTTAAATCTATAATTCGGAACAAAATATCTACTTGCTTTTATTAGCATCTCTAAGCGCTACATTCAATGCATCTACGACCTCCGACCAATCACTGTCAGAATCTCGCGCTTCACGCAGAAAGGCCGCCTGGGCAGGTGACCAAAATGGAGCCTCTGACAATAATACCCCAGGTGGCAACGGTACATGTTCGCTCAGGAAGTCTTCTATCTCTTCATATCTGCTTCCCAGTCCAAGCTGTTTGAATAATTCACTAAAAGAATGAAAAGGATGCTCCATCGTCTGTGTCCTATGTTTATTAATAGCTAATTATTATGATTATATTTTTGAATAATTAAATGGAATATGAAACTATATTTATCTGAACGCTGCCTATACCCGTCTGCTGTGATATATGGTCACATCATGATGATGTCTTTCATGCCAGGAAAAGTTATAAGGCGAAATCATGACCAGTACGCTACCATATTCTCACATACCAAGATTAAACAGCTGCTGTTTAATTCTTTCTCTTTCAGCCTCAGTCGGCAGGGGTGACTTCCCAATAGCGTGAGCGGTCTGCAAATCCAGTCGTCCATGCTGATCAAAGACTAACCAGCTATAGGTTTCGTTCACAACCTGTTTCGGCACTTCTTTTTCCACACGCACATACCAGTCAGCCAGTCTAAACGTCTGGTTGAAAAACTCACAAACAACAGATTTACCCTCAACAAGTGAAACATAACAATCATGGGGGATTGGTAGAACATCCTCGTCAGTCAGGTAAAACAGATAGGTTTTGTGATGTGGATGCAACTCTTGCTGGCGGCGCAAATATTCTGAGCGCATAGCGACAACATAACTCAGTGTCTCGTCCAGGGCCTCCTGTCCAGTTTCATCGGCCACCTCGTCCAGTTGCAACTCCAGCCGCTGCCGCAATAATCCCAGCATTTCCAACGCACCATTTATTCGATTTATCTCTTTTTGTAAGTCGTGTTCTAACATGATTTCCGCCTCAAGATTGCATAACAACCGGATATAAATTAAATCGAATGCCAGCTATATTATCCGAAAGCACAAAACCATGCAGACGATTACCTGATCAAGCCGCGAAACACGATGAAATATCCACGATAGAAGTCTGAAGAATAACAGACGCGACGATACGGCAATGCTTGCGGTTATTCCGGCCAGGATCTGTTTAACCTTTCTCAGTTAATCATAAAGTCCAGATAATCTGAGCTCAGCTTATGTTCAGTAACAAGTGAGAGCAGAACTCCTGTTTACGAAAGCAATAGTGTGATTTTTTTTAAGAGGAGTAAAAGCAATCATAAAATTGAATTAACCGGACTGTTTTCTGAAAAATAAAATATTAAGTCTTTATTTATCTATTGATGTATATCAAACTATAAAATAATAAGGAAGTTATATTAAAATAATTAAAAAAGTTACAATGAGTTTTATTTAATAACATTACGATTACTGCTTAAGGAGGATAAATAAAATGAGACGTTTATATTTTCTGGTACCTGATATTGATCATACACGCAAAATTGTAGATGAATTATTGCTTGCACGAGTTGACGAAAAACATATTCATGTAATGGCCAAAGAAGGTACTCCACTTGAAGATCTACCGGAGGCCAAACTTTCCCAGAAAAGCGACCTGATTCCCGCGCTGGAAAGAGGTCTTACTCTGGGAGGAATTACAGGCGTAATCGTTGGCCTTGTCGCTATTACAATACCACCTGCCGGTGTGGTGCTAGGTGGTGGTGCTATTCTTGCGAGTACGCTTGCTGGTGCAGGCGTTGGCGCCTGGATGGCAACCATGATTGGAGTAGATGTACCTAATACCCGGTTAACCATGTTTGAGGAAGCGATAAAACATGGCGAAGTCCTGATGATGGTTGATGTTCCAAAAGACCGTGTAGAAGAAATTGATGATCTTGTGAAAAAGCACCATCCAGAAGCAGAGATTAAAGGCACGGAACCGTCAATTCCTGAATTTCCCTGATTATTGCCCGATTTCACAATGGCACAGGACTCTGCAAACTGTCTGATTCACCTGGATCAGTTGCTGACAACGAGCAATATAACGATTAATGATATAAGTGGAAACTCTCTACTGGATTATTGGCAGTAGTCTTCTAATGAGCACCATTGCGATGGTGGGCAGTATCACGCTGCGGCTAAAAGCAACAACTTTGCAGCGTATCTTATTGCACCCGGTTGCCTTTGCCGCCGGTTCATTAATAGGGGGTGCTTTTTTCCATATGATCCCTGCCGGACTTGATGCATTTGGCAACACCACCTGGTTGTAAATGTGTTACCCATTATATTGGCTATGCTGCTGACCAGCCTGGTTGTTACCGTGCATTTTTCAGGATTAATCTGATGCCTGATAAACAGGTTAAATAAAGGCCGTGGTGGCTGGCTATTTCTCGCACTGACATTGCTTGTATTATTTTGACGGTGAATAGTTGTATTTCTGACCACCTAGTGCTGCCTGGTACATCAGGCCACCTTTACCCATGGTGAAGACGATCATACCCTTGTGATACTCGGTTTCAGACTGGGTTGCATTGGCATTCGCCGTTGTTCCTTCGGTACCTGCCTTAGCTCCAGCACTGCTGGTAATCACAATTGCCTCTGCCTGGGCACCAAATTCAAATTGCCCACTGATAAATTCATCAAATGCACGCTTATCCTCAAAGTAAATCACCTGACGATAGGCTTGACCACCCGCCTGTAATCCAATGCTCAACTGTGTCATCGAAACATCACCAGTCTTTTTATCTCCTATGTATACCCGACCCTTTCCATAGGCGCCACCAATACCAAAACCACCTTTACCAATCGACGGAAAAATCGCATAGCCATAAGCCGAGTGATGAAATTTGCTCACAACATCGGATGCCAGAAAAGCTTTAAGTGCGTTCTTATCATCCTCAGTATCGCTATCGGCAAATGTAGGGGATGAACAAGCCAAAAACACAAAAAAGGCCATCAACATAGTTCTGATTAACATATTAATTATTCCTCATATTAGTTAGATAGCGACATTAAGGATCTCAATCAAACCGGTGTCAGTTGTTGAGTTATTCATGTCTTGCTCCTGATGTTATTTTTTACCTGTTACTATAATGCAAATCACTGAAAGTCACAAAAAAACCTCGCTCACGGGGTGTGCTAAGTGCAGCATAATAATATTCCGGGCAACATATTGCTAAAGATAATGACCTTTGCAGGTTTGGAAATAATATAGTTTAAATATAACTTGAAATCCTGATCTCGAACCATATATTAGACACTCCTGACTAAATTACTCAGGTATTATCCTTATAAGGTCTATGCTTATTTGAATAATAATATGTTCAGAGATTTACCCTGAATTCGATCAGCAAGGAGGTGAATATGATAAGCCATGAAATATCTTTGTCCCATGACGAAAAGATCGCATCTTTTACTCAAACTAACTTATTGAGCATAAGAAAAATCTTCAATGACCATGTAAAGTTACGGTTTCTTCAGCAGTCAGCTGAATACCCTGGCAGCGCATTATCGCGCCAGGAAATTGAATCTATACTGGTCCAGAAAAGTTAAGTCCGTAGCTGATCTTTTAATAGGTTTACAAATGAGAAACAACAATCCCGGCAAGTATGAGTAACAATGCATTCATATCAATCAAATGGATGCTCACTGCTATGTCGGTGCTGCTAACAACGGCTTTTATAATCTTTCTCGAAAGCTGATACCTTAGACAATCAAGTCGAGTGCAGGACTGTAAGCATCAGAAACCGGCATTTAGGCGTTTCAGCTGTTTTAGCTTAAACCATTATTAATCTGAAGAGATAACTTACAATCTCAGTATCTATAGATGAGAGTACAGGGGAATTATAATGGTAAATTTTCCACGGCCTTCATACCAGGGCCAATCATTTAGGATTAATTCTTTATGACACAAGAACAGACAATACAATCTTCCTGGAAGGAATGCATTTTCAACCAGCGCTCACAGGTGGCCAGTATTCTTCGTGATCCACTTACATCGCTAGCCGGCAAATGTATATCTGTATGGAATGATCCGAACAGATTAAACACTGTACTGATCAACGGTTTTTCAAGCATTCCTTATTGCGGCTATTTGTATGCCGTTGATAAAGAGGGCATGCAAATCAGTGATAATATTAATCACAACGATATTGTATCAGGCAATTTCAACAAATCTCATGCAGAAAGATCCTATATGAAAGAGGTGATGCCTGATTGGGGGTTTTTGTTATCGGATTCATACATCAGCCTTGATGAACATCGCCCGTCTTTGACTGCCTTACAGGTAGTTACACAGGAAAACATCACGCTGGGTTATCTCGCCGCAGATTTTGATCTGAGAAAACTTCCAGTAACATCAATGCTTTACAACGAACCTGAAAAGTGGCGGCAGATAAAGGGTGATCCAGCAATTCGTGGCAACCTGTTTCAACAGAGCAGATGTAAAAGTTCGATGGATGACCAAATGCTAAATGCCATGTCGATCCTGGAGGAACTGATTGTTGAGCGTGGTATCTTCCAGTGCGAGGTTCATTTTTCCAGCAGCCAGATTACGATCTGGACGACCGACGATCCACTGCGCTACCGTATTCTCGATCAGGAAGCACTCAATGATGCAGACATCTGTCTATTGTATCCTGCACGATCATACCCGGTTGATGCTGTGATACCTCAAATGCAGATAACGAAAATTCTAGCCTGCATGCAGGCACTACGAACCGTTGATGAAACGATTTACTTACGAAAGGCATCTATTAACATTTTCAATGGAATGCTAAGTTTGACCTTTTCTTGTGACGGGTCTCACTATATGCGCTACGATGAGTTTCTTGCAAAAGGCGTTACTTTCTGGTCAGGTCTGGCTGCGTGACTAGACCTTCTTAAATTGCTTCCAAAAAGCAAGCCCTCATGCGGGTAACGTTCTCCTGTCCAGTCTACGCCGACATATACCTGTCAATGCATTACTTTGAAAGAGAAGATGCGGCCATTAGCGCCAGTTAAAAAAACAATTTAGTCCACAGATGAACGCAAATAAAAACAATTAAAAGTTTGTAACAACGTAGGTCATGGCATTGCCCGACAGAATACAGTATTGTTAACATGCTGTGATGGTGGGCAATGCCCACAATACAAAAACTTATTTAATGACGACCATTTGCGTTCATCTGTGGACTAAATGCTTTTAAGATTTTTCATAGTCCGAAAAGTGTCGACTTCTCCCTGACGACGCATTAACACGAACTAGCAGATCCGGCTGCTAGCGGGTGGTCATTAGTTTTTTACTCTGTCCCCATATATCTCGATTAACAGCCCAGGTAACAAGCCGCGATAGGTAAGGCATCAGCTATTTAATAATGCCCTGAGTTCTATAACTTCCGCTTCCAGCCTCGCTACTCTCTGCTCCAGATCGGAGTTGTTGGCACCCTCTGCTGTTGTTGCAGCCATTGCTTTCATGGTGTGCGCTTCAACATCAATGGGGCCGGAAAATAAATGCATGTACTCTGAGTCTTTGCGCCCCGGCGTACGCGGCAGTTTCACAGTGAGCGGATCGCTACCGTCGAGCAGGCTGTTAATTGCGTCAACAACCGCAGAGTTGTCGGCAAATTTATGCAGGCGTTCACTGCGCGCCCTTATCTCGCCAGGTGTTTGCGGACCACGTAGCAACAGCAAACAAACTATGGCGAACTGCGGCGGATCAAATTGGTAATCACCGAATCTGGTATTACAGAATCGCTGAGTATATTTCTCAACGCCATTCTTGAAATTCTCTTCAATATGCACGAGATGTTTGTCGCGTAAATCACGGGCAGTATGTTGCACCACGCCCTTATTCAGCGACATAACAGGGTTGCGCCCGGACTTCTGATTACATGCATTGGTCAGTGCATTCAGCGTCAGCGGATACTGATCCGGCGTGTAAATGGATTTTTCCATTAAGCAACCGATCACTCGGGATTCGTTGGCGGTTAAGTTTGGCAGCATAGATTGGCCTCGATAATTTCTTATATGAATCTTAGATTCGGATTGAACCAGGATTTAAAAATACCTGTTCGCTATATCATAGGTAAATAAAGATGCGATTGCCAGAGTTGAAATAAATATCTGATGAATATCGCTTAGATGTAATCGCACTTACCTGAGTCGGCACCATTATGGTGGACTTTATGTCATCACTTACTATTGAAACCGACTTTCAACTTTTCATTTATCAGAAGTGAAAACAAAAGCGCCACCATATAATTAATCAATGTCGCCTTAAAATATAATATATCGAAGTTGATAATTACTTATACACTGCTATTATTACTTTTTTATTAATATTTATAGAGAGTATTTATGGCTATAGCAAAACCCGTTGTAAAAGCAGCTGCACTTGAAAAAACAATCAACGCATCGACAGATTCATTAACTAAAGCTTGCACTAATGCCGTTACGGCTGTTACTAAAAATATAGCCGAAGCTAAAAAGCTGACAGCAGAGGTTAAGCGTCATACCAGGAAAAAAGCGATATTGACCAAACGAAGTAAAACCGCTGCGGCAAAATTAAAGAAAGACCCTAATGCTGTAAATAAAAAAGCGGTGGCCGCCGTTGCTAAAGAATTAAAGGCCACAAAGAATGCACTGGATAAAACACGTGCCAGCAAGGCAACAGTATCTGCTGAAATGGCAGCACTGAAAGCCACTGCAAAACGCCTGACGGCATATAC
Organism: uncultured Gammaproteobacteria bacterium; assembly: GCA_963803185.1. Taxonomy (GTDB): domain Bacteria; phylum Pseudomonadota; class Gammaproteobacteria; order SZUA-229; family SZUA-229. The sequence goes on along the minus strand of CAWDMF010000018.1, from coordinate 79,303 downwards.
CAAAGCCATTGCTGCTGCAGATAAAGTACTAAATAAACCAGCAATGAAAAGGAAAAAAAGAAAACTCGCCAAGTAACTTTATTGTTATAATTTTTGAAAAGCCCTTGCTAAACGCTGAGGGCTTTTTTATTGCATCTCCACTTGTTCTACATACAAAGCTTTAAAGGATTATCCAGGTGATGGTCATTGATAGATGCACTCGGTTCATGTATCTGGCCGTTAACGGGACAGCAATAATGACTGTAATAAACTGAAAATCGCTAACTGATGTCTGCCAGCTAGTTTTTTGCTACCGATTTCTTCCGGCTTTTCTCATCCGACATCATCGCAAGTAAGTTCTCTGCCAGTGCTTCATAAATTGGTTTTTTGCAAATCAGTTTGGACACAGCGGAAGAAATCAGTGCTGTCGCCATCATTGCCAGTACCAGCTCATGATTGTCCGTCATTTCCATGACGATAACAAAAGCCGTTATCGGTGTTTGTACAACACCGGTAAAATAACCGATCATACCCAGGATAACGATGGTTGAAGCCATTTCAACGGGGAACAATAATGCCAGGTTTGCGCCTAGTCCGGCACCACTTGCCAGCGATGGTGCAAACAGTCCACCGGGAATGGTTGTCAGGTAGGTGGCCGCTGTTGCCAGTATTTTATAAAACGGATACATCAAACCAAAATCTGCATCGCAGTTTTCCAGACCGGCACAACTCACAATCTGTTTTGCTTCAAGGTAACCGGTACCATTTGCTGCGCCGCCACTTAAAATACTTAACAGCGCCACAACTAGACCACAAACCATAACAACCAGTAACCAGCGCGTCTGCATGTAAGGCCGTAATTTTTTCGAACCAACAATTAATAACTGGCTGAACAGGCCGCCAGCAAAACCGCCAACCACACCACAGATAACAACACCCAACCAGACCCAGGTAAAATCAAAAGTTGCAGGCGTGGTACCGTAATAACTATAATTATGCTGATGAACAATAATGGCGGTCATACCTGCAAGCACCACACCGACCATCATCATGCCACTGTTACGGCGATCATAAGAACGTGCCATTTCTTCGATGGCAAAAATAATACCCGCAAGCGGTGTATTAAATGCAGCAGCAATGCCTGCGCCGCCACCTGTTAGAATTAAACCGCGTTCATAATAACGTGTTGGCAGATGTGCATATTTTCCAAGTGAATGCAAAATCGCCGCACCTAAATGTACGGTTGGCCCTTCCCTGCCCAATGATGCACCACTGCATAATGCCAGCACGGCCATTAGCACTTTACCGACCACCATACGCATAGATAACAGGCGGTTGCTTAAACTGCTGCCTGGGTCCGCCAGGGCAATCAGTGTTTGCGGTATACCACTGCCCTCGGCACCACTGAAGATTTTTCTAGTTAGATAAACAGTCAGTATAAAACCAGCCGGCGTTATAAACAAAGGCAGGTATTGATTGTATGCAATGATTCGTCGAAACAGCTGATCGCCCTGGTCTGCCAGTAAAGCAAAAACCGCAGCAACCAGACCAACCAGTACCGCACCTCCCCAGAAAACCAGGTTAGTGCGCCATGCTCGGGGTTTGAAAAAATGATATTTTAATTTGCGGACGTGGTGGCGCATATGAAGGGCTTAGTTGTAAGTTGTAAGTTGTAAGTTATAAGTAGAAGTCATAACCAAAAGATATGCTGTCATTGCGAGGCACGAAACAATCTAAAGCCGTTTGAACCAGGCTCGAAAGGTTATCACACTACCGCCCACGATGAAAAAAATCACTTATAACTAATTACATACAACTTACAACTTACAACTTGTAACTTGTAACTTGTAACTTTTTCATCAGTACATTATCTCTATATGTTCTGCACCAAACACTTTGTCCAGTCGAGTTAACAGGTCATCAGAAGGTACAACGTTCCATTCTTCACCCAGGACGAATTGTGATACATCTTTACCGCTATTATATTCAATGTTTACCGGGCAATTGCCTTCTCGATAGGTATGTAACACTTCAGTCAGTTGTTTCGTAACGTTCGTCTCTGACCAGCTGCCATTGGCTTTGCTTCTGTCGAATTTTATTTGCAGGCCGCGGGCGAATTTTTCTCTTGCCTGCGTTATAGTGTAAATGGTGTTTGCATTAACTGAATAAGCAGCATTAAAGTCATCATAACTGACACTGCCAACGACCACACAGACTTTGTCTTTGACCAGCGCACTGCCGTACTGCTCAAAAACATCCTCATATAAAACAACTTCTATACGTGCGGTTCTATCATCGAGAACACCGGTGACAATTTTACTCCCGGTTTTTGTTTTACGTACCCGCATGCCTATTAATAAACCGGCAAGGCAGTATTGTGTTTTATTCTTTTTACGATAGCCACCATAACCGCCTCCACCCTGACCACTACGTTCACTTTCAGGAACAAGGCCAGGTACTTTTGAAAAACGGCATTCGGTAAAACGTCTTAATTCATTTTCGTATCGTGTAATCGGGTGACCGGTTAAATATAAACCCAGGGTTTCTTTTTCATTGGCAAGGCGTATTTCATCATCCCAGTCGTCAACTTTAATGATATGTACACTGGCATGGGCATCTGGTTCTTCAGATGAACCGAACATATCATGCTGGCCAACGCTGGCATTTTTCTGATTTTGTTCGGCGAGCTGAACGGCATTGCTCAAGCTGGCACTTAAACTGGCCCGGTTTGGACCTAATGAATCCATGGCGCCGGATTTAATTAATGCTTCCATCACCCTGCGGTTAACTTTGCGGGTATCATTGCGCCGACAAAAATCATATAGATCAGCAAACACACCATTACTTTCACGCTCGCTTATGATGCCGTCTAACGCGGCTTCGCCAACACCTTTTAACGCACCCAGACCATAAAGCACGGATTTTTCATCCGGAACACTGAATTGATAAATGGACTGGTTTATATCAGGCGGCAATACTTTTACACCCTGCTCATGACAGTCTTCAATTAAACCCACCACCTTATCGGTATTATCCATATCAGCCGATAAAACTGCGGCCATAAATTCGGCCGGATAATGTGCTTTTAACCACGCTGTTTGATAAGACAGCAATGCATAAGCGGCTGAGTGTGACTTATTAAATCCGTAACCGGCAAATTTTTCCATCAGGTCAAAAATGTGGGTGGCTAGATCTGCATCGACACCACGTGCCACCGCACCTTTCATAAACAACTCACGCTGCTCAGCCATGACTTCGGCTTTTTTCTTACCCATGGCACGGCGTAACATGTCAGCACCGCCCAGCGTATAGTTTGCCAGCACCTGTGCAATTTGCATCACCTGTTCCTGGTACAAAATAACACCGTAAGTTGGTGTTAATACCTGCTCAAGATCAGGGTGAAAATAATCAACTTCAGCACGGCCATGTTTACGGTTGATAAAATCGTCAACCATGCCCGACTGCAATGGTCCTGGACGGAACAATGCCACCAGTGCCACGATGTCTTCGAAACTGTCCGGCTGCAAGCGGGTAATCAGATCCTTCATACCACGCGACTCAAGCTGGAACACGGCAGTGGTATTGGCTGCCTGTAACAGGTCAAATGTGGCTTTATCTTCCAGCGGTAAATGCTCTATTTCCAGTGGCTCCTCAGCTTCTATAGCGCGGCGGCGATTAACATGTTTCACCGCCCAGTCGATGATGGTTAAGGTACGAAGGCCGAGGAAGTCGAACTTCACCAGGCCAACTGCTTCGACGTCATCCTTATCGAACTGAGTGACAACACTCTGCCCGCCTTCCTCACAGTAGAGCGGACTAAAATCAGTCAATACGGTGGGGGAGATAACCACACCACCAGCGTGTTTACCGGCATTCCTTGCCAGGCCTTCCAGCGACAGTGCCATATTAAGCATTGCTGTCACTTCTTCTTCGTTCTCGTAAGCTTTTTTGAGATCTTCTGACTCCTCCAGTGCTTTTGGTAAAGTCATGCCAATTTCAAACGGGATCATCTTGGCGAGCCGGTCGACAAAACCATAAGGCTGTCCCATCACGCGACCGACATCACGAACCACTGCTTTTGCCGCCATGGTGCCGTAGGTAATGATCTGCGAGACACTGTCGCGGCCATAGGTCTGTGCCACGTAATCAATCACCCGGTCACGACCTTCCATGCAGAAATCGACATCAAAATCCGGCAGCGAGACACGCTCAGGGTTTAAGAAACGTTCGAACAGCAGATCAAATTTCAGCGGATCCAGGTCGGTAATCTTCAAGGCGTACGCCACCAGAGAACCCGCCCCCGAACCACGCCCAGGCCCTACGGGAATACCATTGTCTTTTGACCACTGGATAAAATCGGCAACGATCAAAAAGTAACCGGGGAAGCCCATATTATTGATGACGTCTAATTCAATCTGCAAACGGTCATCGTACTCTTTTCGTTTTTCAGCATAATCTTCAGCCGTCTCATCAAGTAAGACCTTAAGACGTTGTTCCAGACCTTCTCGTGATACACGGCAGAAGTAACTGGCTTCTGTTTCACCTTCCGGAATAGGGAATTTCGGCAGAAAACTTTTGCCCAGTTGAATTTCAAGGTTACAGCGTTTGGCGATCTCGACAGTGTTGGCAAGCGCTTCAGGAATATCAGAAAACAGCGCCTGCATCTCTTCACTACTACGCAGATACTGCTGCTCGCTGTAATTTTTCGGTCGCCGCGGGTCATCAAGTGTACGGCCATCATGGATGCAGACACGGGTTTCATGCGCATCAAATTCTTCGGACTTTAGAAAACGTACATCATTGGTCGCTACTACCGGCACATCGTGTGCTATCGCCAGTTCAACCGCTTCAGCGATATAGGCTTCCTCATTTTCACGGCCTGTGCGTTGTAATTCAATATAAAAACGGTCCTTGAAGCAGGATGCCCAGCTGTGTAATCGCTGTTTTGCCAGGTCGCTTTGTCCTGACAGCAAGGCACGGCCAATATCGCCCTGCCGGCCACCGGATAAAGCAATGATACCTTCAGCACCCTGCTCAATCCATTCTGCCTGAATAATGGGTACACCACGGTGCTGGCCTTGCAGGTAACTTTTGGTAATAAGCCGGGAAAGATTGAGGTAACCGGTTTTATTCTGGGCCAGCAATACCATTTGAAACGGTGCTTCCTGGTCATCACCATATCGCACCAGCGCATCGACGCCAATAATGGGTTTGATACCGGCGCCAAGTGCAGCGCGGGTGAATTTGACCATGGCGAACAAATTGCTCTGGTCTGTCAGGGCTATCGCCGGCATGTCATCCGCGGCAAGCGCCTGCATCAATGGTTTAACACGCACCACACCATCGACCAGTGAGTATTCTGTATGTACTCTCAGGTGAATAAAACTGGGCTGGGCTGTCACGGATTTACCTCTGCTTAAACGAGGTATAAGTGTAGCAAATCAGTTCAGGCTAAACAGCAAATTACTGTGAGGAAAATGAAATATTTTGTATGAAATTACAGGGTCGCAAGCCTACATATAAAAACACTTTATCCGCAGATTAACGCGAATAAACGCAAATAAAAGCCTTGACTACTGTCAAGCTGGCTGTGGCGAAGCGAAGTAAACCCCTATATACTTCAGGTTAATAAAACAACTCAGGACGAGTAGTTGCCGAAGGACCTTATCCTGTACTAATTTTTAGTATTACAAATCACAATCCTTCTCATTCGCTCAGGAAATTACTTAGTAAAATTTGCGTTTATTCGCGTTGACGTGCATGGATAACACTAATGTTGTGGGCGCAAGGATGCGCAGGAACGACCATTTGCAGAAAATTAATTTTTGTTTTCACAATCTCTGTATTACTCAGAAAAATCCCATTTATCATCTTCATTCTTGCAGAATGAGCGAGTTGCTTCCTTAGTAAGCACACCTTTTTTATACAGTTTAAATGTTAAAGTCCGGCAATCAAGTTCTGAATATTCACCTTCAGTATAAATCTCCGTCAACTTCACAATACCACGATTGTTAGATTCAGTATTGCTTCATTGACGCTCTTCTCCTTAAGTACTGTCTTTGCCTGAACAGTCTTTAGAGACATTGTTCATCTCGTATTTGCTATGACATCACGGACCGGCGCATAACTGCGACGGTGTTCCGGACAGGGGCCTATCTCATGCAAAATTTCGCGGTGTTTTTTTGTTGGATAGCCCTTATGTTGATCAAAACCATACTTCGGGTACTGTTTATGCAGTTCCAGCATCTGTGCATCACGTTCAACCTTTGCCAGAATAGAAGCGGCACTGATTTCGGCAACACGTGCATCACCCTTAATAATTGCCGTATTATCACAAAAACAGTCGTTTAATGTTTTGTTACCATCAACAAACACGTGATCGGGCCTCACCTTCAATTTTTCTGCTGCTGTTTTCATGGCAAACAATGATGCCTGCAAGATATTCATTTCATCAATCTGCTGTGGCGAGACACTGACTACCGACCAGGCCAGCGCTTTTTGTTTTATTTCCACAGCCAGAAGCTGTCGTTTTGTTTCTGATAGTTTTTTAGAGTCGTCAAGCCCGTCAATCGTCTCGGCTGGATTTAATATAACAGCAGCAGCCACTACATTGCCCGCCAGTGGACCCGCGCCCGGCTTCATCCGTTCCTGCCAGTAAACCATTGATAACGGGTAATTCATCCTGCAATGTTATTTTCATTAAGGTATTATCTCAATCCAGACTTAATACCCAAACCCCTACATAGAAACGCGAAATAATGTGTAAGATATTTGTTTTCCTGTGGATTCAAAAGCTTGTGCAGTATTCGTGTTTCTATGTAGAAATTTGGATAATACAATAATAAACGCCTTAGCCGCATATTTGTAGCTTTTTTAGAAAACATACAGAGACACTGTGACATCTAACACTACCAGCAAAACCGTTTTTATCAGCGCAGGTGAAGCATCAGGTGATGCACATGCTGCGCGAATGATTGACGAACTTAAAAAACTCGACCCGCAGCTGACTTTTGTCGGTATGGGTGGTGAAAAAATGCGTCAGGCTGGCGTTAAAATTCTTACTGATATCAACAAAATGGCTGTTGTCGGGCTGGTTGAAGTTTTACTTAAATATCGCAGTCTGAAAGCCGAACTCACTCGCCTGCAACATTATATCGAACGAAACCCGCCCGCCCTGCTCATTCTTGTTGACTACCAGGAATTCAACCAGCAACTGGCTGCCTACGCCAAAAAACGTGGCGTTAAGGTATTATTTTATATCGGCCCCCAGGTGTGGGCGTGGCGACCGAAACGTGTCTACAAGATGGCAAAAATTGTCGATCACATGGCGGTTATCTTACCGTTTGAAAAAAAGTTATATGAAGATGCCGATGTACCTGTTACCTTTACCGGGCACCCTCTCACCGATGAAGTCATCGCCAACAAAACAAAACAACAGGCACGCAAGCAATTAAAGATCGATGATAAAACAACCCTCGGCTTGTTCCCGGGCAGCCGAAGTGGCGAAATCAAGCGTGTGCTTCCTATTCTGCTAGAAACGGCGAAACTGATAAAAAAACACAAGCCGGATATTCAATTTGTATTACCAATAGCAAGCACCATTAAAAAAGAAAACCTTGAGCCGTTTAACACTCGCTTGAGAGAATTAGACGTAACCACAAGCAAACAACCCTTTTATGATGTTATACAATCCTGTGATGTCATTCTTAGCGCATCAGGCACGGCAATACTGGAAATCGGTTTACTTGAGGTACCTATGGTGATTGTTTTCAAAATCGCCGCTTTAAGCCATTTCATTTTAAGCAAAATGGTCAGCATCAAACACCTTGGTCTGGTTAACATTATCCCCGGCAAAGAAATTGTTAAAGAATTTATTCAGCAAAACGCTGTGCCTGCTGATATAGCAAAAGAAGCTTTACGATTATTGAATGATAAAGAGTACTATGAAACGATGAAACATGAACTCTCTTTAATACGCCAGCAATTAGGTGGTGGCAATGGTTCAAAAAATGTAGCCAAACTTGCCTATACTATGATGAACGACTGATAGCTCTGATCAAACAAATTAATAAAAAATTATCAACAACACACACTTTATTTGTGAATAAAAATAATTATAATTTTTTACAAACTATCTTAATCTTCATTACCTGCTTATTAGCCGGTGGCTGTGCGACTCTGGATGGACCACCCAACCCGGATGACCCTTTAGAAAGTTTTAACCGCAGCATGTTTGCCTTTAATGAAAATGTTGACAAATATGCTTTCAAACCGGCGGCCAAAGGTTATAACTTTGTTATGCCTGACTTTGCCAGTAAAGGTGTGACTAACTTCTTCAACAATGTTGATGACATTGTGGTGTTTTTCAATGAACTACTGCAATTTAAACTTGCAGCAGCTGCGGCTACCTCTGCGCGCTTTGTTTTTAACAGCACATTTGGCTTATTAGGTTTAATTGATGTCGCTACAGACATGGACTTACCAAAACACTATGAAGACTTTGGCCAAACCCTGGCTGTCTGGGGAGTCGATAGTGGTCCTTATCTTATGCTGCCGTTTATTGGACCGATGACCGTACGTGATACTGCAGGCCTGGCCGTTGACTGGACATATTTTGACCCAATCTTCAACCGTCAAACCTTAACTCAAAGCCTGGTAACTTTAACCATCAAATATATTGATATACGTGCCGGATTAATAAAAACTGGTAACGTACTGGATGACACCGTTCCTGATAAATATTCATTTATTCGTGATGCCTGGATGCAGCGACGTGAATTTTTAATCTATGATGGCAAGCCACCGGAAGATTTCAGCGAAGACGAACTTTTTGATGACGAAGATTTATACAATGACGATGAGCTGTCTAACGATGGCTTACCGGGGGATGATTTACTAGATGAAGAAGGCATGAAAAGCGATATGGAATTAATCGACATAGAAACAAAACCTGCTGCCGATCAAGTTGATTAGCTAAGCAGATTAAGGCATAGATACAGGAATTGCGTTTATACCTTAACTGCAGTATTTATATAAAGCTCAAAAAAATCTTACATACTTTCATCTACATGAATGCAGCTGCGGCCACTCTTTTTTGCTTTATAACAGGCTGCATCCGCTGAGCTTAAAACAAGCTCAACCGTTTTATCATTTTGTAAACGGGTAACCCCAATACTTATACCAATAGAAAATGTTTGCGCACGCCAGTTAAACTCATATTCAGCAATGATTTTTTGAATTTTTTCTGCAATCTTAACTGCCACATTCAGCTGGCAGTGTTCCATCAGTACAACAAATTCATCACCCCCTATTCTTGCCAGTGTGTCTCGTGAGCGAATATTATCACGCAGTATTCCTGTAATCTGCCGTAATAATTCATCACCTGCAGCGTGTCCATTTTCATCATTAATAATTTTGAAATTATCCAGGTCTAAAAAACATAATACATGATAATCATGTTCAGACATATCAGATAAAACCCTTGTTAAACGGCTCTCAAATTCCCGACGGTTGATTAACTTTGTTAACGAATCATGTGTTGCATGAAAAGTAAGCTTTTCCTGTAATTCGCGTCGCACAGTGATATCCCGACACACAGACAATAATCTTGGCTCGCCTTCATCCTGGTCCAGTTTTGCACACTGGTGCACCCAAAACACACTAGTATCTTTTCTTACTGTTCGGTATTCAATACCTTTATCATCTATTCCGCTGTCAAACAGATCCATTATATGTGCAATTACACGTTGTTGATCTTCCGGATGTATTATATTTTCAACAGGCAAACCGATCACTGCTTCTTTTGAATAACCAAGCATATCAGCACCTGTCTGATTAATTGAAAGAATTTTTCCATTGCTATTTATGGTCGTATAAATATCGGGAGCAAGATCGTACAATGCCTGGTAACGCGTTTCACTATCTTTTAGCGCCTTCTCTACAAGTACTGTCTCTGTAACATTTTTGAAAATACCACGCGTTGAGGTAACTTCACCATTCTTAATGATCGAGCCACATTCACCAAAGAGGTGCAGGGTTTCACCTGATTTGGTGACATATTTAAAATCGAGAGCGGGTAAATTTTCACCTGCCTGTAAACGTTGAAAACGATCCTGACAACAACTTTTGCTTTCAGGGTGCAGCACATCTATCAAGTTGAGCAATTGCACTTCTTCCCGGCTATAACCCATGGCTTTATGCCAGGCATTATTGGTATAGAGAAAAGATCCATCTGGTGAAATGCACTGAATCAGATCGCTGGTATTATTTACAATATCAAGATAACGTTCTTCACTTTCAATAAGCTGCTGTTCTGCAATACTTTTTTGCCGTTTCATCTCGGCACGTTTAAGTAAAGCACAGACTGTTGCGGGTAAATAATGTAAATACTGTTGATCACACTGGATTAGCTGGCAGGTACCATATTCGAGGCAGCGTGACGCAACTTCTTCAGAACCTCTACCGGCAATGAGTGCCACGGGAAGGCTTAACTCATATTCCTCAAATATTTCAGGCAGATCATTAGCGGAAAAATCACTGAGCTCCATCTCACTAAATAACAAATTCCATTGTTTATCTGCTAGCGCCTGTGATAAAGCATGTTTGGTATCAACACGATGTATATAGAAGTCAGAGAAATGCGTTTTTAGAGCATTCTTAATACTGTTGCTGGTATCAAAAGAGCTCGCCATTAATAAATTTAACGTTCCATCCGACATCTGTCCACCCTCATTAAAATCCTGTTCGACCTGCTATAGTATCAAGTTTTGTAAGGAAGTAAAAATTATTAATAACTTAAGCTGGATAGTGCATTGCAGGCTAGATACAGCTTAAATATTCCTGACAGTGATATCAATATGCAAAACAGCAACCATGCTGCTGGCAAAAACTGGCGCAATGTTAAGCTGGCTCAGCTTCTACAAATATTCTTTTCACGAAACTATGCTCTGCTTTAATTGCAGAATCTATTTCCTGAATTACTGCCTCAATTTCACGCGTTAACTGTCCCCGCTTAAAGCGAATGCTGATATTGACCAGAATAAATTCAGGCCCCATATGCATGGTAAGCAGCTCATTAACCTTTTCAACTTCAGCAAAGGATTCAGCTATCAACCGAATACTGGTGATAACATTTTTGTTAGCACCTTCGCCGATAAGCAAACCCTTGGTTTCAATGGCAAGCCAAACGGCTGTGCCACCGAGAATGACACCAATCAGAATAGAAGCCACTCCATCGAACACCGGGTTACCCGTGACCTGTGCAAGCCAGATACCCAGTAACGCTACAAACAGGCCCAGTAAAGCGGCGGAGTCTTCAAACAATACCACAAACATGGAAGGATCTTTACCACGCTGAACAGCCTCAATGTAACCTCGTTTACCCTTGACCTTGCCAAATTCCCGGAATGCAAAAAACCAGGCAGCACCTTCAAACACCATGGCCAATCCAAGCACAACATAGTTAACCATTGGGTTCTCGATCTGGCTCGGCTGGATCACATGACGAATGCCTTCATAAATGGATACGCCAGAACCAACAGCAAAAATAAGGATCGCTACGACAAAACTCCAGAAATAAATTTCCTTACCATGACCAAAAGGAAACGCTTCATCAGCGGGTTTTTTCGCCTGCTTCATACCATGCAACAACAGCACCTGGTTGCCGGTATCAACCAGTGAGTGAATTCCCTCTGAAAGCATGGCTGAACTGCCTGTCATAAAAGCAGCGAAGAACTTGGTGATTGAAATAGCACCATTGCCAATTAAAGCAGCGATAATAACTTTGGTTGAGGCGTTAGTCGACATGTGTTTTTAGGTTATCCATCAATGAAGAGAAGCATAATAACAAATTGTGAAGCAATTTATTTCTGCTATTTCAAAAAAACAATTTATCTATTGATCACAGGCGAAAAACTGGATACTGGCAATGGCAGACGTGACGAGCGAGGGGTATAAACCGGAAGATGAACAGGTTTTTTAGCTTGATGGTGACCACCATGTGAATGGTTTTTTCTTAACCGATAAGGGTAAGCAGAATAAACATTTCGCTGATAAATCACCGGGGGTTTTGACTGGTTAATCAGCGCCAGTCGTTGCAGTCGTTTTATTTCTTTTTCCTCGCGTATGGCTTCGCGTTTTTCACGCGCTTCGCCAAGTTCTACAGCGGCTGTTTTGAGCTTATTGTGTCTTTGCCTTGTGTCCTCTATGTAAGCATCAGATGGAGGTGGTGCAATAGCAATTTTTTCGACCTGCATAAATTCATCTGGTTCAGAACAGGAATAGCTGACTTTGCCGTTGCTATCAGTCACTTTAAAAACTTGCGGCAAGCTTTTGTTTTGATTAAATGAATTACTATAAGACGTAATAAACTCATCAGCAAACGTAGTGGCCGTCGCCGTCACAGATAGTACCGTCAGGATAAGCTGCAATAATTTGTTGTCATTTCTATGCATACCATAAAGATTAAGGAAATTAATGGTTGATGCAAGCACACTTTTTTATGTTTAACCAAGAAGCCGAATATTATTTAGCCGATATTTAGCTCGCTTTTAGTTGGTTTAAGGGTTTCTGATGAGGCAAGTTTAACAAACCAAATACAATACTGGTTACCAGCGGCAGCAAAATTAACGCCTGGGTGCTGGTTTCAAATAAAACAGGCGTCATGCCTGCCACCGTGGTTATTGAGGTCAGAAAGATTACACGAAAACGATCAGGTACCGATTGCTTTGCGGCATCGTGCAATACCATGCCTTCTTCCACGTGCTGCTTAACAAACACAACTAGCAGCCACTGATTTATTCAGCTCATTGCTATTGCGCGGTCAATTCTGCATAGGTTTTAGCAAAAGCAGCAATGGCTATATCCAGATCCTGTTTTGTATGTGCGGCTGAAATTTGTGTACGGATTCTTGCCTTGCCCTTTGGCACCACCGGAAAGAAAAAACCAATGGCATAGACGCCAGACTCAAGCAATTTTTGTGACATTTTTTGTGCTAATACGGCATCACCCAACATCACGGGAATGATAGGGTGATCGCCCTCTTCAACTGCAAATCCAGCTGCCTGCATACCCTTGCGGAAATAGTGTGTGTTTTCCTGCAGTAAATCTCGCAATGCTGTTGATTTTGAAAGCATGTCCAGCACTTTGATGGTAGCTGCACAAATTGCCGGTGCTACAGTATTTGAAAACAGATAGGGACGCGAGCGTTGACGTAACATATCAATAATTTCTTTTCGGCCTGATGTATAACCACCGGATGCACCGCCCAGCGCTTTGCCAAAAGTGCCGGTAATAATGTCAACACGATCCATCACGCCACAGTACTCATGAATACCACGACCCGTTTTTCCCATAAAACCGACTGCATGACAATCATCATGATGAACCATTGCATCATACTTGTCGGCAAGGTCGCAAATTTTATCCAGTTGCGCAATAGTGCCATCCATTGAAAATACACCATCGGTAGTAATTAAAATACGGCGCGCGCCTGTTTCTCTGGCCTGTTTCAGCTTCACTTCAAGATCAGCCATATCATTATTTTTATATCGATAACGTGCAGCTTTACACAAACGCACACCATCAATAATCGACGCATGATTCAACTCATCAGAAATTACTGCATCTTCCCCGGTCAAAATAGTTTCGAACAAACCGGTATTGGCATCAAAACAGGCAGCATAAAGAATGCTTGCTTCCATGCCCAGAAACTCCGTGACTTTATCTTCCAGTGTTTTATGAACAGTTTGTGTACCGCAGATAAACCGCACCGAAGAAAGCCCGAATCCCCACTGATCATAACTGTCCCTGGCGGCCTGGATAACCTCTGGATTATTTGCCAGCCCCAGGTAATTATTTGCGCACATATTAATTACCTCACTGCCATCAGCCAGGGTAATATCATTTTTTTGCTGAGAAGCAATTACCCTTTCGGTTTTCCACAATCCCGCTTCCTTAATTTCAGCTAAATCTTTTTCCAGACTTTGTTTTGCGCTTTTAAAGCTCATGATTAACCCTGATAATTATGTATGCGAATTCACACCTGAAAAATGTTTTTATATTCTTAAGCACTGCTGTCACGTTAACTGCAAGGGATGTGAATCGGGCACTGTTGGCAACTGACCATCACCCGCAGGGATGCGGGTGTTGAGCCACCATGGACGGTAGATATTTGCTCCTGCAATATCTACATTTCCTACATCCTTGTAGGTCGTTTCACGGCGTGTCGTTGCTGGCTGTGCCCGGTTCATGTCCCGGATTCATGTAAATATAGCTTAACTTAGTGCCATTCGGGACAGCAGTGATTTTTCATTTTCTCAATTGCTTTCCCAATTGAGAATAACCTTACCCGATTGCCCCGAGCGCATCACATCAAAACCTTTCTGAAAATCAGTATAGTGATAGCGATGCGTAATAATCTTCTCCAGGGGAATGCCGCTTTGTACCATCATTGTGCCTTTGTACCAGGTTTCAAATATTTCACGGCCATAGATACCTTTTATAAACAGGCCTTTAAAAACCACCTGGTTCCAGTCGATACCGGTGCCATCGGGCATAATGGCAAGCATCGCAATACTGCCACCGTTAATCATATTGCTTAACATATCTTTAAATGCCTGCGGCGAACCAGACATTTCAAGGCCCACATCAAAGCCTTCAAAAATACCCAGGTCGCACATAAATTCCCGACTGATCGGACCATCATTTACATTCAATGGAATCGCTTTAGGCACAATTTCTTTCACTAAATCCAGCCGGTATGGATTGATGTCCGTGATAACGATATTTCGTGCACCGCAATGCGATGCCACCATCGCTGCCATGATACCGATAGGACCCGCGCCAGTAATCAGTACATCTTCACCGACCATATTAAACGACAAAGCCGTATGTACCGCGTTTCCAAAAGGATCAAAAACAGCTAAGAGATCGGTAGACATGGCACGGCTGGGTTTATATACATTTTTTGCAGGAATGGATAAATACTCAGCAAACGCACCGGTACGGTTAACCCCGACTCCAATCGTATTCGGACAAAGATGACGTCGGCCAGCCAGGCAGTTACGACAACGCTCGCAAACAATGTGGCCCTCACCAGAAACGATGTCACCAATTTCCAGACCGGTGACATTCGCACCCATCTCAGCAATCTCACCGGCAAACTCATGGCCAATGGTCATGGGCACTGGAATAGTTTTCTGTGCCCATTCATCCCAGTTATAAATGTGAACGTCTGTTCCACAAATAGCTGTTTTATGAATTTTGATCAAGACATCATTATTGCCCACTTCTGGCACTGGCACGTCTTCCAGCCAGATACCCTGCTCAGCACGTTTTTTTACTAAAGCTTTCATTGTTGTCATCGCTAATCCTGTGTTCCCAAGTATGCATTGTCAGCGGCTGGAGTCACCAGGCAGCTAGTAGATACAATAAAATACCATGGCTTATTCAGTGACTGTGATCCCTCGTGGCTCAGTAGTGTACCGCAAGCCATACTGTCTCTACATTCGGATCTGTCCATTTAACCTTGTGCTTTGTATGTGCAGCTATATTTAGATAGTCACCTGCTTTGAGGTTCACTTCCATGGCATTTTCAAAAGAAATAATCGCATCACCTTTTAATACCATTACCCATTCATCTTTTTCCTGATCATACCAGCCCGTTGCTGGAGAGGTTTGACCCCTGGATATTATTCGTTCTATTTTAGTATTTTCATTTTGAGCAATTAAGTCAACCACCTCCGCATCAGGAGTATCGGGCATTGACTCAAAGATATTGCCCAGGGATTTATCTATTAAGGCCATTTAAACTCCGTGCCGAGTTTCTCACCCGGGCGGTATTTAAGCTGCATGCCCTGTATAAAATTACGCAAAATTTGATCTTTACAAACACGGTAGTGTTTGTGGTCTGCTCTACGGAAAAATGCACTTAATTCATGTTTGCTGATGCGTAAATCGGCCATGCGCAGTATTTCCAATACGTCATCATTTTTCAGGTTTAAGGCGATTTTTAATTTTCTAAAAATTATATTGTTGTTTAAATTCTTCTCTGGTTCAGGTAAAGGCCCATCTTTTTTTCCACGTTTATCGATAATCAAACCATTTAGAAAAATCGCCAGTTGCGTGTCACTACAACTTTTATAGGCAGGATCATCATCTTTTTTTAACCAGTCACTTATCTGCTCGCGAGCCACCTGGTAGTCAGCTAATTTAAAAACAGCAATCATTTTCGAATCGTTAAAATCGAAGATATAACGAATACGGCGCAGGATATCGTTATTAGTCATTAATCAGATACTGCTTTCTGAATCAGTGGAACCAGTGGCGCCGGTAACGTAATATGCCCGGCAAGTGCGAACTGGTGAGCCTGATCGGACATTTTTTTCCATGTTTTACGGATAATATCGATCCATTTTTGCTCATCGTACTCCGGGTGTTTATCGGCAAAGGCCTGCATGTAGTGCTCGATAAATACCAGTCCAGCAACATCTTCCACCAGCTGTGTATCCGCATTGGTTTTAAGTGATTTTTTACCTACGGCCTGCTTTACACGGTCGATGATTTCGTCTTCATAACCGGCCTTTACCAGCAAGCGGGCCACTGTTTCAGCATGAAATGTATATAAGCCGGTACGCCACTGGTGATAACCCTTACGATTCATCGGATAATCACTACGGGGTGATTTCCAGCGCTGGATGTGTTGCGCATGAATAGACAGTTTCATCGCATCGTCAGCATCGGGCCGGTAACGTTGCAGCATGTCTGACATGCGGTGTGAGTAGAGCAGTTCTTTCGGCTGCTCTATATTGTCACTGGTTTCCAGGTTAGGGTCTTCGCTATTTGCTTTGTCGATAAGCTCAATGGCCATATCAAATTGATGTTGTGTCATATCATTCTTTACCCGACGGGAAATTAAAGGGAAGGTGCAATGTTTATTGAATGTGCGGAAGATTAAACGGCTAACAAACAAAAATCAATCCAGGATAGCCTCCAACTTATTCCATTTTTTACCAGCATACGTTCATCCAGTATAGCTATCCCTGTTGAACGCACAAACAGTGGTTACTATAGTTGGGCAAGTTTTAGCTTACTGTGAACTGATATCACCACTAGAGCCACGACTAACTTCAAGCACATTTCTAAGTTGAGAAATTTTATCCATGATGCGCGTCAATTGTTGTAAATCTCGAATTTCGATAGTCACTGCCATTCGTGCAGTTTGTTCCTTTTTATTGGACATGGTGTTAACTGAAATCACGTTTACTTTATCATCCGACAAGGTTCTTGTTATATCACTTAACAAACCATGGCGATCATTTGCCTGAATAAGAATGTTTACCGGGTAGCTTTGCGTTGCCGTATCCCCCCATTCAACTTCAATTAAACGCCCCTGGTCTTTTTCTTTCAGGTGAAGAATATTATTGCAGTCAACACGGTGAACACTTACCCCCCTGTCCTTGGTGATAAAACCAACAATATCATCATGTGGTACGGGCGTGCAACACCTGGCAATACTGGTTAATAAATTACCTACGCCTAAGACATTGATATTACTATCAGATTTTTTTGACGATATGTCTTGTTTCGCTGCATGTAGTGGAATAGCGTCAATATTTTTCTGGCTTTCATCAAGCTCGTGCAACATAGATGACATTTGTGCAACACTTAAATCCCCCCTTCCCAAATGTATATAAAAATCATTTATTGAATCCTGTTTAAAGTGTTCTACCACTTTTTTAATATCCGGTTTTATGCCATGACGTTTAAATTCACGCTCACATAAGGCTTTACCTTCAAGGTAATTTTTTTCTTCATCCTGTTTTCTAAACCAGCTTCGAATTCTATTTCTCGCGCGTGATGTTTTTATGTAACCCAGATGCGAAATCATCCAGTCGCGCCTTGGTGATGCTTCTTTTGAAGTTAATATTTCTACACGTTCACCATTTTTTAATTTGTAGGTTAACTGAACAATGCGGCCATTAACCTTTGCACCGCGACAACGGTGACCAATTTCTGTATGTACTGCATAGGCAAAATCCAGCGGTGTGCCGCCTTCGGGTAAATCAATAACTCGCCCTTCCGGGGTTAACACATAAACACGATCACTAAACATTTCCGAGCGGAAACTTTCCATGAGATCTTCATCATTGGCCTGTGCTGTATCGAGTAACCTTCTTAATGACTCAATACCCGATTGCATATTACTATTACTGCCTGCTTCTTTGTAACGCCAGTGTGCCGCCACACCATGCTCCGCAAACTCATGCATTTGTCGCGTTCGGATTTGAATTTCAAGCGGTTTGCCGTGTGGACCATAAACAGCGGTATGTAATGACTGGTAGCCATTTTCTTTCGGGTTGGCAATGTAGTCATCAAACTCTTTATCAATATGCCGCCATTGTGCATGTATAAGGCCCAGCATTACGTAACATTCTGCAATGTTATCAACCACAATGCGCACAGCACGAACATCAAACAGTTCCTCAAAACTACGGCGCTTTTCTGTCATTTTCTTCCAGATGCTATAGATGTGTTTTGGGCGACCGTAAATTTCTGCTGAAATATTTTCCTTGCTGGCAATCTGTTTTATTTTGTCAACGACATCGGCAATGAACTGTTCGCGTTCTTCGCGCTTTTCGCGCAAATTTTTTGCAATTTGTCTGTAGGTATCCGGTTCAAGATAACGAAACGCTAAATCTTCCAACTCCCATTTCAATTGACCGATACCTAGACGATTGGCGATAGGGGCAAATATTTCCAGACTTTCTCTTGCCACTTCCTGTTGTTCAATAACGTCTGCCAGTTTTAGTTGCCTTAATCGCTGGACGCGAAATGCCAGCTTTATTAACACCGCACGAACATCATCTACCATCGACAACAACATACGACGTAAGCGTTCAACCTGTTCAGGTGAAGCCTCATCCTGTTCACCGCGAAACTCGTGCAGCTGAATAACACTTTTCACCAGAAGTATGATCTCATCTCCGTATATTTTTTGTAGGCTGTCAAGATCAACCGTTTTAATTAATTGTGTACTGCTTAACATTGCAACAATGAGCGTGGTTTCATCACAACCCAATTCACTTAGCAGCAAGGCAACATCTAAAGAGTTGGGTAAGGCACCTTCTGTAGGCAGTTCCCACACCAGTTCACAGGCATGTCGCAATAAGCTATTTTCCTCAACATCAAATCCGACAAGATGATGCAGATACTGATCGATGGTGAAGTCTTTAGTTATTTGATTGAAAGAGTGCGTTTTTTGCATAAATATACATTTCCTATCCAGGCTGGATAGCTCGGTAACAGGTTATCCCGGATAAGAGAAATAATGACACTAAAGTTTAGATTAATATGATGACAACAGAGGAAAATACAAGCTTTTTACTCTATCGTGCTTTCTTGTGCATACGAAAATCAAGAATGAAACCCTTCTATTTGATCCGGTGGAGACTTTTAGTTAATAACCGATACTGCTTAGAAAGACGCGGCGTTGCTGTTTTTTATACTGAATGTATTGGCAATCAGGATTTCTTGCAGGCTGGACACTTTCCGTACAATATCAGACTGTGATCAGTAACTTCATAACCTTTAGCAGCAGCAACTTCCTTCTGGCGAGCTTCTATCATTTCATCATAAAATTCTTCAACCTTTCCACAGGAGACACAAACGATATGGTCGTGATGACCTGTTTCGGTAAGCTCGAATACTGCCTGGCCACTTTCAAAATGGTGGCGCTCTACCAGCCCCGCAGCCTCAAACTGTGTTAAAACGCGGTACACTGTTGCCAAACCGATTTCTTCACCATCATCCAGTAATGCACGATAGATGTCCTCTGCACTCTGGTGGCGCACATTGGAGACTTCCAGGAACTCCAGAATTTTCATCCTGGGAAGGGTTACTTTTAGACCTGCTTTTTTTAAATCACTTGATTCCATAAAACTTTCTACTGATTCTCTTTGAAATATGCGGTAGTATTTCCGCCTTTTTGCAGATAACGCTATTTAACCACGTTTATGATACTGAGAACCACTCTCATTTGATATATATGAAATTAATTTTAACAACACCCGCTATTTCTGCTTTATGCGCCAGTCTGTTACTCACGGCCTGCGCCTCATGGCTGCCCGAGCCACATAAGCTGGATTTGCAACAGGGGAATACCGTCAAGCTGGAGCAACTGGAAAGCATCGAAATTGGCATGACAAAGTCTGAAGTACGCAAAATAATGGGCTCGCCGATGCTGTCAGATCCGTTTCATAATCAGCGCTGGGATTACATTTACCGCTTTATCCCCAATAAGGGATTTGAAAGAAAGTCTTTATTAACGCTATATTTTGAAGAGGATGTGCTGGTAAAGATTGATGACTCGAAATACGTTGAGCCTTAAAAACAATAAAAAACTGCATTTTGTCATTGCGAGTGGAGCGTGGCAGTAGTGGTGCAAGGATGCACCGTTTACGAAGCTAACGATGGAATCTTTTTAAGCGGGAGAATCATCTACCTGAGATCATGAATTACATCCATGTAATTCACCCTGCGGGCCGCAACAAACGCGTTCAATTTTTCTCCTGAAAAAATTAGTGCCACGCTCGGCTCAAGATCACGGCTTTCAGGCTTTTAATTATTCATTTTTCACTTGATGAAGAGCCCTTCTTCATCACTTTGCCTTCTGCTGCTCGTTTACGTCTGACTTCTTTAGGGTCAGCAATCAACGGTCGATATATCTCAACACGGTCGCCATTTGATAATACCGTAGTCATCGAAGCCACTTTGCCAAAGATACCAACCTTTGCATCTTCCAGTTCAAGATCTGGAAAATCCAGCATAATGCCCGACTGGACAATCGCAGCACCAATGGTGGTGCCAGCATCAACATTCACCGCGCGAATAATTTGCTTTTCAGGCGTCGCATAAGCCACTTCAACATTAATACTTTGTATTGCCATAACTTATAATGTGTCTCTCAGCCACGCTCACCGTATACTTCAATTGCGCGTTTACAAAATGAGTCCACCAATGAATTGGCTATCTGGGTAAAAATCGGTTTAGCTGCAATTGACATCATGGCATTATCAAATTCGAACTCAAGTTCAAGATTTACCCTGCAGGCATTTTCTGTTTTAAGTTTATCGAACTGCCAGAAACCTGATAACTTTTTAAAAGGCCCATTAACCAGCTGTAAGTCTATACGATGATTTTTATGCAACTGATTGCGGGTAGTAAATGTTTTATTTAACACACCTTTAGCGATTTCTATCGAGGCAATCATTTCAGTTTCTGATTCATTTTTGACTTCAGAAGAACGGCACCATGGTAAAAATGATGCATAACTGGCAACATCATTTACCAGCTGATACATTTCTGCCGTTGAATAATGCACTAGCGCGCTACGTTTAATATGTGACATAAAATAACTTTCAGGCGGACTATATCGCGCCAACCGCCTTTAAAAACACAACAATAACCGCAACCGGTGCAATAAAACGAACTAGAAAACGCCAGATTTTGAATATTTTGGGATGGGTATCTATTTCTTCACTTGTGGATTCTTTTCGCATTACCCAGCCAGCAAAAAGTGCAATAAATAGACCGCCTAAAGGTAACATGATGTTTGCAGTTAAATAATCCAGAGTATCAAAAAACGTTAAATTCTCAAATATATAAGGAATCGTTAATGTTTTATCTTTCCACAGGTTGAAAGATAATACCGTGCCCAAACCAACAAACCAGGTAAATGCACCAATCCAGACAGAGGCATAGATACGGCTCAAACCTTTATTTTCAACCAGATAAGCTACTGCGGGTTCGATTAATGAGATAGCCGATGTCCATGCAGCAAATACCAGTAAGGTAAAAAATAATACACCAACCATGGTGCCACCCGGCATATGGCCGAATGCTATTGGTAAGGTCCGGAATATAAGTCCTGGACCGGCACCCGGTTCAAGGCCATATGCAAAAACAATAGGAAAAATCGCCATACCGGCCAGTAACGCTACTACCGTATCAGCCAGAGCAATTAACATGGATGCCTGGATAATAGAATGCTCATCCGATAAATATGAGCCGTATACCATAATAGCCCCCATACCCAAACTCAGGGTAAAAAAGGCGTGACCCATGGCAATAAGTATGCTTTTGCCATCAATTGTACCGGGGGTAAATAAAAATCGCAGGCCTTCCATGAAATAACCTGTAGTCATAGCATAGATAACAATCACTAACAATAAAGCGAACAACAGTGGCATCAGATAAGTAACCGCCTTCTCAAGACCCTGTTTAACGCCGCGGGCAACCACCATCATGGTCATCACCATAAAAACGGTATGCCAGGCTAACAGCCGCTCGGGATCAGTCACCAGATCAGTAAATATACGGTTAGCCCCATCAGCAGTGACGCCAAGAAACATGCCACCGCCAACGCGAAACACATATGACATTGCCCAGCCGGCAATCACGCTGTAATAGGAAAGAATCAGAAAGCCTGCAAGCACACCCATCCAGCCCAGCCAGACCCAGCCGGGATTGCGCCCTTCTCCCCTGGCCAGGGTGACCATTGTATTAATCGGGCTTTGTTTGCCGCGACGCCCCAGCATAATTTCAGCTATCATGATCGGGACACCGATTAATGCAATACATAAAAGATAAACCAGTACAAAAGTGCCACCTCCATTCTCTCCCGTTATATAGGGAAATTTCCATATATTCCCCAGGCCAACAGCAGAGCCAGTGGCGGCAAGGATAAATACAGTACGGTTGGTCCATTGACCATGAATAGAAATACGTTGTTCAGCCATAATTTAGTTTTTACTTTTTGTTATTCATTTTCAACAATTTATAGCACCGACTCAAGCTATTTTTGCAGATATCCTAAATTAGATGTACCGATTCAAATTCAGGCTGACAATTTTAACAATAACAACTTATCTATGATGACAGACATAAACGACACAAAGCAGACTGTTAAAAAACTTTAAAAGCGATTCACAGCAGAGCCGCAGAGAAAAACAATTAATCCGTGAAAAACAAAGAAAATCACAAATAATAACCTACCTCGCAATGACAAAAAGTTAAAAAACGCTTTTCTCTGCGACTTTGTGTCTCTGCGGTAAAAAATTTTTGACGTTGTTTTTGAACTATCGCTTTTGGCAGATTCCAGCCTGCCAGGCTTTTTATAAGTATCTTTTTAAAGCAATGACAGAGTGATAAATCTACCCTATACTTGCGAACTTATTTTGCCAAGCCTGTACTTAAGTAAACCATGGCTAAGAAACAGAAGAAAAAACAAAACGACAATACCATCGCGCGTAATCGAAAAGCCCGTTTTGATTACACTATCGAAAGTACTTTTGAAGCCGGCCTGGTTCTTGAAGGCTGGGAAGTTAAAAGTCTACGCGAAGGTAAAGTCCAAATCGATGAAAGTTATATATTTGCCAAAAATGGTGAACTGGAATGGGTTGGCGGCACCATTACGCCTTTAATCTCAACCTCTACCCATATTAATGCCAGCCCTACACGTTCTCGAAAAATTTTAATGCATCGTCATGAAATTGATCGTTTAATTGGCCAGATTGAGCGCAAAGGTTATACCCTGGTTCCACTCGCCCTGTTCTGGAAAAAAAATGGCCGGGTAAAAATAGATATTGGACTCGCCAAGGGTAAAAAAGAACACGATAAACGTGCGGCGATTAAAGATCGTGACTGGCAGCGAGAGAAAGCCCGGTCTTTGAAAATTCGTTAAAGATAATTTTAAGTTATAAGTCGCAAGTTCAAAGTTAAATAACTTAAAACTATCTTTACTAACTTACTACTAATAACTGCCTACTTGTTTAATACCAAACTTCTTTGCCCATTTTTTCGATGATCGCCCGATGCGCCTGTAGTTCATCATCACTGGCTTTGATAATGTTTATCGGTTTTCTGTCTGTCGACAATTTTTTTATTGCAGACACACCTGTCTGAGCATTCGACATATCTTCACTATCCAGTGACAGAGTGCTCTGCCCGCCAGTCATCCGTAAATAAACTTCTGACAACAACTCAGCATCAAGCAAGGCACCATGTAATTCACGATGCGCATTATTAACTTCGTACTCTTTACACAGCACGTCCAGGTTATTTTTTTTGCCCGGACGAATTTTTCGCGCCATCACCAGGGTATCAATAACACTGCAATAAGTACTTACCTTGCCGTATTCAGCACCCGCTAATTTAAACTCGTGGTCGATGAAACCAACGTCAAATGGTGCGTTATGAATAATTAACTCGGCGCCATCAAGGTATTCAATAAAGTCTTTAACAATGTCTGAAAACCGCGGTTTATCAGCAAGAACCTCATTACTAATACCATGAACAGCCTGCGCCCCCTCGTCAATTTCTCGATCCGGCTGTAAATACTGGTGATAATTATTACCAGTGAGGCGGCGATTAATCATCTCAACACAACCAATCTCAATAATCCTGTGCCCCTGCGAAGGCTCTAAACCCGTGGTTTCAGTATCAAGAACGATTTGCCTGGTATTTATCTGTTTTTCACTATTCACTATTTTTCTCCATGGATGGAGTGATTGAAAACTGCTCCTCGGTAACTGCTCCATGCGTTACCGAGGAACGATTCCAGTGCATTGCTCAGCCCAGCATTTCGTCTATACCGCGATTCGCCAGCATATCAGCATACTCGTTTCCATCATGGCCCGAGTGCCCTTTAACCCATTGCCAGCTAACGTTGTTTGCCTGCACTGCAGTATCCAGCCGTTGCCATAATTCAACATTTTTAACCGGTTTTCTGGCGGCGGTTTTCCAGCCTTTTTTCTTCCAGTTGGGCATCCATTTTGTCATGCCATCCAGCACATATTTAGAATCGGTATAAACTTTAACCGTGCAGGGGCGGGACAACGTTTCCAACGCCTGAATCACCGCCATTAGCTCCATACGATTATTAGTAGTCTCGGCTTCGGAACCATACAGATCCTTCTGTTGTCCATTAAAACGTAAACTGGCACCCCAGCCACCGGGACCCGGATTCCCTCGGCAGGCACCGTCGGTATATATTTCAACAATTTTTGTGCTCATATAGGCCTATTACTGCGTTGATGATGTACAATTCACATAATAAAAACATTAAAGAAGTTCTCATTAACTTAATCAGAGTTTCCTTAATGTGGAAAATGACACCAAATACTTTACGCTGAGATATTCTTTCGCTGAGATATTATAGTGCTGCGCCACGTATGTACAGGATGTACGGATGCAAAGTAGTAGCGCAAATCCAGCTGGCGTAATAACCCAGGTCATTACTCAACAATAACAATAAAATATAAAAATCGTGAACTCCTTATTCCCTGCATTTATAAAATCCGTAATTAAATCCATTGTTGCTCTCTGCACGATATCCATGCTTGCAACATGGCTTACCGCGTGCAATGAACCGAAGCCTGGCACTGCCATGGCATCTAGCAATACAACTGAAACGACACATGCTAAACAAAGTGATACATTATCGCCCGCAGCATTGCTGGATCCTGTTGAATACGATCAATTTGAAGAACTTTACCTGGACAGTGAACCGACATTTAGCATCTGGCCACGCATTCGTGCCGGTTTTCAAATCTCATCTGATGTTAACCAGCAGTCTTTACAGGATGAACTTAACTGGTTTGCCAAACACCCCGAATATATAGAGCGCGTTATGCAACGTGCCGACCCGTTCCTTTATTACATATTAGAAGAAGCAGAAAAACGTAATTTACCAACCGAGCTGGTGTTATTACCTATCGTAGAAAGTGCCTATCAACCATTTGCCTATTCGCATGGTCGTGCGGCAGGTATCTGGCAATTTATTCCTTCAACCGGACGCTTATATGGTTTAAAACAGAACTGGTGGTATGATGGCCGACGTGATATCTATGCCTCTACACAGGCCGCTTTAAATTATCTTGAAAACCTGAACAAGCTGTTTAAAGGTGACTGGATGCTGGCACTTGCAGCATACAACTCAGGCTCAGGTACAGTGCAACGTGCGGTTAAACGCAATAAAAAGTTAAAGCGCCCCACCGACTTCTGGCATTTAGAACTGCCAAAAGAAACCCGAGCATACGTGCCTAAGTTACTCGCATTAAAAGAAGTTATCGCTAACCCTGAACAATATTCCGTCAGCCTGCGTTGCATTCCTGATGCCCCCGGTTTTAAACAGGTTAAAACCAGCGCTCAAATTGACCTGGCACTTGCCGCTGAACTTGCTGAAATAGATCTGGAAACACTGTATAACTATAATCCGGCATTTAACCGTTGGGCAACTGACCCTGACGGCCCGCACTCATTATTACTGCCGGCTAACTCGGCAGAAATTTTCGAAGAAAATTATTTGTCATTGCCTGCTGACAAACACTTACGCTGGTCAAGGCACAAAATTAAATCCGGTGAAACTTTAAGTCACATTGCACTAAAATATAATACCTCAGTAAAGCATTTAAGAAGTGTTAACGATATACGTGGCAATAACATTCGACAGGGGAAATACCTGCTCATCCCTCTTTCCAGTAAAGACAAAAGCAGTTACGCATTATCTTCAGCGCAACGATTAAAAGCCACACAAAGTAAAAAACGCGGTAATGGCAAACG
Organism: uncultured Gammaproteobacteria bacterium; assembly: GCA_963803185.1. Classification (GTDB taxonomy): domain Bacteria; phylum Pseudomonadota; class Gammaproteobacteria; order SZUA-229; family SZUA-229. The sequence goes on along the minus strand of CAWDMF010000018.1, from coordinate 52,705 downwards.
CATTACACATACCGTTCAAAACGGTGAAAGCTTCTGGGAAATCTCCAGAAAATACAAAGTTAATATGCACAGCCTGGCCAAATGGAATGGCATGGCTATTAGGGACCCGTTAAAAAAAGGGCAAAAGCTGGTGGTTTGGAGTAACTCAAAGTCAACTGTCGCAAGCAAAAAATCAGGACAAACACATAACCCAAACAGTACCATTAAATCAATTCATTACACTGTCAGAAACGGCGACTCTTTATCCCGTATTGCCAGTAAATATAGGGTCGAGGTGAAAGACCTGCATCGCTGGAACACGATTAAAGGTAAATACATTAAACCCGGCCAACGCCTGAAACTGTATATTGACGTTACCGAGCAAAGCAGTAGTCAAAGTTAACAAGCCTCAGATTAATTAGCTGAACCGAGCCTTCAATAATTTTGACTGAACGTCTGCTTGAGGGTTTTCAGGTGTTTAGTTCTGCCTGAGCTGATGCAATTTTTTACCTATCCCCTGATCTATGCTTTATCGCCTTTAGTCAACGCTGATTAATTTCCACCTGTCATTGCCTGTCCCTTTATCATCTTTTTAGGGTCCAGCAGTTTTTCCAGTTCTTTACGTGATAGGTCAGTCAACTCTACCGCCACATCAATAACGGCCCTGCCTTCTACATAGGCTGTCTTGGCAATTTTTGCGCCCAGTTCATAACCAATAACCGGGTTCAACGCAGTTACTAATATCGGGTTTTTCGCCAGTGCTGCATTGATATTCTCCTGGTTTACGGTAAACCCTGCTATCGCTTTGTCTGCCAGCAAACGAGAGACATTGGACAATATCTCTATGCTTTGTAATAAATTAAACGCCACCAACGGTAACATCACATTCAATTGAAAATTACCGGACTGCCCGGCAATGGTTATCGTTGTATCATTGCCGATAACCTGTGCACAGACCATCGCGGTGGCTTCTGGCATAACCGGATTGACTTTCCCCGGCATGATGCTGCTACCAGGCTGCAACGCTGGCAGTGCAATTTCACCAATACCGGCTAGTGGACCACTGTTCATCCAGCGTAAATCATTTGCAATTTTCATTAATGCGGTGGCCAGTGTTTTTAACTGCCCGCTTAATGCCACCGCTGCATCCTGTGAACTTAAAGATGCAAAACGATTGTTTGCCACCTTAAATGACAAACCGGTGCTGTTGGATAACTGCGTGGCAACAAGAGCACCAAATGATACATCCGCATTGATGCCGGTACCAACGGCGGTACCGCCTATTGCCAACTGATGTATTTCAGGCAGGGTATCCTCAATATGTGATAAAGCGGATTGAAGCTGTGCTGACCAGCCCGAAAGCTCCTGCCCCAGGCTCACCGGCATGGCATCCATTAAATGGGTACGTCCAGTGGTAACAATATCTTCAAGTGATTCAGCTTTTTGATCAATAACATAAATAAGATAATTGATAGCTGGGATTAACTGCTGGTGACAGCTTAGTGCCGCACTGACATGAATCGTTGTAGGAATAACATCGTTCGAACTTTGACTCATATTGACATGGTCATTGGGATGTACTGTATCCCCAGCTTCCTGTGATGCCAGGTGAGCGATGACTTCGTTGGCATTCATATTAGTACTGGTGGCAGAACCGGTTTGAAAAACATCCAGTGGAAACTGATCCATTAATTTGCCGTTTATCACATCATCACAAATAGATGAAATAGCGCGACGCCGATTTTCATCCAGTCCACCTAAATCATGATTGGCATTAGCACATGCCTGTTTAACCAGACCCAGTGCCTGAATAAATGTTCGCGGCATGGTTATGCCACTTATCGGAAAATTATCTACAGCACGTTGCGTTTGCGCGCCATAAGCAGCTTTCTTTGGCACCTGCAGTTTGCCCATACTGTCTTTTTCAATTCGATATGCACTCATTAACATCCACCTTTGTCTTTCCAATTAGTACTCTGTCTATGTTATTTTGACGGGTTCAGTTGTTCTGTCAGCTCTCATGGCAAGGCACGTCTCGCAGCAAATGGCCTTAGTCCTTTGCAAGAGGCGTAACGCCACCATGGGAGCTGACAGAACAACCCTTCGGGCATGACTGTGGTGCTCCGCCACTGCGTTACAGTTTTTGGCAAGGACTTAGGCCATTGCCTGCAAGCAGCGCCTTGTTGCGAAGCACCACAGTCACGCTGAACACGTCAAAATAACATAGACAGAGTACCAGTCTTTTTAGAGTGATATAATACCGTTTTTATCCTTATTTAAAACCAATTTTTACAGAGCCTCAGATAGATTCAAGGCGTCAATTGCAGGTAGTAGTGTGTTGCTGCGAAGATTGAGAACGTAGAAACTGAATATTTTGAATACCATATACGATTTTATGAGACGTGCGACATGGATGTTGTGCTAACAAACCTAAGGATGGAATTGATCAGAGGTTGCCAATGATGGAATTAAACGAACTTACCGCTATTTCACCTGTTGATGGCCGCTATGGTTCTAAAACCACAGCATTCAGAGACCTCTTTAGTGAGTACGGCTTAATTAAACACCGCGTACTGGTGGAGATACGCTGGTTTCAGGCATTAGCCCGTCAGTCTGAAATCACCGAAGTTCCGGCGTTAGACAACGAGGCGATGAATGTTTTAAATGCTATCGTCGATAATTTTTCTTTAGCCGATGCGCAGCGAGTTAAAACCATTGAACGCACCACCAACCATGATGTGAAAGCGGTTGAATATTTTCTCAAGGAAAAAATTCAGGGCAACGCTATACTGCAGGCCAGTAATGAATTTTTGCATTTCGCCTGCACCTCTGAAGATATTAACAATCTATCTCACGGCCTGATGTTAAAAGCCGGGCGTAACGATGTGTTATTACCGGCAATGGATGAAATCATCGAAAACCTGACGAAACAGGCGGCGGAATTTGCTGCACAACCTATGCTGAGCCGCACCCATGGTCAAACAGCTTCACCAACAACGGTAGGTAAGGAGCTGGCCAATGTCGTTTATCGCTTACGCAAGCAGCGTGACCAGGTAGCAGAAACACAGATAGTCGGCAAGGCTAATGGCGCAGTAGGCAACTATAACGCCCATATTTGCGCTTACCCTGAAGTTGACTGGCCGGCCTTTTCTCAGCAGTTCATCGAGTCTATCGGTTTACAAATCAATCCCTTTACTATTCAGATTGAACCACATGATTACATGGCAGAAATGTTTGACGCCATCAGTCGTTTTAATACTATTCTGATCGACTTAAGTCGCGACATCTGGGCTTACATATCAAACGCCTATTTCAAACAAAAAACCATCGCTGGCGAAGTTGGCTCGTCTACGATGCCGCATAAAGTTAACCCCATCGACTTTGAAAATGCGGAAGGTAATCTGGGCATAGCCAATGCCCTGCTAAGTCATTTGAGCATGAAACTGCCGATATCTCGCTGGCAGCGTGATCTCACTGATTCAACGGTGCTAAGAAATCTAGGCGTAGGTTTTGCGCACAGTCTGATTGCCTATCAATCATTAATAAAAGGCCTGAACAAACTGGAGATTAATGCCGACGTTATCAACGCAGACCTTAATTCAAGCTGGGAGGTTCTGGCCGAACCCATACAAACGGTTATGCGTCGTTACGGCATCGAAAACCCGTATGAAAAACTAAAAGAGCTGACTCGCGGCAAAACCATTACACAGCAGGCCTTTCAGCAATTTATTCAAACACTGGATATACCGGAAAATGCACGTGATCAGCTGTTAACACTAACACCACACAATTATATTGGTAATGCGGTCGAGCAAACTAAAAAGTTGTAAACCCGGTCACTTCCTTAAAGCGATAGAAAACGCTTATGAGAACTGAAAATTCACACTGCCTGGGGGAAACCAGTGTTGAAGATTTTTTAGCCTTATACTGGCAAAAAAAACCGCTGTTGATCAGAAAGGCCTTTGCTGATTTACAGTCACCGGTAACAGCAGAAGAGCTCGCCGGTCTAGCCTGTGAGGAACATATTAATGCCCGGCTGATTTTAGAAAAAGACGGCGACTATCCCTGGCAGGCTGAACACGGCCCCTTCGAAGAATCCCGCTTTAGTGAACTGCCTGCATCAAATTGGTCGCTACTGGTAAGTGATGTAGAAAAACATTTACCGGAAACAAAAGCACTGCTTAAGAATTTTCATTTTATACCTGACTGGCGAGTCGATGATTTAATGATCAGTTATGCGCCAACCGGTGGTTCTGTCGGCCCACATACCGATGCTTATGATGTTTTTTTAATACAGCTTAGCGGGCAACGCTTATGGAAAATTAGCGAAAACTTCCCTGAAGAAACCCTGGAAGATACCGACCTGTGTATCTTGAAAAACTTTACTGCACAACATGAATGGTTATTAAATACGGGAGATATGTTATACCTGCCACCAAATGTTGCACATCATGGCATCGCACAAACCTGTAAAAATCGACACGGAAAAAATGAACATTGTTTGACAGCATCGGTCGGTTTCAGAGCACCGTCACTAAAAACGATCAGCAGTGACTACATTCATTTTGTTAATGAGCAGACAGACACAACAACACGTTACCGTGACAAGTTGCCAGTAAAACCCGCGCACCATGCTGAAATTTCCGAAGCGACCGTATCACACTTTATCAACTATCTTAAACAGGGGCTAACACTGGAACCGGAACTGGTAAAACAATGGTTAGGGCAATATTGCAGCGATAACAAAGCCTTTGAAGACTTTGCCCATGAGCAGAGCGATATTAACTTTGAGCAGCTGGTCACGATTGCAAGCCAGTCTGCGCTAATGCAATCGCCCTATTCCCATTTCCTGTTTAGCTACTCTGGTCAAGCTGCATTATTGTTTGTTGATGGTAACAGTTATCCGGTTAGCAAAGCCTTTGCTGAATGTATTTGTGAAGATGACCATATCGATTTTCAGCAACTTGAAAAAACAATGACAGTAGTCGATAAAATTATTTTGCTTACATTGTTTAATAACGGGGCAGTTATTACTTTAGAAAATAGTTAAACATTCACTGCTGTCCCGTTAACTTTACTATGTCATCTCGACCAGAGGGATCGCTACATGGATGTAGCTTATTAGGGTAATGCATGGAGCAATTACCGAGAGATCTTTAACAGCGGTGCACAAGATCTCTCCCTCTGGTCGAGATGACAAAAATTGACTTTGTTGACATTCATGTCTTATAAAGAAATAACCTCAATAAATTCCCATATGTACAGGCTTTTTGGGTAGGTTATAAAATAGTTAACGGGGCCCAGTTAAAATAGTTAAACCATATTAATCCAAAAAGAACGTGAAATTAAAACTTTAATGTCATCCTGATAACCAGGAAAATTCTTGCCATCACATTTTCATGTAGAAGGCATAAGATCCTTCTCTGCCGTTCAGAATGACAGCATAGATTAGAAATAAGTAATCGAACATGCCTGAAGACAGCATCAACATTCACATTGCAGACTGGAATGCCGAGAGAAATAGTCTGGTGAAAATTCGACGACAGGTCTTTATCGAAGAACAAAACGTTCCTGAAGACATGGAGTGGGATGAGCATGACAGTTCATCAACGCATTTTCTTGCCACACTCGATAACAAAGTCATTGCAACAGCAAGATTAAAAACTGACGGTCAAATCGGTAGAATGGCAGTATTAGCTGAATACCGCAATAAAGGCATCGGCAGCAAACTGCTTAAATTTGTTTTACTGACGGCAAAACAACAAAAGCAAAAAAATGTTTATCTCCATGCCCAGGTATCAGCCATTCCATTTTATAAAAAACATGGATTTACTGCAGGTGGTGATATTTTTTATGAAGCAAATATACCACATCGAGAAATGTCGAAAAAAATCTGCTAAACATACTAATTATTAGAATTGATTGTATCAATCATTCACCTGGCAATAGTGATTTAATCCCCCTTATGTACTACAAACTTGGTGAAACAAAAGATGAGGTTCAAATTGATACTGTCGATGAAAATAAGAAAGCGGCTTTATCTCTGGTCAAACAGGCCTGTTATAGCATTGATATATTCTCTCAGAACCTCGATACGGAAATATATGACAATAAAGAATTTGAACAGTCAATTTTTAAGCTGGCTAAAAGGCACCCAAATACACGTATACGCATACTGGTACAGGACGCAAGCAATGCAGCTAAAAATGGTCACTGCCTGGTAAGACTCGCACAAAATTTAACCAGCTCGGTCTTTATTCATAACCCGTCAGGTGAATATAAAGACGAACAGTGTGCTTTTTTGGTAGTTGATAAACTCGGTTTATTGCATCGCATCAGGACAGCCGAGCAAAACTATAAGGCCAGCGTTTGTTTCATGTCACCCCGGCGTGCTGGAAAATTATCTAATTTCTTTAATGAAGTATGGCAACGCAGCACACCTGATGTACAGACACGCCGTATATACATGTGATTTTTAAAATAATAATTTCACCACAGAGGCATAGAGTACACAGAGAAAAACTTATATTGTTATAGCGCCGCAGGCGCATAATAATAAAACCTCTGTGCTCTCTGTGCCTCTGTGGTGAAATGTTTTTTATTGACTATCTATAACTTCAGGCCGCCCTAAATGATAACCCTGCACATAATCTACTCCTATTTCCCTTAATATAGATAAGGTAGGTTCATCTTCCACATGTTCTGCAATAATCATCAACTCCATAATTTTTCCGAGTTGTAGAATTGATTCAACCATTGCTCTATCAATTTTGTCACGACTTATATCCCTGACAAAACTACCATCAATTTTTAGATAGTTGACAGGCAAGGTTTTTAAATAAGTAAACGAACTCAGGCCGCTACCAAAATCATCTAATGAAAACTGGCAGCCATAATTTTTTAATTCATTAATAAACACAGTGGCTTTACTCAAATTACTTATGGCAACTGTTTCTGTTATTTCAAAACAGACATTGCTTAATGAGATTGCAAATTTATTTTTTTCCTGAAGAATGTAATCCAGTAAAGAAGCATCGTTAATAGAATCACCCGATAAATTAATTGCAAAAACACGATTAGTGCCTTTAACCGGATCAGCAGGATTATCTCTGCCCATATATTTAAACACTTCATGTATTACCCAACGATCAATCTCGGGCATTAAACCGTAACGCTCAGCTGCCGACATAAATGCACCGGGAGTGGTCACATTTCCGTGTTCATCAACCATGCGCAGCAATATTTCAAGATGGTTTCTATTCTGGTCGATTACCCTGACTATTGGTTGCTGATAAAGTCGAAAGCGATGCTCTTCAAATGCTTTAGATATTCTTGCTGTCCAGTGAACCTGTCCATAATGCTCACTCACCGCTTTATCAGATGGCTGATAAACATGTACACGATTTCGCCCTGAATCTTTTGCAGAATAACAGGCAACATCAGCCGAACTTAATACCTGTGACATATCATAATTATCAGCATTAATTGCTACGACGCCAATACTTACACCAATTTCAAATGTTTTATCATCCCAGACAAATCGATAATCTTTAATTTTCTGGCGTATTTTGTCGGCGATATTTACCGCCTTTTTTATTCCGCAGTTTTCCAGAAGCACGCCAAACTCATCGCCGCCAAGACGGGCAACGATATCCCCGGTACGCAATACATCATTAAATAGCGCTGGTAACTGCTTTAGTAATTCATCACCGGCAACATGACCACAGGTATCATTAACCGTTTTAAAATTATCAAGGTCAAGATAAAATAGAGTGTGATGACGCTCTTCTTCGCGAACATTAATTAAAATCTCTTCCAGGTATTCTTCAAATTTTCGACGGTTATACAAACCTGTTAATAGATCATGGCTGGCCTGATATGAAAGCTGTCGGGTTAATCGCCGTGTGTGGCTAACATCCTGAATAACCATCACCGCCCCCATCAAACCACCGGTATCTGATTTCATTGGAGCAATTGATGCTTCTATCGAAACAACACTACCATTTTTAGCTATTAATGATGAATGCTCCGGCAAATGCACAATTTCTCCTGTTAAAAAACATTTATGCAATGGATCCTCGATCACATCACCACTGGCTTCTTCAACAATATTAAAAACCTGTTTAAATGTTTTTCCTGTTATATCTTTTTTATTGCAGGAAAGTAATATTTCACCGGCCGGGTTTAAATAATTGATACATTCATCGATATCAACGGTAACGACTGTATCAGTAATTGAATGCAAAGTGACTTCTGCACGCTCTTTCTCATTGTTAAGAGCTGCCTCAGATGCAGAGGCTCGCTCTAGCGCCTGTACCAGGTCGTTTTTATGGGACAAGATAGATTCAATTGCATTGTTTATGAATTTGCCTAAATAACCAAATTCATCAGCGCGGCTATCATCAAAACGTATATTCTCATTACCTTGTGAGAATTTCTCTGCCGTTGTAACCATTCTCTGAAAGGGTTGAGAAAGCATTTTCTGCAATATGCGCTGTAGCAACATGCCAAAAATAAAAACAACTAAACCAATGGATAAAAGAAAGTGCTTACGAATATCTGAAATGACGATATACGGTGCTGGGACAATAAAGTTCCATTTTTATGGTATGAAGTTCATTTGAGTTTAGCGGATAGTAATGCAAGGTATATTCATACATCTCATCACTATCTTCGATCGGACCAATTGATAAAATCTTTCCGTCTTCATAAAGACGCACTGCATGAAAACCAGATTCATCCATGTGTTCACCGATTTTCGATCTTATTCGGCCTTCCGCACGCATTAAAACGGGTGGTTGTGAAAACTGTTCAGCAATTTCTTCAATTTCATAAGAAATTATTAATGTTTCTTCCTGATTTGAGATAGCAAGATCAGTTTCTACCTGCTGTAATATTATCACTGCAGCTAACAAACCAATTAACACCAGCCCCCAAAATACCAGGCCGGTAATTCTGGCGGGAAGCTTAACTTCAAATTCTATTTCATTTCCCTGCATATTTTATCTAAAGCCGAGCCAGCGAATAAACAGCATTGCTGGACAGATGCCACTTACACCTGCACCCAATATTGCGAACCCCAGAAACCAGGGTACAAACCACAAAACATCAATGTGATAATTATGTATAAGAATAAAAGCGCCCGCTAACGAAACAGAAATCACAATACGTAATACTCTTAATGCTTCAAAATCAAATCGGGCCTGCGTTTGAAAAACGGTTAAACCAGCGGGTACGGTTCTAGACATCAATTTTTGTGACAGCGTGGTAAAACGTATATCCATTATTGCTTCAAATAGCAGCCATAAACATAGAATATAAATCATCATATCTATTTCGATATAAAGCGATATTAAAATAAACACGCCCACTGCAAATAAAAACAGTCGTTCACTCATAGTTTCACCTCGGTAAACTGGCGTTATACATATTAATTACCCGCTATGAAATAAGTTGTAATGATATAGTGCTGATAGCAAACACTATAAAACATCATAAGTGACTGAATTTGTTACTTTAATTAAACTGTAATGGGTATATTGAATATAGCAGAAATCGGCAAGAATAAAGGTTTATGTTGATATAAAAGCCTAACAGGCCTGTGATTAGTGATTTTTTAAGGCTAAAGCACAGTCACTGATGAGTTTTGGACCTGAATAGATAAATCCAGTATATACTTGTACCAGGCTGGCTCCGGCATTCATTTTTTCTATTGCATCAGCTGCAGATGAAATACCACCAACGGCAATTACCGGTATTTTACTATCAAGCACCTTCACTAACTGCTTTAACACCCGGGTAGACAAGTCTAATATGGGCTGACCACTGAGCCCTCCCGCCTCTGCAGCAAGTTGCTGGCATACTAACGATGAAGGTCGACTATTTGTTGTATTGGTAGCAATTACCGCATCGATTTTAGCCGCTAATAATCTATCAGCAATATCTTTTATCTCAGTCTCATCTAAATCGGGGGCAATTTTTACTGCAAGCGGTACATAGCGCTGATTTTTCTGGTTTAACTCAGTTTGTTTATTTTTTAATTGTATTAACAAATCACTTAAACCCTCTCCATGCTGTAATTTTCTCAGGCCGGGCGTATTGGGAGAAGAGATATTAATCGCGATGTAATCGGCATAATTGTAAACCTGCTGCATGCAAATAAGATAATCATCAACTGCATTTTCCAGTGATGTTGCTTTATTTTTACCAATGTTGATGCCTAATATACAACGACCTCTTTTTTGTTTATACCAGTTACTCTGTTTAACATGGTCCACTAAAGTATCAACGCCTTCGTTATTAAACCCCATGCGATTAATAATGGCATGATCTGCCTGCAGTCGAAACAAACGCGGTTTGTCATTTCCCGGCTGCGCCAACGGTGTTACCGTACCCACCTCAACAAAACCAAAACCACAATGCGACAGGGCATCAATATGCCGGGCATTTTTATCCATACCCGCAGCCAGTCCAACGGCATTTGGAAAGGTAATACCCATAACAGTGACGGGGGCATCAATGCGTTTTTTAACAAAAAGTTTTAATAGACCTGTGGCATTGATTAAACTCAGCATATTCAATGAAAAAACATGAATGACTTCAGCATCAAATAAAAATAAAAATTTTCGTAGTAAAGAGTACATATATATTAGTCCGTAAGCCTGTGAAACTTCATTCTCGACACTTATACCGCTTCAATGTGCTGCACAATTAACTGCAAACTTCGTTTACCCCTGAACTCATTCACATCAAGCCGGTAGACACAGCGGATGCTGTTTTCTCCGGCGGGTAAATCAGCATCTGTTTTATTAAAAGCAATAGCGGTAAAACATTCACCCGTCTCTTCTTTCGCAAGCTCAAGCTTTAAATGCTTTTCACCAACGATACGCCAGTTAACAATGCTAAACACATCATCAAATACAGGCTCAGGAAAGTATTGTCCCCAGGGGCTGGCGTATTTAAACAACTCTGATGTTTCTATTGTCATATATTCTGCATCAGCTGAACCATCAGTTTCCCTGATATTATCCAGATCCTGCGGGCGTAATAGCGCATTTACCTGCTCATTAAATGCCTGCTGAAATAAAGTAAATTTATCCAGCTTCATGGTTAACCCCGCAGCCATGGCGTGGCCGCCGAATTTATCGATTAAATTTTCATGCTGTTTTGAGATCAAATCCAGCACATCGCGCATATGCAAACCGGGAATTGAACGCCCGGAGCCTTTTATCTCACCATTACCCGCATCAGCAAATGCAATAACCGGGCGATGGTATTTCTCTTTAATTCTGGAAGCCAGTAAGCCAACGACACCCTGATGCCATTGCTCATCATACAGGGCCAAAGCTTTTGGCATAGATTCGCTGTTATCAAGTTTGCGAAGTTGTTGTTCGAGAAGAATTGTCGCCTGCTCAAGCATTTCACCTTCAATCTGGCGACGTTGTTGATTCATCTGATTCAGGGTTACCGCATAGTTAAAAGCCTGTTCATAGTTATCACTTAACAGGCACTCAATACCAATTGACATATCATCTAATCGACCCGCAGCATTTAACCGCGGACCGATACTAAAGCCAAAGTCCTGTGAGGAGCAGCCTTCAATCGGTTTACCGGCAATGGTTAACAGGGCATTAATACCAGCGCAGGCCTGGTTCGCCCTTATTCGCTGCAAGCCGTGCTCAACCAGAATTCTGTTGTTATCATCTAGCGGTACAACATCGGCTACGGTGCCCAGCGCAACAAGATCAAGATACTTCGCCATATTGGGTTCAGTTATTAATGCTTTACCTGATGACAGATCATTAAACCAGCCCTTTTCACGTAAACAGGCACGCACGGCAAGCATTAAATAAAAAGCCACGCCAACACCCGCTATTGTTTTTGCCGGAAACTGACAACCCGGTTGATTAGGGTTAACGATTGCTGCCGCTTGCGGAAGCACATCGCCGGCCAGGTGATGATCAGTTACCACTACCTGGATGCCCAGCTCGTTTGCCCGGTTTACACCATCAATACTTGAAATACCGTTATCAACGGTAACAATCAAATCGGGTTTCGACGCTGAAGGTGATTCAGATGACAGTCCGGCAGCAACATCAACTATCTGTGGACTTAAGCCATAACCAAAATCAAAACGATTTGGCACAAGATAGTCAACATTATTTAAACCAAATGCTTTAAATATACGCATCATTAAGGCACAGGACGTTGCGCCATCAGCATCAAAGTCACCAACGATCAAAATGTTTTTTTGCTGGATGATAAGCTTGCTAACTATCTCAGCGGCCAGATTGATATCTTTCAATAAAGAATAATCAAGCAAGTCTTTCAGGCTGTAATCAACCTGTTTTAAGCGGGTTACGCCCCGGTTTGCATATATTTTTTTCAGCAATGGGTGCAGACTACTGTGCTGAAGTTCATCACTTACAGCTGAATTTCTGCGAACAATCGAAGACTGTACCTGATCAGATGAAGATTGTTTAGTAACTGATTGCTTAGAATTAGTTTGCTTAGAATTGGCTTGCTTAGTAATGGTTGACATGCTGCTCCAGTTTTCCCTGCCGCCAGAATTTCAGAAAATCATATTTTGAAAAATGGTACTGCTTGCTATTACAGGGATACAATATAACTTTAATATTATTTTTATTCGCCACTTTTAATAAAGGATAAATCCAGTGCTCTAGCAGTTCGGTTAATTTAACTAACCACAGATTGACATCCGAGTAATTTACCAGGTGTTCGAGCTCTGAAAAGTGTAAGACATTAACAGAATTATTTTCATAAGCTAATAAATGCCTGGCGTATTCGTTTGCGCTATCGGGCACTGTCATATATTCACAGTTTATGAGTTTGGCAAGCCCCTTCAGCGTGCCCTGATTACTGCAGACACTGCTTATCTCACTTCGGCATTGTCCGCTATCTTGTTCATCATTGATCATTGCTGGCAACTCCCCGGAACCATGAAACCATAGACTGTTAATACTCGGGTAGCCATTGTTTTCCCTGGTCACATTAACTTCATGTGCAAACATTAACATCTGAACTTCTGTCAACAGTTGTTTCCAGCGTGTTGAATGCTTACCTTCCGGCAAAATAAAATTAACATTTCTTCCTACTGCTTCAACTAATGGCGTGGTATTCATGTGAATTGCTTTTTCAGTCAATACGAACCACTGCTCATTTGATAATGCTATAAAACGCAAACCATCCTGCTTAAAGTGCTGGTTGAGTGTTTCACACAACACCTTTGTCTCACTGTTACTGATATTAAGATCTTCACTCGATGTCAAAACAGCATGATCCATATCTGCCTGCAAATGCACAGGGTCTGCATGCATATAAAAGCTAGAGGCATCATACATACTATTTGCCAGTAACGTTAATGCTGCAGAGGGAAAATCCGTTTTTATTTTTAAGTTAAATACTGATACTAAAACATCATTAACATTAGCTGGCGATATAGAGCAGCTAGCTTTTGATAATGTTCTGATCCACTGTTTAAGCACCGGGCTATTTTCAACAGACTGCGTTTCAGCAAGCGGGCCGCATAATCCCGGTACAATCAAATGTAATTCGGAAGCGGGCAATTCAGAACGGGCAGACATTTTGTATTGTTAAGAACTATCTTTTTGCTGGCGACGAATTTCATATAAACAAACAGCGGTAGCAACAGAAATGTTCAGGCTTTCAACACTGCCCTGCATTGGAATAGACACAAGTTCATCACAGGCTTCTCGGGTTAAGCGTCGCATGCCTTTACCTTCAGACCCCATCACCAGGGCCAGTCGATTACTTATACTGCTACTGTCACTGATATTATAGATTGTCTGCTCACAGTCACCACTGGTGCCGATAACCCAGACATTTTCCTGTTTAATTTTTTCTAAAACACGCGCCAGGTTTGACACCATAATATACGGAACCGTTTCTGCTGCGCCACTGGCAACATTTCGAATAACGGGCGTTAATGCGGGGCTTCGATTTTTTGACACAATAACAGCATCAACACCCACCGCATCAGCAGTACGCAGGCAGGCACCAATATTATGCGGATCCTGCACTTCATCCAGTACCAGCAACAGTAAAGCGTCCTGTTGTAAAATCTCATCCAGAGATACCTCACTGGACTTGTTATAACGTATTTCAGCTACTACACCCTGGTGCCTGGATTTTAGGGCATTTTTCCTTTAATTTATCATTGCTAATTGCCTGAATAGAGACACCAGAATTTTTTGCAATGTCCTGAATTTTTTGTATTCGATTATCGTTACGTCCCTGTTGCAGAAAAACCTGCAAAACATTTTCCGGCTGGTTTCTAAGTGCTGCTTCTACCGCGTGAATACCGTAGATTAATTCGTGTGTTTTTTTTGCCATTTTATTTTAATCCACGAACACGATAAAAGAACTTTTTTTCTCCGCAGATAAACGCAAATAAACGCAAATAGAAGCCTTTTATTTTTAAATTAACCCACCTTTTCAGATTTCAAACGCTCCGGCTTTGTAATCAAATTAAATATTTTTATTTTGCGTTTATTTGCGTGTATCTGTGGAAAATTATTATTTTAATGCTCCGAAATTAATTCGAAATCAATCTTACGCTCATCCATATCCACTCTTGCTACACAGAATACGTATTTTATCATTCAGACCAAACTGTAAGCCACGGTTCTCGCCTACCAGCTGATGTGCTTTTGGATCAAACACATAAAAATCTTTAGGTAAATTGGTGATATGAATTAAGCCTTCGACAAAATGCTCATCGAGTTCGACAAACAATCCAAATCCTACAACACCCGTTACATGTGCATCAAAGCTCTGCCCGATTTTATCCAGCATGTACTCACATTTCAGTGCGAACTCGGCATCACGTGTTGCTTCATTAGCACGGCGCTCATTGAAAGAGCAATGCTCTCCCATTAACATCATTCTGTCCGGGCTATACATGTAATCCGATTTCTTACGTTTACGCACAATATGTTTTATCGCACGGTGTACCAGCAAATCCGGGTAACGTCTAATTGGCGAAGTAAAGTGAGTATAATGTGTTAACGCCAGGCCAAAATGGCCGTCATTTTCAGATTTATAGATCGCCTGCTTCATTGAACGTAACATCAATGTTTGTATCATATGATAGTCGTCGCGTTGCTTTATTTCCTCACTCAATTTAGCGTAATCATACGATTCAATTTTTCTGGAAGGCGACCCTAGTTTCAAATCAAGATCAGACAGGAATCCACGTAAATCTTCAATTTTTTCATCGGAGGGATCTTCATGCACGCGATACAGGCAGGGGTATTTACTTTTAGCGATAAATTTAGCGGCAGAAACATTTGCCGAAATCATACATTCTTCAATAATCTTATGCGCATCATTGCGCACAGAGGGCCGAATGCTCTCTATTCGTTTGTCACTGGTGAAATTGATAACGCTTTCTGTGGTATCAAACTCAATGGTACCGCGCGCTCTTCTCGCAGCATCAAGGCTTTTATACATATCATTCAGATTAACAATATGCGGATAGACATCTGCAGAAATTATTCCGGAACTATTATCTTCAAGTGCCTGCGCAACCTGTGTATAGGTAAGTCGCGCATGTGAACGCATTACTGCTTCTTTAAAATCGTAGCTTTCTATTTCACCCTGTTTATTGACAAACATTTCACAGACCATGCACAAGCGATCAACGTCTGGGTTAATCGAACATAAACCATTAGATATTGCCTCAGGTAGCATGGGCACAACACGACCCGGGAAATATACAGAGGTCGCACGTTCATAGGCCTCTTCATCCATTGAAGAACTGATATCAACATAATGTGCGACATCGGCAATCGCAACAACCAGCTTCCATCCCCCACCCTTCGACTCGGCACGCGGATCACAAAACACGGCATCATCAAAATCTCTGGCGTCTTCACCATCAATTGTTACTAAAGGCAAACTGCGTAAGTCCAGGCGGCCCTGTTTATCTGACTCCTTTACACTGTCGCCAAAACGTTCTGCCTGCTGTATAACGGCATCGGGAAATTCAAACGGAATACCATGGTTATGTATTTCGATTTCGATTTCCATACCCGGCGCCATATGATCACCGATGACATCAGTAATCTTACCTACCATCTGACGCCTTTTCGTTGGCTGGCTGGTTATCTCAACTTTTACAATCTGTCCTGGAGAAGCACCTGCGAACATATCTGCAGGAATCAAAATATTCTGTGTAATACGTTTATTATCAGGCACCACGTAAGCGATACCTTCATCATCGAACAGACGGCCAATGAGCGTAGTATTGGCACGCTCAACCACCGAAACGATGGAACCTTCACGTCGGCCACGTCGGTCGACTCCAGCTACAGTTGCAACAGCATGATCACCGTGCAGCACACCACGCATCTGTTTACCACTTAAAAATAAATCATCGCCGCCTTCATCCGGTACAAGAAAACCAAAGCCATCAGCATGGGCGATAACATGGCCTCTAATAAGATGTTTTTCATCAACCGGCAAATAACCACCACGGCGATTCTGTACCAGTTGACCATCGCGGACCATGGCAGATAGACGGCGACTAACGCCCTCTTCCTGGTCAGGCCTGACCTGTAATGCTTTATATACTGACGACTGCGTCATCATACCGGCTTTAGTAATTGTTTTAAGAATTAAAGTTCGACTGGCAACAGGGTTATCGTAACGTTTAGACTCCAGTTTTGCTTCCGGGTCTTTAATTTTTTTTGAGCGCTTAAGGCTATGTTTTTTAGGGACACGTTTTTTAGTCACTTTCTCATCTGGCGGTGACTTTTTATTGATCGTGGTTTTTGTCTTCTTGAGAAGAGTAGATTTGATCTTGTTCTTAATTTTTTTCAACATAATAGAATAATGGCTAATAAGCCAGGTGATTTTCTCCTAAATTAATTTGTACATGTAAATTGACAATGGGATTGCCGCCTTGTAAAGTTCGCTGCTTGAAAATTCAGCACTCATGCCGAGGTGGCGGAATTGGTAGACGCGCTAGCTTCAGGTGCTAGTGAGCTTAGGCTCGTGGAGGTTCAAGTCCTCTTCTCGGCACCATAATTCATTAGCTTAACACCCCCCAAATAATATCACAAGATATTGTTTTTATTAGCCTTTAACAAACTCCATCAGCACTGCAAAATTCACCTACTCTATCCCGAATTGTCCTGAATAGTCTCGATTTTGGCGCTTTTATGGAGCGTGAATGGAGCGCGAAATACTCACCCCCTACTCAGATATAAGCTACACCACACGCCAACATCAGCTTTTTCTAATAAAATCCACTAAATCTAATATATAGGCACTTGCGTGCAAACCATTTTATGCTGAACTGGTCAGCATGACACTTAAAATATATTACATACTTTTATTACTAATTTTCACGTTATCAGCTGAAGCCACAGCAGAATTACCGTCCATGAGAGCGACATTTGGCTTTGAATATATAACACCAGGCATCAGTCCCGAACACGACTACAACACAACCATGATGTCTCTAGGCACCGAATTCAAGTTCAAACACAATATCAACTTAATCGCTTCTGGCGCATTTCAGGAAAAAGGCACCCCTGAAGGGGTTGAATTCAAATACGACCTGCTCCTCAAATACAACAGATTCAAACATCAATACGCTAACGTGAGCTTGCTTATGGGTTATACAAACTCCACTGTCGCGTATCAGATATGTGACCCACACATGCCGGATTTCTGTAGAACTTATAAAAAAGATGATACAGGCGCTATTTATGGTGCAAGTATCGATATAAAGATTAACAACACTACTGCTGTCATCATTAGCGCGCTAAAAGGTGGACAGCTAGATTTAACCAGGTTATCAGTTCTTCTTTCGCGGCCATTTTAACCAATGGCAAAAACTGAAATTGAGCATCAAGATGGTACTGTCAACTTAAGTAGATTAATAGTAATTTTAATCAAAAATAAACCTGTAACGTATTGATTCTTAGTTTAGATGAGCCAGAATTTTCAATAAAATCGCTGTAATTTAAGTTAAGTTGACAGTACCAGTTTGCCCAACAGTAAAATTCTATTGAAGAACAGACATTCAGGATTAGTTATCCCCCCCATCAGTCACCTGCTTTCTCTTTTAATGCATAACACACCATAAATTTCTTTACTTATTGATAAATTGTAAATATATTACTATTCTTTACATATCAACAAATAGTAAAGGAGCATAACCCATGCCTAAAGTAAGCGCAAAGAGACAAATTACATTGCCCATCGACCAGTGCCGGCAAGCACATATTGAACCGGGTGATGAATATAATAGTTATGTTGATAATAACGGCTATATAACAATTATTAAAAGTACACCTGGTGCAGCGAAAGGCGTATTAAAAGGCATCAAAACTGACAAGCGGTTTAGCGATGAAGCTTCACTACAGAGCGCCCTCAATTCATGATTGCGGTTGATACAAATGTATTACTTCGGTATTTACTTGATGATGATGCCACACAATCAAAAAAAGCAACATCAATTATTACAGGAAATACTAATGTCTTAGTTACCGATATAGTCCTAACGGAAACAATCTGGACACTTAAAGGTAAAAAATACAATCTTGGTAAGGAATCGATCATACAAGTCATCAATACATTATTTGCAGAACCAAATATTATTTTTGAAGATGGCCAAACTGTTTGGAGAGCCTTAAGCGACTATAAACAGGCAAAAATAATAAAGGTAGGAAATAAACGCAAAGAAGCGGACTTCCCTGATGCACTTATCGTTAATAAAGCAGTTTATGTTGCCAACAGATTAAATGAAGAGTTGCACGGCGTATATACATTTGATTTTGCGTTACAAACGATACCAGGTACAAAAAAGCCCTAACGACTCTTCCGTTCCCAATCATAAGGCGACATAAAACGAATAAGGCTGACAACAAAATACTTAATCGTTAACGGACCTTCATTTAATAGCGCCGACAGAGAATTTTCGGCCCAAGCTGTGTGAAAAGTCGAAAAAAATGGGCCGGTGGTGAGCCAGCCCTAAATATGAAAGGTTTAGTATCAATATAGTGATAGTGAAATCCACTTGAATGAAATTATTGCCCAATATCGGCTTCCATTTACCACTTTCAATTATCACTAATACTTTTCACACAGCCCGGGCCAAAAGGCGACATTCGAGGGAGGTGGTGTTAAGGTGTGCCTTACGATGTGCTAGATGTTCTCGTGCGCAGGATTAAGTGGCGGTCAATAATATTTCAAAGATATATAGCCCCTTCATAGTAAATATTTGAGCCGACACTCTGGAGTGAAAGAGTTGTGTGACGAACATCTGCTAATGTATTATAAAAAATGGTAATTGGCGCCCTGATTATCATCATCTGGCACATGCGTTGAGTTCACACAAATGACGATGGAGTATACTTAATGTTCAATAACATTCGACATTGGCTGCATGAAATGGCAACCAAGAAACATTTATTTTCCGAGGATGATAATCCATTACTTAGAGCTTCTATCGCGGCGCTACTCTATCACGTGATCATATCGGACAATGAGGAGGATAGTCGCGAAAGAAAACTGTTTACTCGTTTCTTTGACGAAGAGTTTGGACTTTCCGAGGACAAGGCGGCTGAACTGTATCGCGAAGCGAAACGCATGAATCAGGACTATACTACCTGCCTACAAGTGATCAACGCGGAACTAAAGGATAACACTATAGAGAAGAAAGAAGTGATGGAATACATTAACAAAATTACCGCCCTGAAGGGGGTGAAGGAGGAGGAAATTCAGCTTTTCGAAGAAGCAAAATGTATCCTATTTCCGGCTACGATCGGTTCCGAGCAGGATCTATTGTGATTTAGTGCATGCCACCGATCACCAATAATCGCATTTCATGCTGGTATCTCCTCTGACCGACATAAGAATGATTTTTTAACGCTGAAAACGAATCTCCATCTTTTGTTCCAGATATATCAAAAACCCTAATGTTCTGGTTGCCGTTGTGTGCGGCGAAAATCGGTGGCTACGTTGATTGAGGAGTCAGCGAAATGATTCAGATCAACCCTATCTGATTCTCCCTTGTGTATATAGCGGATAGCTAATGCACTCCTATGCTCCGTAGAATCTGGGATCAGGCTGCTTTCCTCCTTATTCTCATAAGATTAGAAATCCATGCAACAAAGCAGAAGCGCGAATGTCTTAAAAGGGTGGCGGGTTCAACTGGTCGATGCAACACATGCATTCAACAACGCATTAAAAAAGCCATTAACACACAACAACCCGGCAGCAGTGATCAACAACTAAGCAGCCTGATAGCTACCTTCGATTCAATCTATTAGTACTACTTTTTCGTTTTTTGATGATTGAATGATTGCGCTGTGCGTTTTTAAACTTTGGGTGTCTATGTTTATTCGTCTCACACACTTCATTCAAAGTGATTCTTGCTTAGATCGTATCTTTCGTTAAAGAATTTGCAAGCGTACTTGTCACTTTTTTCAGGCGCACTGGAATGACGGTATGTGTGATGGCATGATGACCTTTATAAGCCCTTCTCTAACAAATGGGACAACGCACCGTAGAGACCGAGCGTAACGGCTGCGAGCCGCTCATAGTCCAGCTTTTCTGCCGTATCCTCTTTAGTATGATAATAGGGATAACGATAAAACGCGGTATCCGTCACCATTACAGCACGGTAATTATGCCACCAAAAAGAAAGATGATCACTCTCGGCTACACCGGGTATCCAGGAAAAGGTCGCCACCCGTTCTACCGGAAAATCACTACAATTACGAAAAGCCCTGGTGAGTTGTTTTAATTGAGAGCGCGATCTTAAATTGGAGACAAAGGCAATAAAATTGCCACTATCAGGATAAAAATAACGAAACAAGGGTGGGTATTCCTGAGTTCCGGGTTCATCGCGATAATAGCCTATGGTTTCTAGTGACAACATTAAACGAATATCATCATCGTTAAGGCGTGCCGCTTTTGCATAGCGCATGCTCCCCATGTTTGATGTAAAAAAGAACGGTGACTCTTCATTAACAAAAGCAACAAAACGTATGGTTCTTTGTGGCGATGATGCGATAAACAATCGCGATAATTCCAGCAATGCGGCAACACCACTACCATTGTCATTGGCACCGGGGCCGCTGCTGACTGAATCATAATGTGCACCCACCACTAAAATTTCGTTTGCCTTGTGACTACCTGGTATCGTTATCTCCAGGTTGGCCGAATGTACACCATTGACCTCATAAGCCTGGGTGTGAACCTCATATCCCATCGCCTTCCAGGTTTCTTTGATATAGCGTTCGGCTTCATGCAAGCCTTGTGGATGACGAACATTGCGTATGCCAATATCTTCTGCCAGCTTATAAACATGTTGTCGTAATCCGTTAACGACCTCCTTGTTGTCCTGTGCAAATAGGGTATTCATTGACAGTATCATTACCATTAATAATAAGAATCTAACCATTTACTCACCTCCGTCACACGCGCATCCCTATTGGCATGCGCCAGCTCCCAGAGCTCGCTTCCTGGCCATTGTTTTGCTTTCTCAATCAAACCACGCCCCTTTTTTGCTACCGTAGCAATAACAGGTTTACTGGAATTCAACAGTGTTTCAACTCTTTTTACAAAGACCGTTGAAAAACATTCCATCTTACCGATCTCATCAATAAGATAGACATCAACCTCATCAACAAGGGTAAGCGAGGTGACCGCAAAGTGATTAATCATCTCTACATCCACGCCGTATTTACTGACTCTATAATGATGATCAAAGTTAACATGGGCTATAATCCCCGTTTCCCCGTTAAAGGTAACGAGGCGAAAGCCCTTGCGCTGTCCAGCTTCGCGGATCTCTTCAGTATAAAAGCCGCCGATGCGATATTGAGACAATTGAGAGGCAACGTTACAGATTAAAGTGGTTTTACCAATACCCGGGGTCCCGGTTAATAACAGAATATGTGGTTGTTTATTTGAAGATGCCATGATTTAGTTACGCATTTTGTTATCGGAGCCATCCCTTCTCCCTCCGGGACAAATCCGCCAGGAGCGGATTTGGTCGCACCAAGTGCGCCCGTAGGGGGCAGCATATGGATGTGCTGCCACAGAAGGCCAGGATGAGGGATTCTATAAAACAAGGGTTTACCTCTTTTTATCCCCTCACCCCAACCCTCTCCCGAAGGTAGAGGGAGTTAACGGGAAAGCAGTGATAGTCTATATATAGTTAAGTTGGGTAACCTATGCAGAATATAACACCACCACAATCTAACATGCTCCCATTAGAACATATTCAGCTAAGGGCGATGCAGGAAAAAGATCTGTGTGCGGTTTATAAGCTGGAGAAACTATGCCAAACCCGCCCCTGGCCAGCCTGGTACTTCCGTAAACAGTTACGTACCGCTTCCTGCTGGGTATTCGAACAACAGGGTATGATCATAGGCTTTGGTATTGTTGCCATGGTTAAACAGTGTGCTCACAGGCACTGTCAACTTATTTTGGAAACCGCAAATAACTTCCTGAAAACCATGCGCCATCCAATGTTCAGCATACATTGGACGAAACTTGGCTGAGATCTCTCCATTCTAAAAAGGCACGAACGCGGAGTTCACGAAAACACCGGGCACTGTTTAAATGACGCCCCAAGTTGAAGATGTTATAAATCATACCATGCATGGACAGAAAACGCTGTGCGTGACCGGCAGATTTAAACCGCCGCATTTGCCTTTCCTGTTGTCGGCTTCGTTGATGAGAATTTTCAGCCCGATTGTTTCGATATCTATCCGAGACGTGGATTGCTCCCATATTAAGTTCGCGATGAGCCGCTCCATAGCTTCTTAGTTTGTCGGTGATGATTTGATTGGGGCTCACTCCGGACTTCTTTAACAGCTTACGAAAGAATCGTTTGGCTGCCTGGGTGTCACGTTTCTTCTGTACCAGGATGTCGATCACATCGCCATCTTGATCGACCGCACGCCAAAGATAATGGGGCTCTCCTTTAATTTTGATAAACACTTCATCCAGGTGCCAAATGTCACCCTGAGTTCCTCGGCCTGGTTTCTGTTACCTTCGCTTTGAATAGGCAGGTGCTACAACAGGCACCATTGACGAATAGATTCAAAAGTGACCTCAATACCCCGGCTGAAGAGAATTTCTTCAATGTCTCGAAGCTCAGGGTAAATCGATGGTATAACCATACGGCATGGCTAATGACTTCTGCGGGAAAGCGATAGCCCTTATAAATAGTTGGCAGTTCATTCATGCTATGAGCTTATTCTCGGGAGCTTGAGAGTTCAAGTTGACAGTACCCTGCTCCGCTCTGTTTCATCTTTCAAAGCCTGTTTACAACTGCACAAATAGCCATTGCCTTTCGCGGTTGACCCTTCAGGAATGCCTCGTGAGCCTCGCTATAAACTTCCCAGAGTTTGCTTGTGTTGTCATCACCGTTGTCGCCATCATCACCATAGTGGTCATTGTTACCGTTGTCGTCATCGTGACCATAATGGTCATCGTCACCCTGGTCGTCGTCTTTACCGTAATCGTCATCAAGCGTCACTGATGTGTACCAGCCTAGTTGACCATCGCGAACGTTCAGCCTTAGCGCAAGACATTCCTTACGCGCCCTGGCCCGTGGATCACGATTGCGGGCGATAAATACTTCTTTCGCATCATCAATCGTAGTGACGTATTGATTGAACAATGGAATGGGCAAATAACCAGCCAGCACATCGGCAGGAATTTTCACTTTTCCCTTACCGATGACCTGTCGCCTCCAGAAACCAACACCCTGCGGATCGAGCAGTGGGTCGGCAACTTCATACGGCAAGGAATCCGGACTGATAAAGACTGAAGTGCTATAAGTCTGCGGGACACCGGCTACACCCGGGTAGATCAAATCAACAAAGTAAGCAGTCCAGCCGTCATCGGGAGTCGGCACTGGTACTGAATAGGTACCTGGCCCCGTGGGAGCTAACGGTACAAAATTCCAGCTACGACCAATGGTTTCCAGGCGGAAATCACGTGCGGTGGGATTATGTGCCTGCCAGAAACGTGCGGCATACACAGGTTGATCGGTTTGTACAATCAAATGTCCATCATTGTGCTGCCAATGAATCGTGGGACGCGGTTCCCCGGTAATAATACCCAGATACCAACTTACCAGACTGGTAAGGGCATCTTCTATGTTATCGGGTTCTGTTTCCAGGTCATGTCCCGTATTGGCAACGTAGCGGATCAGATTTTCACCTTCCAATGCATCAAAATAAAACCGTGCAGAGTCGGAAGTAAAAAAGGGGTCACCAGAAGAATTGAGCATGAATTTGGGTATCGTAAGCCGTTCCTTGTAAGAAATGGGATCGACTACCTGCATCAGAGCCTGCCCTTCCGGCGTACGCACCCGGTGCAAGACGTTGTAATCTACATAATCATTCAGGGCATCGGAATAGAAGCCATAGGCGGAAAAATGGTGTTCGAACTGTTCATCCATATTGAGAATGTCAAATACGCCAGGGGCGATGGCCCGTACACGCGGATCAACTACGGCGCTAAACCAGGTAATAGCACCCCGTTTGGAAAACCCGGTAACCACAAACTGACTTACCGGAACCGACGTAACGTCCGGATCCAAAGAAATAGTCTGGATCGTGTCCATGGCACGGACGGAGGCCTTGGTCATAGGCAGATAGGCCGGCCATAGCCAGTCGCCCGTATCCAGTGCTTTATCAAATGTGTATGCGACCAGTTCATCTTCTGAACGCGGAAGAGGTTCGTCTGGAAAATTTAGTGGCTGGTTGGGAATCTGTCCGAGTACCGAGACAATTGATGCCGAGTTCTTCGCAATCTCCGCGGCAACGACAATCTCAGAGGCACCAAGGTCGGGAGGTTCGAAATTATCACCACCGCCAATAATCAGCATACCGGTATCAGTAGCCACCACGTCAGGAACAATAACCGCCATCCAATGTGTCCACTGTATGCGATCCACTTCGACAGGAGAACGCCATTGCTGTGAAGACATATAATATACATACAATTCATACCCATCCCCCACAACGGTTTCACCCACCTGATCAAAACTATAAGAAAGATCAGGTGCGTTCACGTAGTCATCAAGGGCAGTCTGCGCTGATGCATGAAGCAGCGTCGGAAAAGTAACCGCAAGTAACAGGAAAAACGGTAGTAGTCTTTTGGAAAGAAAATGCAATGATACAAACATAACAGCCTCATTATTATAATTAACCCACCCCTATACAGCCGGTGATGTCGAAATTTGATAGGGAGATAGCCACGAAACAGCGTGGAGTATAAGAGCAATTAACATTCTGTCAACCGAACATAAACGCTTTTTACCTCTTCGTTGTTGGCTATTCATCCAGCCCGAATGACGAATTCCTTTCCCATTCCATACTCAACTCAATAAAAACCGCGTCGCCAATCGCTGATTCAACCTTTTCCACGCAAATTCCAGCCACCTGGCCAGACGACACCTTGCGCTCGCAGCTAGAAGTGTTTCGAATTGCATTATAGCCAGCTTCTACATCTCAGCTGAAAAAGTCGCCCTGTGGTGGCACCCTGCTCTCCGGTAACCGGCCAACTTCTGCTAGGGAGCACGACAGTTGGCCTCGGGTCGATGGCGGTATTTTTGCCCCATCTAATATTCGCGCTTAAGTATAGGAAGTATAAACACCCTTCCTGATTTTTAGATTCTTTCTTCGTCATTACGACGAAAGAGTTATTACGATTAATATTGCTCCTGAAATTTCACGAGAGTTTTGACTTGGATCATGACTGAGGCGTTTGTAACAACCACATTGGAATCGACATTGTTCGCAGATTAATATGAGTGTCTGATTGGGGTCGATTTTTCTCTGTCAGTCATATTTCCCAGATGTCCGTTATGTGGTGTTCTGGATAATTAAAACAGAAAATTTGAATGTCTTTTTACATATAAAGATAAATTAATCAGCTGCTTTATTTAGATCTTTCCCTCAGCAGATATTTTCGCAGCTTTCTTTCACTTCGCATGACATAAAGTATGTACACTTTATCTTTCTCAATACGATAAAAAATACGGCAAGGATCAACGATAATTTCTTTATATCTCGACTTCTTTAATTCTGGTGGTTTACGTCCCGATTCTGGAAATTCTTCAAGACGCTCTGTTTTTGAAAATACTGTTTGAACTAAATGACTAGCAGCACTGGGTTTATCTAGTGCTATATATTCTGCAATTTCGTTAAGATCTAATAAGGCTGGCTCCGTCCATATTATTTGAGCCATTTACTCATTTTCTCTTTTGCTTCAGACTGAGTATATGTACGATTATCTAAAATGGCGGCTTCACCTTTAGCAATACCTTCCAGGATACGCATGCGATTTTGCATCATTTCATAGTCCTGAACATCAACAAGATATGCAGATGGCTGCCCATGCTCTGTTATCAGTACAGGCTCTTTTGAATCATGTAACTCAGCAAGAATCTTAGTTGCCTGACGCTTTAATGTAGTGACTAATTCTATTCTCATAAAGTGATACTATACTATCACTTTACTCTTTTGCAAGTACTTTTTAAATGTCCCCTTTACACGAATTTGCTAATTGTTAATTTGCACTTAAAACTGACCCAGGTTTTGCATCTAAAATTGACCCGCCTAAGTTAGCCAGATTATGGCTTATTTCGATTATTTTTTCCTTGTTTTCTTTTCCTCCCGTTGCTTACTGGTTGAGTGTTTAAATCGGTAACTGTCATTACCCGTTTCAATGATATGACAGTGATGGGTCAAGCGGTCAAGTAAAGCTGTTGTCATTTTCGGATCACTAAAGACGGAAGACCATTCAGAGAAGGCCAGTTTCGTTGTGATCATGATACTGGTTCTTTCATACAATTTACTTAGCAAGTGGAACAACAATGCACCACCAGTCTGGCTAAAGGGTAAGTAACCTAACTCATCAAGGATAACCAGATCGATATACATCAGACGGTTGGCTAACCGACCTTGTTTACCCAGCAGTTTTTCCTGTTCCAGTTGGTTGACCAGTTCAATGGTTGATAAGAACCGCACCCGCAGGTGGTGGTGCTGGATAGCCTGGATGGCCAGAGCAGTTGCCAGATGGGTTTTACCTGTAACGGGCCCACCGACCAGAACGATGTTTTGACTGTCTTCAATAAACTCACAACGATGCAAGGCGCGTACCAGTACTTCATCCACCTCACTCTGCGTAAAGTCAAAGCCAGCCAAATCCTTGTAGGCAGGGAACTTCGCGGCTTTCATCTGGTAGTTAATGGAGCGTACTTCCCGTTCAGCTACTTCGGCTTTAAGCAAGGTCTCAAGGATCGGCACAGCCTGCTGATAGACCGGCGATGCCTGCACGGACATATCGGCAATGGTCTCAGCCATGCCAAACAGCTTGAGGGATTTTAATGTGGTGATCATACTTTCCGCATTCATTGTTTTGTCCCTCTTAAACGGTCATAACGTCCAGTGTCAGCCACTGGTTCATTCACCAGTTTCAGTGCGGGCGGTGGGGACAGTGGTTTGGGTTTAGGGACATCATTCAGCCTGCCCAGACAGTTAAGCACGTGCTGCTTGGAAGGCTGTTCAACTTCGAGGGCTTCGGTAATGGCCTGTTCCACCCGTTGCTCATTATGCAACAGTACCAGCGCCAGTATATCGGCCATCTCACGGTCACCACCGGGTCGTTTAAGTAGCTGGCTTTGTAGCCGACGGAAGCTCTCGGGTAACTCATTAAAGGGTGCGCCATTGCGTAGTGCGCCGGGTTTACGTTGCACCACCGACAGGTAATGTCGCCAGTCATAAATCGTTTTGCCGGTCATGCTGTGATCCCGGGTAAATACGCGATTATGTACCGCGATCACATTTGCTTCCGCCACGATCACCAGGCGCTCAGCATACACGCGTAAACTGATCACCCGATTGGCAAAGCTGGCCGGTACACTGTAACGATTCTTTTCAAAGGTAATTAGACAGGTGGAGGTAACTCGCTTTGTATATTCCACAAAGCCATCAAAGGCAGCGGGCACAGCCATCAGCTGCGCCTGTTCACCCTGCCAGTAATCATGGAGTGTACGGCGCTTGTCTTCAGGATGTGGTAATTCCTGCCACAGTTCCGTACATCGTATTTTTAGCCAGTGGTTCAGTTCAGCCAGGGATTTAAAAACAGGTGCGTCCTGCCAGAGTCGGTGGCGTGCATTCCGCACGCCTTTTTCTACCTGACCTTTCTCCCAGCCGGCGGCCGGATTGCAGAACTCGGCTTCAAACAGATAATGACTTACCATGGCCTGGAAGCGTTTGTTGACGGTACGTTGTTTCCCTCTGCCGACCTTGTCCACGGCAGTTTTCATGTTGTCATAGATACCGCGTTCCGGTATGCCGCCAAAACACAGGAAGGCATGATAGTGTGCGTCAAACAGCATCTCATGTGTTTGCAACAGGTAGGCCCGCATAAAGAAGACACGACTGTGACTGAGCTTGAAGTGAGCGATCTACAGCTTTGTGTTGACGCCATTGATCATCGCATAGTCTTCACTCCAGTCAAACTTAAAGGCTTCGCCCGGCGCAAACGATAAGGGCACAAAGGCATTCTTGCTGGCCGTCCGTTTGGCTTCCTGCTGCGCCTGTCGCCACTGCCGGGCAAAGGCAGCAACCCGATCATAGGAGCCGGTAAAACCCAGCGCCACTAAATCCCGATGTAATTGGCGCATACTTCGCCGTTGCTTACGGTGTCGTCGGCTCTCACGAAACGGCCAGGTGGGTCAATTTTGGATGCAAATTAACACAAAATATTTAACCAGCTATTCTTTATTCGCGATACGCGAATAAAGAATAAAACAAATCCACATATACATAGTTGGCGTTTACTTTTTTCGCTATAACCCCTAAATTTATTGGCTCATTTCTGCCCGATCTTGAACACAATAGTCGCTTGATTCTCAGTTCTTTATATTATTGAGCAGATAGCACAGATTTAGCTCATTAACTTAATTCACGTACGTGAATAAAAATACAATGCATTAACAGAAAAACACTTATTATTCACGTACGATAATTTTTTATTGTCATATAGCTAAATTAACGCTATATTTACCGTACGATACTATTTTGGTGAAATAATGACTAAAAAACCAATTCAATATGGAAAAATTCAAACAACTAAAGATCTTGGTGAGATCGTACGCGCACACCGCAAAAGTAAGCATCTAACGCTCGAAACTATATCAGGACTTGGGAATCTCAGTACACGCTTTCTTTCTGAATTTGAGCGAGGCAAGGAAACGGCAGAGATTGGAAAGGTGTTGAAGGCACTACGCACGCTTGGCCTGGAAGTCACTGTGCAACCACGTCACGTACAGCAAGCTGACAGCAAGGTAAAAGACTGATGATCGATCCTGATTCACTCAATATCTGGTATGAAGATAAGCTGGTTGGTCACCTGTGGCGAAATACAACAAGCGCTGTTGGTTTTCGTTATGCATCTGACTGGATTACACAAAAAGGCTTTACCATCTCACAAACACTCCCTATTACAGAGGAAGAGTATACACCTGATGGCAGTATTGCTCACCGGTTCTTTGCGAACCTGCTACCTGAAGGAGGAGTCCGAGAACATATTGTTCGAGACCTGAAAATCCCTAATACTGATTTTGAATTGCTTCGTGCAATTGGCGGTGAATGTGCGGGTGCCCTAAGTATATTACCGGTAGAACGTACACCTTCTACCGACTATAAATACAGAACTCTCGATGAAGCAGAACTAGAACAACTTATTATCCGTCGTGGTCAGATATACACGTCACTACCGCCAGAGCACCGCCCAAGATTGTCGCTTGCGGGTGCACAGGACAAATGCCCGGTACTCTTAAAAGATGATCAGTATTTTCTACCTGAACGAGAAGCACCCTCAAGTCATATCCTGAAATTTGAAGTCAGAGACTATCGCCACCCACCCGCTTATGAGACCTTTACCACGTTACTTGCAAAACAGATTGGCTTGCCAGTGGTTAACATCGAATTACGCCAATTACACGAAACATCTTATGCTCAAATAAAACGTTATGACCGACTTTGGGAGTCCGACCAACTGATTCGACTTCACCAGGAAGACTTTTGCCAGGCACTTGGATACGGTTTTGATAAAAAATACCAGCAGCATGGCGGCCCCTCTTTTGCTGATTGTTATCAACTGGTTCAGAGTGTTTCAACTGATCCCGTTATTGACACACAAAACTTATTACGCTGGCAGATTTTTAATTTCCTGGCAGGTAACTCAGACGGACACGCAAAGAACCTTTCGCTGCTGTACTTTAAAAATGGTGAGATTCGTCTAGCTCCATACTACGACCTAATATGTACTCGTGCTATTGAGCGTATCGATGAATATCTGGCATTTGATATCGGTGGTCAACGTGATCCTGGTCATGTCACAGAAAAGCACTGGGAAGAACTCGCAAAACAATGTGATGTCTCACCAAGATTTTTAAAATCACTGCTCAGTGAGACCACAGACGAATTACTCGATAGTGTTGAACCAGCAAAAATATTATTTGAGGAACAATACGGTGTGTACTCTGCACTTCAGAGAATTGAGCAAGTAGTGAAACAACAATGTCGATAGTGAGCTAATGAGCACTTCTTAATTTCTTGAACAAAATGGAGCGTCAGTGGCGCGCAGGACAGCACGCAGTTTTAAGTGTTTGATATACCTAGTGAAACAGCTGAATACAAGAGGTTCAAGTCCTCTTCTCGGCACCATCTTAAGTCGCATTATATCGCGATTTTTCTTTATAAATCAAATATTTCCATTTTCCATGAGTATGCCAACTGTGCTCCTCATTAGAAAAAGTATATAAAACGCGCTATGTCACTAACGCATTGTTGTTAAAGCATTAAATGCAACTCCTTGTTTGCTAGATGATACGCGCAAAGCCACCTTTGATAAACCAGTTACTTTTGCATCTGATCTTACAGCTGAATCACTTGAATAATTCCCACGCTGGTCTATTGTTAATACAAACCTAAATAATTGTTTAAACATCAATGTAATACCTGGACCGTAAAGTATTTATCTATTGCTGCCCAGCAAAATAAAAATAAAAATAAACATAACATATTGATTATTATATGCATTTAAAAAGAAAGCCGCTAAAATCAACACTTATTAGCCTTACCGTAGCAAGCTTACTATTTTATGCATCTGCTAAATCTGCCTCGGTACCTTCATCTGCACCTGAAACCATATTTCAAATCTATAATCTTGCCGTTGAAAATGACCCAACGTTAAGTGCAGCCACCTCGGTTTTTTCCGCCAGTAAAGAGAACACGAAATACGCCAGGGGCGGGTTACTTCCTGAAATCGTATTATTTGCTGAAATGGGTCGCTCTCGTGAGGATGTTGATGTTGCTGAAGGTGCTACTGGTACGCCCGGCTTAACCTACTTTGACAACAACAAAATCAACTTGAGTTTAAAACAACCACTTTACCGCAAAGATTTATTCTCAGAAATTGATATAGCCGATGCTGAAAGCCAGGCTGCAGCCAGCGAATATAAATTAGCCAGACAAAACTTAATTGTGCGTTTAACGGAAGCTTATTTTGAAGTATTGTATGCTGTGGACAATAAGACATTTGCATATGCAGAAGAACAGGCCATAGGCAAACAACTACAGAACATTAAACGTCGATATAAAGTTGGCAAAAGCACAATAACCGATTTACAGGAAGCACAGGCTTCCCATGATTTAGCCAGCGCACAAGTCATCATTGCACAAGATGATTATGAAGACTCTCTTGAAGGTTTGACCCAGTTAACTGGCTTGCAGCATTCAAATATTGCCGGACTTTCACCTTCTTTTGAGCCTGGCAAACTGGAACCTGCAAATTTAGCTTACTGGGTTAAGCTGGCTGAAGAAAATAATAAAAAACTACAGGCTGATCGACATTCTATACAAGCCCTGAGATATCAAATAGAAAATGAAAAGTCTGGCCATTATCCTAAACTTGACCTGGTCGCAAGATACCGTTTAACAGAATCAGGTGGCCGCTTTGGTGATAGTGAAGTAGACGACAGATCAATCATGCTTCGACTGGATGTACCTTTATACCAGGGCGGACAGATAAATTCCAGATCTCGTACTGCACATATCAACCTCAATGAGGCTATGCATCGCTTGCGCAATACACACCGTTCTGTCATACGTGAAACACGAAAGTCTTATCGCACTGTAATGTCATCGTTAAATCGTATCAGTGCATTAAAACAGGCTGTGCTCTCTGCAGAAACGGCATTAGCAATGATTACAAAAGGATATAAAGTTGGCACCCGAACAAATACCGACGTACTCGACGCACAAAGAGAAGTATATAAGGTATACCGTGATTATTCGGCTGATAAATATAACTACACAATTAACTACATACTGCTTAAAAATCTTACTGGTACACTATCACAGGACGACCTGGCTTTTATTGATAAGTGGTTTGAAATAAGCGGTTATAACAAGAGAAAGTAAACCACAGGGCCATAAGAGCCGGATCAAAAAAAGTCAAAAATTTTTTACCGCAGAGGCGCGGAGACGCAAAGTTATATTTTGTTAATAGCGCCTGCGTCGCGATTAACAAACTCAACACCTATGGACTGAAAGTCCATAGGTTGTTTCAGAACGATTAAAAATCGTTTCAGCAAAAAAGCTGACTACATTCACTAAAACTAGCGATAATATTTATATCTCTGTCATCCTGAGCGCAGCCGAAGGATCTTGCCAGACCATTAGTTACCTAACAAGCGTAAGATCCTTCGGCTGCGCTCAGGATGACAAAATAATATCACTAAAGTCTTGCACTAAAAGTGCATAGTTTTTTCTAGCGGACTGGGAAAATAAAACTCGGCGCCTCTGCGGTTCAAAGCTTCTAATTTTTTTGTTTGTACAAAAATGTGCGGCTTCAGAATTTGAACCCGCCAGTAGTTCGTAGGGTGCGCCGTGCGCACCATGAATAATCCGTTTATCATTTCGGTGCGCATGGCGCCCTACAAATCTACACAGTTAACGTCATTCTGCATCCATGGAGGTCAGATGCACTAATGTCGTAGGCGCATGGAGCGCAAGAGCAACCATTCGCGGAAAAGTTTTTTTATTTCTATGAGAACTAATGGCCGTTAATATCCGGTCAGTTAATCAGTTTTACCAGAGATATGTCATATCTAGACTTATACAACTAAATCACTGGGTCTTCACCTGTTGTTCTGAGTCTGGAAAGATAATCGTTTTTACTGCCTCGGCATCAACCGGTTTGCTTAACAGGTATCCCTGTAATTCATCAACATCCAAATCCTTAATGTAAGCATACTCTTCCTGCGTTTCCACACCTTCAGAGACCACCTTAACACCTGCCGCGTGAACCATTTTCACAATGCTTGAATAGATTATTCTTGAGCGGACATTTCTCATTGCTTCTAATAAGAACGACCTGTCCAGCTTCAACCAGTCCAACTGCAAATTACCGAAGTAACTTAATGAGGAATAACCAGTGCCGAAATCATCAAGTGTAATGGTGACACCATGAAAACGTAATTCTTCGATCAAACGACAGGCCGTTTCCTGGTCATGCATAATCGTACTTTCTGTGATTTCAATTTCTAAATTACTGGCAGGCAGGCCTGATACTTTTAATGACTGCAACACGTTTTTCAGAAAATCAGCATCAGTAAACTCTACAGCAGAAGCATTAACTGAAACACGAAGATTTGTTGCCCCCATATCCACCCACTGTTTTGTTTGTCTACAAGCTTCTAACAAACACCATTTACCCATATCCACTATCATACCGGTGCTTTCAGCTACGGGTATAAAAGCATCAGGGAAAACCATGCCTTTAGTAGGATGCTGCCAGCGCACCAGGGCCTCAACACTTGTAATATCCCCCGACTTCAGTTCAAGTTTAGGCTGATAGAATAAAACAAACTGCTGCTCTTCTATTGCATTATGAAAATCAATTTCAATTTGCATTTGATCAATAATCTTGCCGTTATCCAGTACTGAATAAAACTGATAATTATTTCTACCTGTTTGGTTTTTTGCCTGTTTTTGAGCTCGCCTTGAATTTACCACCAGGGTTTCCGCCACTTCCCCATCCTGTGGAAACATCGCAACACCAATACTGGTTGTTACATAAATCTCATTTCCTGAAACTTCTATCTTGCCGGCAAATTTGTCCTGTATACGTTTTATAACGTAACTTATTGATTCCAGTTTATCTAAACCGGTCAACAATAAAGCAAACTCATCATCTCTTAATCGTGAGAAAGATGGCCCTGCCTGTCCTGGTGATAACAAAGAAGCAACCGTATCAGAGCGTCTTAAAATACCTTTCAGACGTTGGCCTACTGCACGTAAAAAATCATCTCCGACAGCTTTACCCATCGTGTCATTAATACGACTAAACATATCCACATTCAACGTAACGACTGCCATTAATTTTTCATTTCTTACTGAATATGCCATTGCCTGATTAACACGGTCCATAAAAATAAGCTTTGAAGGCAATTTTGTAATCGCATCAATAGTTGCAGCGTCATCTAACTCATTAGACTTTTCCAGCTGTCGAAGTTTATTCTGTAAACCTTCCAATTCACTTTGTAATAAAGAGACCCTGCCTTTATCTTCTTTAGCAGGATGACTGTCATTTAAAACTTTATCATTAATATCAATGACAACAGCTTCATTAGCACTGGCTACAGTATTATTCTGCTGCCATTTAATAACTTTATTTCGACCACTTTCTTTTGCTATATAAAGTGCTTCATCCGCCTGTTCCAGCATTTGCGAACAATTACTCACTGAAGCTGACTTACATGACAGACCAAAACTGGCGGTAATAGTAACGTTCTCTGCGCAAAAGCCTTTACTGGAAGACTGAATAGTTTGTCTTAACCGTTCTGCTACATCAGCCGCTACATTAATATCCGCATCAGGCAGAACAACACAAAACTCCTCACCACCATAACGACCAACAATCGCGTCTTCATACTCACAATGATTATTTAACACATCTGCAATTAGACGTATCGCTTCGTCGCCAATAGTATGGCCAAAACGGTCATTAATAGATTTAAAATGATCGATATCTAGCATGATACAAGAAACAGGATTCTCTGTTTTCTCTGACTCATCATAAGCCGTTTCAAAAAAATCAAAAAAGGCACGGCGATTATAACAGCCAGTTAATGGGTCCCTGGTGGCCAGTACTTCCAGCTCTGCATTCTTACGTTTAATTTCAGATTCATTCGTTTTAAGTGTGCTAACTGCGTTTTCAAGTAATACATTTGTCTCCTGCATATCCGTTACATCATCAAACGTTATCAGGGCGCCACGTGTCTTGCCGTTATCATCCTGTATAGGCGCACAATTTGCTGATAGCGACCTGACACCTGATCCACGTGTCGAAAGTCTAAGTGCTACATCAATTTTGTTAACACCTTCCTTAATGGCGTATACCCACGGCATCTTGCTGCCTGCATCCCGCTGCTCCCTGTTAATGTATTTCCACTTGAGTGAGGATGCATTTACACCCAGTAATTCATTAGAATTTTTATTGATTTTCTCAGCAAATGCATTATTGGCCATGATTATCTGCTCTTTATCATCAATAATCATAACGCCTTCAGAAAGCGTATTAAATGCTTTTCTTACTCTATCAGGCACAACAGATTTAGGATCCAGCAGTTTTAACGCTTTTTTAAGAATAAATAAATAACCAGCGAAACAACCAAAGGCGGCAAACAATAATAAGCCCAGTATTGAATCGGTTAAAAATGAAAACATGCCTGCGGCATAAATCGATGTAAACTCAACATTTACCGACCCCCATCGTTCAGCACCAGCAAAAACAGGAACAACAACAATGGCATCGGTTGATTTCGATTTAACGCCATCAAAATCATTTTCATTGTACTTAACGAAGTCACCAAATTCTGCGATGGCAATGCCATCAACTTTACTCATTGATGCGGCTATCACATCTTCATTTCTTTCTACAAAAACTTCCAGTGTTGATTTAACAAACTCAAATTCTGAGTGAGAAGCAGCAACAGAAAGTTGAACAGCAAGTGATTCACATATTTTTTTTCTGGCATCGAGCATCATTACTTCTCTCTTTGGCACAATGCCAAACAAATCCGCAATTAGAAGTACGCTTAAGGTGAACATGACCAGTCCAAAACTGACTCTCACCGCAGGACTTATTCTCATCGCATTATTACTCCCCAATTCCCGTGTGACCGAACAATCTATCTACCTTCATCTGCTGTTCCATCTTTTCTTTTAACGCTTTAACTTTTTTTAGCTCTTCAAGCGAAGTTGGAATTTTATCTTCTGTTATTTTTTCTTTTTCTTTATCGTTATCATCCTTATAGGCTAACAATGGCAAAGGATCATAGCCCTTCCATAACGGTATAGTCGATAATAGACTTGTCATCAAAGCACCACTGCGTAACACCCATGCAACCACACCTGCAGTTAAAGCAACGCCAGAGCTAGAAACAGTTGCCGATCTGAACTCAATACCAGTCACATTGTCTGTTACGTTCTCATTCATATCCTGCTTCATCTCATCAATCGCCGTCCACAATGCTTGAATAGACTTAACCTGTATGTCTGCGTATGTCCGTGCAGTACTAAAATCCACCTTACTAACTTCAGGCTTTTCCTTAACCACATAAGACTCTACAGTGTCGTCAATATCTTCTGTTAGTTCAGCAGCCCGTTGTTCTAATACAGGCTCTAATGTTAATACTGGCTGTTGTTGCTGTGGCATACTATTGCCGCCTATTGGCTTCAATGTTTGTTCAACAATCGGAGTCAATGAAACAACCTGTGTAACTAGCATTTCAGCCGTGTCAGACTCTTCTGGATCTGGTGTAACTTCTGGTTCTACCGGTTCTTCTGGCTCCACTGGCACCGCTGCTAATTGAACAACGATATTAAAACTATTTCCTGTAACACTGCCGCCTGCTCCATCTGTAACCGTAAATCCAAACTGGTCATTTGTGCCTGTTCCACCAGGCTGGTAACTTACATTGTTATTAATAAGATCGTCTTCAGAAAAACTACTGCCAATCGTTGCGACTACCCCGTTAATAGTTAACTCACCATTGCCTGGAAGCTCAGTTATTGTGTATATTATTTCCGCATTCGTATTATCAATATCATTTACGTTTAGCTGTGCATTAGTGATCAGGTTACTGTTTATACCACTAGCAGCAAGACCGGTATTCGCCATCATCACGGGGGCATCATTAACTGGTGTTACCGTAACAGTAAACAGGGTATCGACGGATGCGCCGGATGGATCGGTTGCACGAACAGATATTTGTGATGAGCCACTCATATTTGCTGCATAATCGAGTACTAGTTCACCCGTTGCTGCATTTACGGCGGTTGTATTAAATAATCCAATACTGGTATTACCTGTAATAGAGTAAGTTAAATCTGAGTCAAGGTTATCAGCGTCTTCAAATACGTTATTGAGATTTATGGTAGTGCTGGATGCTGGATCTTCCAGTAAGGTTACATTTGTGATGCCAATTGTTGTCGGGCTATCATTAACTGAATTTACAATAATATTTACTGTCGCAACATTCGATATCACACCGCTAATATCAGCGATGGTATAAGTAAAGCTATCATTGCTGGTTTCACTACCATCATGTGTGTAATCAACGGTGCCATTACCATTAACAATTACTGTACCATTTACTGGTCCCCCAACAATGACGATGCTATTCAGGTCCAGTGCATTATCGATATCAACATCATTAGCAGCGAGATTGATATTAATGGCATTACCCTCATTAACAGCCTGGACGTCATCAACAGCAGAAGGTGCATCATTAACGGGGTTGATAGTGATTGTTACGGTTGCAATATTAGAAATCGCACCGCTAATATCCGCTATGGTATAACTAAAACTGTCACTTATGGTTTCACTGCCGTCATGTGTATAAGTGACAGTACCGTTACCGTTAACGATCAAACTGCCATTAACAGGAGCACCTATAATTGCGATGCTGTTCAGGTCGAGAGCATTATCTAGATCAAAATCGTTTACCACCAGGTCAAATATCGCTGTGCCACCCTCGTCTACTGCAGCTGGTATATCGTTTAGTGCCGTTGGTGCATCATTAACAGGGGTAATATCCATACTGGCGCTGCCTGCGTTTGATGCAACCCCATCGGTAATGGTATAACTGAAGCTAACACTGGTATCGTCATTTAAAGCCGGGGTGTAGTTCCAGGTACCATCGCCGTTATCGAACAGCGTACCAAGACCAGCACTGATACTGAGACCAGTCGCGGTTAACGCATCACCGTCGACATCACCGGCATTAGCGAGTAACTCTGCTTGCGTAATCACACGCACACCGCTGTCTTCTGCAATTGACGTCAGCGTTACTGGTGTGGTTGTTGGTGTATCGTTAGCCGGTGTTATATCCAGGCTAGCACTGGCAGCGATTGGTATGGCACCATCGGTAATCGTATAACTAAAACTGACACTGGTGTCATCATTTAAAGCCGGGGTGTAGTTCCAGGTACCGTCGCCGTTATCGAACAGCGTACCGAGGCCGGCACTGATACTGAGACCGGTCGCCGTTAAGGCATCACCATCGACATCACCGGCATTAGCCAACAGTTCTGTCTGGGTGATGAGACGCACACCGCTGTCTTCAGCGATCGCGGTTAATGTGACCGGTGTGGTTGTTGGTGTATCGTTGACCGGTGTGATGTCGAGACTCGCACTGCCTGCGATCGGGGCCACACCGTCAGTAATCGTATAACTAAAACTGACACTGGTATCGTCATTTAAAGCCGGGGTGTAGTTCCAGGTACCGTCGCCGTTATCGAACAGTGTACCAAGACCGGCACTGATGTTGAGACCGGTCGCCGTTAAGGCATCACCATCGACATCACCCGCATTAGCCAGTAGTTCCGTCTGGGTAATAACTCTTACCCCGCTGTCTTCAGCGATGGCAACAAGGGTTACGGGAGTGGTGACTGGCGCATCATTGACCGCAGTCACATCAATAGTCTGGGTGTAGCTGCTAACACTGTCGGAGGTGCCGTCATTAACACTAAAACCAAAACTATCGTAGCCGCTACCATTGGCATTAGCTACCGGTACAAACTTAAGATTACCGGCATCAATATCAGCTTTAGTGATAACCTGGTTCAGAATAACGTCTACGCCGGAAAGCTGTAAGGCACCGACAGTCTCTAAAGTAGTGATCCGGATACTGGCCATCGTATCCAGATCAATATCACTGTAATTAAAATCAGCCGCCGTAAAGGTATACGTCGTGTCTTCGTTGGTAACAACAGTATTGTTAGCGGCAACCGGTACATCATTAACAGCAGTGACATCAATTGTCTGGCTGTAACTACTAACACTGTCAGTGGTGCCATCGTTTACACTAAAGCCAAAGCTGTCATAGCCGCTACCATTGGCATCCGCTACCGGTACAAAGCTCAGGTTACCGGCATCGATATCGGCTTTAGTGATAACCTGGTTTAAGGTGACGTCTACGCCGGACAGTTGTAGGGCACCGACGGTTTCCAGGCTGGTTATCTGGATACTGGCCATGGCGTCCAGGTCAATATCACTGTAATTAAAATCAGCCGCCGTAAAAGTATAAGTTGTATCTTCGTTAGTGTTCACCGTGTTATTGGCAGCAACCGGCGCATCATTGACCGCAGTCACATCAATAGTCTGGGTGTAGCTGCTAACACTGTCGGAGTTGCCGTCATTAACACTAAAACCAAAACTATCGTAGCCGCTACCATTGGCATCCGCTACCGGTACAAACTTAAGGTTACCTGCATCAATATCGGCTTTAGTGATGACCTGGTTCAGGATAACGTCTACGCCGGACAGTTGTAAGGCACCGACGGTTTCCAGGCTGGTTATCTGGATACTGGCCATGACATCCAGGTCAATATCACTGTAATTAAAATCAGTCGCCGTAAAGGTATACGTTGTATCTTCGTTAGTGGTCACCGTGTTATTGGCAGCAACCGGCGCATCGTTGACTGCATTGACGGTAATATTCATCACTGCCGAGGTAACACCCGGACCGGCATCATTAACAGTATAGGTGAAGCTGGAATTAGTTGAGTCGTTTAACGCCGAGGTAAAAGTTAAGTCGGCAAGCTCAGCAGCAGTGATGGACATACCATTGGTAACATTAACTGTACCAGCGGTATGCGTTAAGGTTCCACCGTTCAGGTTGAGACCTGTGATGGTAGCCGAAGCCAGACTATCGCCTTCAACATCAGTGAAGCTAAAGTCAGACGCACCTATGACGAGGGGAACATCTTCATTGACTATCACCGTATTGCCGGTGGCGACCGGCACATTATTCACCGCATTAACGGTTATGTTCATTACCGCAGAGGTGACACCGAGTCCGGCATCATTGACCGTATAGGTAAAGCTGGAGTTGGTCGAGTCGTTTAACGCCGAGGTAAAAGTTAAGTCGGCAAGCTCTGCGGCAGTGATCGTCATACCATTTGTAACGGTAACTGTACCAGCGGTATGCGTTAAAGTTCCACCGTTCAGGTTGAGACCTGTGATGGTAACCGATGCCAGGCCATCACCTTCAACATCGGTAAAGTTGAAGTCAGATGCGTTAATTACTAATGGTACATCTTCATTAGCAACCACCGTGTTTCCGGTGGCTACCGGTACATCATTGACCGCAGTCACATCAACAGTTTGGGTATAGCTGCTAACACTGTCGGTGCTGCCGTCATTAACACTAAAAACAAAACTGTCGTAGCCGGCACCATTGGCATCGGCTACCGGTACAAATTTCAGATTACCGGTATCGATATCGGCTTTAGTGATCACCTGGTTCAGAATAACGTCTACACCGGACAGTTGTAATGCACCAACCGATTCTAATGAGGTAATCTGGATACTGGCCAGCGTGTCCAGGTCAACATCGGTGTAATTAAAATCAGTCGCAGTAAAGGTATACGTCGTGTCTTCGTTGGTAACAACGGTATTATTTAATGCTGTGGGAGCATCATTGACCGCGGTCACATCAATAGTCTGGGTATAGCTGCTAACACTGTCGGTGGTGCCATCGTTTACACTAAAGCCAAAACTGTCGTAGCCGGCACCATTGGCATCCGCTACCAGTACAAAGCTCAGGTTACCGGCATCAATATCGGCTTTGGTGATCACCTGGTTCAGTATAACGTCTACGCCAGAAAGCTGTAAGGCACCAACAGTCTCTAAAGTAGTGATCTGGATACTGGCCATGACATCCAGGTCAATATCACTGTAATTAAAATCAGTCGCAGTAAAAGTATAAGTTGTATCTTCGTTAGTGGTAACCGTGTTATTGGCTGCGGTCGGTACATCATTAACAGCAGTCACATCAATAGTCTGGGTATAGCTGCTAACACTGTCGATGGTGCCATCGTTTACACTAAAGCCAAAACTGTCATAAGCTGCGCCATTAGCATCGGCTACCGGTACAAAGCTCAGGTTACCTGCATCAATATCGGCTTTAGTGATCACCTGGTTCAGGATAACGTCTACGCCGGACAGTTGTAAGGCACCGACAGTCTCTAAAGTAGTGATCTGGATACTGGCCATCGTATCCAGATCAATATCACTGTAATTAAAATCAGCCGCCGTAAAAGTATAAGTTGTATCTTCGTTAGTGGTCACTGTGTTATTGGCAGCAACCGGCGCATCATTGACTGCATTGACGGTAATATTCATCACTGCCGAGGTAACACCCGAACCGGCATCATTAACAGTATAGGTGAAGCTGGAATTAGTTGAGTCGTTTAACGCCGAGGTAAAAGTTAAGTCGGCAAGCTCAGCAGCAGTGATGGACATACCATTGGTAACATTAACTGTACCAGCGGTATGCGTTAAGGTTCCACCGTTCAGGTTGAGACCTGTGATGGTAGCCGAAGCCAGACTATCGCCTTCAACATCAGTGAAGCTAAAGTCAGACGCACCTATGACGAGGGGAACATCTTCATTGGCTATCACCGTATTACCGGTGGCGACCGGCACATTATTCACCGCATTAACGGTTATGTTCATTACCGCAGAGGTGACACCGAGTCCGGCATCATTGACTGTATAGGTAAAGCTGGAGTTGGTCGAGTCGTTTAAAGCCGAAGTAAAAGTTAAGTCGGCAAGCTCTGCGGCAGTGATCGTCATACCATTTGTAACGGTAACTGTGCCACCGGTATGCGTTAAAGTTCCACCGTTCAGGTTGAGACCTGTGATGGTAACCGAAGCCAGGCTATCACCTTCAACATCGGTAAAGTTGAAGTCTGAAACACCAATAACTAAAGACACATTTTCATTAGCAACCACCGTGTTACCGGTGACTACGGGTACATCGTTAACGGCATTAACGGTTATGTTCATTACTGCAGAGGTGACACCCAAACCACTATCATTAACGGTATAGGTAAAGTTGGAGTTGGTCGAGTCGTTTAAAGCCGAGGTAAAAGTTAAATCCGCTAATTCTGCAGCAGTTATCGTCATACCATTGGTAACATTAACTGTACCAGCGGTATGGGTTAAGGTACCACTGTTCAGGTTAAGACCGGTAATAGTCACTGAAGCCAGGCTATCACCTTCAACATCCGTAAAGTTGAAGGCGCCCGCACCGATAACTAATGGTACATCTTCATTAGCAACCACCGTGTTTCCGGTGGCTACCGGTACATCATTGACCGCGGTCACATCAATAGTCTGGGTATAGCTGCTAACACTGTCGGTGGTGCCATCGTTTACACTAAAGCCAAAACTGTCGTAGCCGGCACCATTGGCATCCGCTACCAGTACAAAGCTCAGGTTACCGGCATCAATATCGGCTTTGGTGATCACCTGGTTCAGTATAACGTCTACGCCAGAAAGCTGTAAGGCACCAACAGTCTCTAAAGTAGTGATCTGGATACTGGCCATGACATCCAGGTCAATATCACTGTAATTAAAATCAGTCGCAGTAAAAGTATAAGTTGTATCTTCGTTAGTGGTAACCGTGTTATTGGCTGCGGTCGGTACATCATTAACAGCAGTCACATCAATAGTCTGGGTATAGCTGCTAACACTGTCGATGGTGCCATCGTTTACACTAAAGCCAAAACTGTCATAAGCTGCGCCATTAGCATCGGCTACCGGTACAAAGCTCAGGTTACCGGCATCGATATCGGCTTTAGTGATCACCTGGTTTAAGGTGACGTCTACGCCGGACAGTTGTAGGGCACCGACGGTTTCCAGGCTGGTTATCTGGATACTGGCCATGGCGTCCAGGTCAATATCACTGTAATTAAAATCAGCCGCCGTAAAAGTATACGTTGTATCTTCGTTAGTGTTCACCGTGTTATTGGCAGCGATTGGTGCATCATTCTGAGCGGTGACGTCAATAGTCTGGGTATAACTGCTAACACTGTCAGTGGTGCCATCATTAACACTAAAACCAAAACTGTCGTAGCCGCTACCATTGGCATCCGCTACCGGTACAAACTTAAGATTACCGGCATCAATATCAGCTTTGCTGATGACCTGGTTCAGAATAACGTCTACGCCGGAAAGCTGTAAGGCACCAACAGTCTCTAAAGTAGTTACCTGGATACTGGCCATGGCGTCCAGATCAATATCACTGTAATTAAAATCAGCCGCTACAAAGGTATAAGTCGTGTCTTCGTTAGTGGTAACCGTGTTATTGACAGCAACCGGCGCATCGTTGACCGCAGTCACATCAATAGTCTGGGTATAACTGCTAACACTGTCAGTGGTGCCATCGTTTACACTAAAGCCAAAACTGTCGTAGCCGCTACCATTGGCATCCGCTACCGGTACAAACTTAAGATTACCAGCATCGATATCGGCTTTAGTGATCACCTGGTTTAAGGTAACGTCTACGCCGGAAAGTTGTAAGGCACCGACAGTC
The DNA here is from genome assembly GCA_963803185.1 of uncultured Gammaproteobacteria bacterium. GTDB lineage: Bacteria > Pseudomonadota > Gammaproteobacteria > SZUA-229 > SZUA-229. The sequence continues at coordinate 8,739 of CAWDMF010000018.1, read as the reverse complement.
TCTAAAGTAGTGATCTGGATACTGGCCATGGCGTCCAGGTCAATATCACTGTAATTAAAATCAGTCGCAGTAAAAGTATAAGTTGTATCTTCGTTAGTGGTAACCGTGTTATTGGCTGCGGTCGGTACATCATTAACAGCAGTCACATCAATAGTCTGGGTATAGCTGCTAACACTGTCGATGGTGCCATCGTTTACACTAAAGCCAAAACTGTCATAAGCTGCGCCATTAGCATCGGCAACCGGTACAAACTTAAGATTACCGGCATCGATATCGGCTTTGCTGATAACCTGGTTCAAGGTAACGTCTACGCCGGACAGTTGTAAGGCACCGACAGTCTCTAAAGTAGTGATCTGGATACTGGCCATCGTATCCAGATCAATATCACTGTAATTGAAATCAGCCGCCGTAAAAGTATACGTTGTATCTTCGTTAGTGGTAACCGTGTTATTGGCTGCGGTCGGTACATCATTAACAGCAGTCACATCAATAGTCTGGGTATAGCTGCTAACACTGTCAGTGGTGCCGTCATTAACACTGAAGCTAAAGCTGTCATAAGCTGCGCCATTAGCATCCGCTACCGGTACAAACTTAAGATTACCAGCATCGATATCGGCTTTAGTGATCACCTGGTTTAGGATAACGTCTACGCCGGACTGTTGTAAGGCACCAACCGATTCTAATGAGGTAATCTGGATACTGGCCAGCGTGTCCAGATCAATATCACTGTAATTAAAATCAGCCGCTACAAAGGTATACGTCGTGTCTTCGTTAGTGGTAACCGTGTTATTGACAGCAACCGGCGCATCGTTGACCGCAGTCACATCAATAGTCTGGGTATAGCTGCTAACACTGTCGGTGGTGCCATCGTTTACACTAAAACCAAAACTGTCGTAGCCGGTACCATTGGCATCCGCTACCGGTACAAACTTAAGATTACCGGCATCAATATCAGCTTTGCTGATGACCTGGTTCAGCGTCACGTCGGCACCGGATAATTGTAATGCACCAACAGATTCTAATGCGGTGATCTGGATGCTGGCCAGGGTGTCCAGGTCAACATCACTGTAATTAAAATCAGCAGCAGTAAAGGTGTAACTGGTGTCTTCACTGGTGGTGACGGTGTTATTGGCAGCGGTTGGTGCATCATTGACTGCATTGACGGTAATATTCATCACTGCCGAGGTAACACCCGGTCCTGCATCATTGACCGTATAGGTGAAGCTGGAATTAGTTGAATCGTTTAACGCCGAGGTAAAAGTTAAGTCAGCAAGCTCTGCGGCAGTTATCGTCATACCATTGGTAACATTAATTGTGCCAGCGGTGTGGGTTAAGGTGCCACCATTCAGGTTAAGACCTGTGATGGTAGCCGAAGCCAGACTATCACCTTCAACATCAGTGAAGATAAAGTCAGATGCGTTAATAACTAATGGTACATCTTCATTGGCTATCACCGTATTGCCGGTGGCGACCGGTACATCATTAACAGCAGTGACATCAATTGTCTGGCTGTAACTACTAATACTGTTGGTGGTACCATCATTAACACTAAAGCCAAAGCTGTCATAAGCTGCGCCATTAGCATCCGCTACCGGCACAAATTTCAGATTACCCACATCGATATCCGCTTTCGTAATCACCTGATTAAGGGTGACGTCAACACCGGATAATTGTAATGCACCAACGGTTTCTAAAGTAGTGATCTGGATGCTGGCCAGGGTGTCCAGGTCAACATCGTTGTAATTAAAATCAGCCGCCGTAAAAGTATAAGTTGTATCTTCGTTAGTGGTCACCGTGTTATTGGCTGCGGTTGGTGCATCATTGATCGCGGTGACTGTTATCGTGACCGTTGCCTGATGAGTACCACCGTTACCATCACTTACTTCATAAGTAAAGCTGTCAGTACCGTTATAGTTTGCATCTGGCGTGTAAGTGAACGTGCCATCGGCATTGAGTGTTAAGGTACCATTAATTACATCAGTGATCGGTGTGGTGTTTACTGTCAGTGTGTCATTATCCACATCACTGTCATTACCTAGCACACCACTAACCAGCGGCGCTGTTTCTTCTACACCAAGGGTCACAAATGAGTTACTCGAGCTCAGGTGCTGAGCACGTATCCAATCAGCAGAACGGACTTCACTTGAAAGTCTTACATCGTCGATGCTGCCATCAAAAGTACGGACAGTATCCATAGCGTGATTGCCAACATGCAGATCGAGCCCGGCATCACTTAACGCTGTTCCTGTAGGCAAGGTGCCATCCCTGGATTTTCCGACTTCATTACCATTAATATAGAAAGTTGGTTCATTGCCCGGATCCGAAGAATCATAGGTTACCGATATATGTTGCCAGGTATTCAGACTTATTGAGTTATCCGCCGATTGCCAGCTATTTACACCGCCAGTAAAACCCTGTTGGAACAACAGTGAGTTAGTCCCAGTAGCCAGTTCCAAAGCCCAGCCGGCACCCGGCAAAGTGGCGCCGGACTTGTCGAAGATACGGCCATAACCATTATCTCCCCAGCTGGCTGGATTGATCCAGGCTGATACAGTTGCTCCACCTGCAAAGATGTCGTCAACACTTGTGTCAGAGCCAAGATCTATATCGTCAATGCCGTCAAATAGCTGGCCACCGGCAACTTTTCCTGTGGCATTAGTTGATCCATAGGTGATGCCATTGTTGTTGTTACTGCTTGCATCCTGTAAATTATCATTAAGAAGTTGAACGGACGCAAAGCCGTTGCTCCAGACGGCCTCGGCATTTTCACCGGCTGGTGCACCCGCGTTGCCGTAATACATTGTGATTGAGTCACTGGTTGCCCCAGCCGTTATTAGTGGAACTTTGACCCAGACGTAGGATTTTCCCGTCTCGTTCCATTCCTCAATATCATAGGCTAGCGCAGTTCCGTCGGCGGCGAAAAAGCGCAGGTCGGCGCCATCGTCCTGGGTCTTGGTATAATAATCGATATCGATATTACCCGTAGTCGGTGTCGGATCGAGAACTACTAATACCGGAAAATCGACTAGATTTTCGCTTTGTCCAGAGTTATCAATGGTAAAAGTGCGTCTGACCGTCCAGTCGGTATCAAACCAGTCGACGTCAAGCGTGGTATCTTCATCTACCGTGTAATTATCGATTACGGCGATTGGAGGTGCATCGTTGACAGCCGTGCCTGTCATGTATTTAACACCGGTAACTGCAGCGGCTACCCCATCATCCACACTGGTAGCAATCGTGAAATTGCTGTTGTAATTAAGCGTGGGTGTATACGTTACACCTGCAAGCAGTGTATTAACATCGGTTATGGCACCACTGGCTGTCCACACGCCACCGGCAAAGGTGGAAGTCACTGCTCCAGATGTTGCGGTTGATAAACCACCTGCCGCGACATCACTCAGGGTTAAGGTTACGGTCGTGTTGGCAGAGTCAACATCAGTGACTACGATATCGACCAGGTTCAGTGCGGTATCTTCTGTGTATGATTCAGCCGCACTAAGGTTGGTTGCCGTGGGTGCATCATTGACTGCTGTGACGGTAATGTTCATCACGGCCGAAGTGACGCCGGTGCCGGCATCATTGACGGTGTAAGTAAAGCTGGAGTCAGTCGAATCGTTCAACGCCGAGGTAAAGGTCAGGTCGGCAAGCTCTGCGGCCGTGATCGTCATGCCGTTAGTCACGGTCACCGCAACGCCGCTGTGCGTCAGCGTGCCGCCATTCAGATTCAATCCGGTGATGGTCACCGAGGCCAGGCTGTCGCCTTCGACATCAGTGAAGTTGAAGTCGTCGGGCCTGATAACGAGGGGCACATCTTCGGACGCAATCACGGTATTGCCGGTGGCTACCGGTGCATCGTTAACGCCAGTAATCGTAATGGTGGCTGTGACCGTATTCGAATCGAGCGATCCGTCGTTGGCCGTGTAACTAAAGGTCTCGGTCGCCTGCTCGCCCGCGGCCAGGTCATCAAAGGCACCGTTCGGATCGTAGCTGAAGCTGCCGTCCGCGGTATTCAACACCAGATTGCCGAGCATGCCGGTGGTGTCGAGATTGGTTACCGTCAGGCTGCCACTGTCTACGTCGGAATCATTGGCCAGCACACCGGCGCCTGCGGCGATATTCAGTACCGTATTCTGGTCGGTGACATAGCCCTGATAGCTCGGTGTTGCGGCAGCGCCCTCGCTACCTCCCAAAATGCCATCGTTGCCGAATGACGACTGATCGATGACCGCGCCTCCGGCGGCGTCATCCAACCGCCAGTTGCCCACCAGCCCGGCTTCAGCGCCACCCAACTGTCCGTCCTTGTTGGCCTGAATCTCACCCAGGGTACGGGTCGTGTTCCAGACACGCACTTCGTCGATCTGTCCCTCGAAGCGATCGAGCGGGTCGTTTTCACGACCGCCAATCCACAGGTTGTTCAAGCCGGCATACACGTCGCCGATTGCCCCCGACTGGCTATAGGTGTCTACCAACTCGCCGTTGATATAGGTCCTGGCTTCTCCGGAAAAACCGTCGTAGGTCACCGCTACATGGGTCCATTCGCCCGCCGTCACGAAATAGCCGGTGTTGTGCCAGGCCCAGGTGTTGTTGGATCTGGCTATAGCGAATTTTATTTCACCGGTATTGGCGGTAATCCCCAGCTCGTATTCACCTTCCTTATTAACGATGATCTGAGAACCCGTACCAGTACCATCGTGCTTGATCCGGGCCTCCATAGTGACCTCGTTGGTCATCTGCAGGCTGGCGTGATCCGCCACTTCGACAAAATCGTCACCATCGAATGAGAGATGGACACCGTCCGGTCGCGCCACCGGCGCATCGTTGACGTTATTCAAAGAGATACTGACACTCGTGGTGGCTGATTTCGCTGGTGTACCGTCATCGGTCACCTCGACGGTCAGAGTGAAGACCGAATTGGTTTCAAAATCGAGCGCGGCGCTGTTGGCGACCTTGATCTGGCCGTTGTTGTCGATTAGAAATGCACCACCGGTGTTACCGGCGGTGATGGCGTAGGAAAGCGTATCGCCAACGTCCTGATCGTTGGCGACCACGGTGCCAACCACGGTATCGTTCGCCGAATTCTCGTCGATGCTGAACGCTGACGCCGTGACTACGGGCGGTGTGCTGGTGCGAATCGCTTCGACATCCGCATCGGTAAGCGCGCGATCGAATATTGCCAGTTCGTCGATCACGCCACTGAACGGGGCGGAAAAGTTACCCGGTGTAACAATACTCCCGCCATCACGGCCTGCACCGATCCAGAGCGGATCATCGTTAGCCACAAGGTCTTTATCCATGCTGGTGCCGCCGGTCCCGATACTACTTGTATACTCGGTGCCGTTGATGTAGATCGAGACAGTGGGCCGATCGAAAACCACGGCGACATGGTTCCATTCGCCGACCGTGGGCAGCGTGACATCCATGTCGAGATATTCAAAACCACCATCGCTCTTGAAGGCCCAGGTCATCTTGCCCGTGTCTTTCCAGGACAGATAGTAGTTGACGTTGCCGATACCTTGTCGGTCGCCCTTCATGAAGAACATGTCTTCAGTACCTGGACCCCGGTCCGGCTTTATCCACAGTGAGGCTGAGAATTCAGGGCCACTGATATCCAGCTCAGGGGCATCAACGATCTCGACGTAGTCATTGACACCATCGAACTGCAGCGCATCGCCAAACTTGCCCCCGGTTGTCCAGGTGGCCCCGTTAAGGGTGCCCGTCGAAGTGCCGTAGGCACTGTCATCCGTTGTTGTGCCGCTACCCTCATCGAAGTTCCAGTTGCCGATTGCCCCGTCGATGAAGGTCGGGGCTTCATTGACTTTTGTCAGGTTCAGCACATGAACAGCACCACGATTAGTTCCACCGTCGTCGTCGAGGACACCGACCGCGATGTCGATGGCGCCGTCCCCGTCGAGGTCGCCGATTCCTGCAACCGACCCGCCAAATTTGTCGTCGTTGTCGAGCGTCGCGGACAGACCACCAGTCGTGTTGGAGATCTTCTGCTCAGCCTTGATGGTGCCGTCGGCGTTCATAAACAGGACGTGGATGGCTCCACGGTTGTTGCCACCGTCGTCGTCCTGAAATGCTCCGACTGCGATGTCGCTGATGCCGTCGCCGTCAACGTCGCCAATGGCCGCAATCGTAACGCCAAACAGGTCGTCGTCGTCAAGGGTGGCAGTGAGCCCGCCAGTTGTGTTGGAGATTTTCTGTTCGGATTTGACAGTACCATCGGCATTAAGGAACAGGACATGGACCGCACCACGATTAATTCCACCGTCATCATCTTCCTGCGCGCCAACAGCAATGTCGTTGATGCCATCAGAATCCAGATCACCGATTCCGGCGACCGACACCCCGAACTTGTCACCGTTTTCCAGAGTTGCCGTTAACCCGCCTGAAGTGCTACTGATCTTCTGGTCGGCTTTGACAGTGCCGTCAGCGTTGAGGAACACAACGTGGACGGAACCGCGCGCATTGCCGCCATCATCATCCTGATGTGCGCCGACAACGATATCGTTGATGCCATCACCGTCGAGGTCTCCGATTCCCGCAACTGACACACCGAATTTGTCGTCCTGGCCGAGCGTGGTCGTGAGTGAACCGGCGCTCTCGGAGATCTTCTGCTCGCCTTTGACGGTGCCGTCAGAGTTGAGGAACAGGATATGGACGGCACCGGCGTTACTAACGCCGTCGTCGTCGAATTGGGCGCCGACGGCAATGTCGTTGACACCGTCGCCATCAATGTCGCCAATGCCCGCAACCGCCGAGCCAAAGTTATCACCATCAGCAAGCGTCGCGATCAGACCACCTGTTGTGTCGGAAATCTTCTGTTCCGATTTGACTGAACCATCGGCGTTAAGGAACAGGATGTGGACGGCGCCGCGATCCGTTCCACCGTCGTCATCGCGGATGGCTCCGACTGCGATGTCGTTGACGCCGTCGCCGTCGAGATCACCAATACTGGCGATGGCATCGCCAAACCGGTCGTCATCATCAAGGGTGGCGGTCAGGCCACCGACGATGTCGGAAATCTTCTGCTCGGCAGCTACCGTGCCATCCGAAGCCAATGAATTCACCCATTCAGCCTGGGTCTTATCTCCAGGCGCTACTCCCGTTGTGATCTCTCCGACTTCGTATTCCAGATCCCAGTCGCCACCCAAACTTGCATGGCCGGTCAGGTCGTCAGACGCGGCCACGTCTGAACCTGTGAGTTCCGCCAGCCTGTCAACAAACTGTTCACCACTTTCACTTTCTGCAAGATTACAACCATATATCAGTATGTCAGCACTTTCATCCAGTGAACTGCCCCAGTCACTCATGCTGTCACTGTATTCATCAAGATTATTCGTACTCAGCCAGGTGTTACCCAGTTTGACTGAGCCGTCTTTACCATGCGAAAGAATATGTACTGCATCAACATCGTCGTAAGTTGACAGTGTTTCACTGATCTGTTCTATGCCGTCACGATCGCTATCAAGTAAAACAACTTCAAAATTGATTGAGCCATCGCTATTATTATTCAGGTCATCGATAAACGTCTGATAGTCGTCGACAGATTCATCGATGAATACGATTTCCTGGCGTTGCTCTTCTACGATACCTGCCTGCTGCTCAGGTTCCTGTGTAATTGTTTCTGCTTCTTTTTCCTCAGCTAGCAGCACGGCTTCTGACTCGGCTATTAACGCCGCTTCCTGTTCTGCCTGTACCTGATCTTCCTGTTGTTGTTCTTCGACTGCTGCCTGTTCTGCTGCAAGCGCATCGGCATTTAATGTGCCCTGCCAGTTATCCTGTATGTCATCAGTAAATGCTATGCTGGTTTCTATATCACCAACCTGGTACTCGAGATCCCAGTCACCACCCAGTATATTGTTACCGGTTACATCATCACTGGCTGCGATATCTGCGCCTGTTAATGTACTAAGTGAATTGACTAAATCGGTACCGTTTGATGATCCTGCAAGATTACAACCATAGATAAGCAGGTCTCCACCTTCGGTGAAAACCTGTTTCCACTTATTAACTTCATCACTATTCTGCTTGAGATTTTGATTGTTTAATTGTGTAGCACCTAATTGTAGTTGTCCGTCTTTACCATGCGAAACAATATGCACTGCATCAAGTTTATGGTATTTACTTAAGGCGTCTGAAATCTGTACGATGCCGTCACGGTGGGCATCAAGAATAACAACATTAATATCACGTCCCTGTTGTTGTGCCTTGATGACATCATTATGAAGCTGTTGAAAATTAGGTGCGCGTGAATCAATAATAACCAGTTCGCTTCGGCTATCACTTTGAACTTTATTGTGGATGACAGTAGACGATTGCTCAGTCTGATGCTGAACAATAATTATATTTTCGTTCTCGCTGTGAACGAGAGTTTGTAATGTTGCAACGCTAGATTCTGTTATAACACCCAGCCCGTCGGCTGATAATAACAGTCTTGGTTCCAGTTCCTCGAAAACAAGTTTAGCGTTGTCAATGTTTGTTTTTTTATTCAAACAGACGCCCCATACCAGTGAGTAAAATTCGAATTTGCGCAATTATTCGAATACAGTGATTTGCTAGCATTTGGATGTCCGGTCTGGTTATTGCAACCGCACATATTAAATATAGGATAAAAAAGATCAATTTACCCGTTTAAAAACCGCCGTTTATCGGTGATTAATGACCATTAGATGTAATTATGGCTGTCTATTAAGGAATTATCGGCAAGACAGTCGATTTCTTTAGGTAGGGTGC
>CAWDMF010000017.1:0-11810 GCA_963803185.1 uncultured Gammaproteobacteria bacterium | reverse complement strand
CAACAGCAAAAATCAATACTTTTCGACGACTTCTTTTATTCATAATTATCTCAATTTTCTATTTCTGGCCATGACCATGTTTATTCGCCAGTTCAATATTCTCTCTTTTAATTGCACGTTTTATACGCTTTATCGCTTTTTTACGCTGCATTATTGGCGATACAATATTAGCAAGCACAACAATAAAAGTCAGCGCATAAGAGGTCCACACATAAAACGCATAACCACCCATATTAAAAAATTCAGACCAGTTCATAAGCTATTGCTTCTCACTATAATTTCGCAACTAATTCTCTAACCCATCGGCGATTACGATCCCGATATAAAGCCTCATTTCGTGTTCTCACCAATACCACCGCAGCATAAAATAACTTAAACGCCACCGCCATTAACAACAGGGGAATCAACATATCGATATGCATTGAAGGTTTATCAAATTTTGCCACGGTTGCACCCTGGTGCAGGGTGTTCCACCATTCAACTGAATAATGAATAATTGGAATATTGACCACGCCGACGATGGCTAACAGGCCACTGGCTTTATCAGCACTGCGCTGGTCATCTATTGCTGATTGTAACGCCATGTAACCTAAATACAAAAACAACAGAATAAGCTCTGAAGTTAACCGTGCATCCCATACCCAGTAGGCTCCCCACATCGGTTTTCCCCATAATGAGCCGGTCACCAGTGCAAGAAAAGTAAAGGATGCGCCAATGGGTGCGCTGGCGGCGGCAACCATATCAGCCAGCCGAATTTGCCAGATAATGCCTATACCCGCAGAGACCGCCATCACCATATAGATAAACAGCGACATCCATGCAGCTGGCACATGAATAAAGATAATGCGATAACTTTCGCCCTGCTGATAGTCCGTTGGCGCGACAAACAGACCCAGATATAAACCATATAGCCCGATTAACAGGGCGCTGATAGCAAACCATTTAATTAATGGCGCAGACATGCTATAAAAATACTTAGGTGACGAAAAACGTTGTATCCACTTCCACATAATATTAGTTAAATCACTGTGCTAATTAAAAAAACGGACCCATTCAAAAACTTAAAGTTATAACGCTAACGCGATGCTGTTATCCGTAACGCAACCGAGGTTGCCAGCGGTGCCAGCGAAAGCGCCAATGCTAACACAGCAGCTAAAAACAATAGCTGACCCCTGACTGATAAACCATCGGCAGCCACATCCACCGCATTTGCACCAAAAATCAATATCGGGATATACAATGGCAAGATTATTAGTGACAACAAAACACCGCCTTGGTTCACTGCCACCGTCAAAGATACACCAATCGCACCCACCAGGCTTAATACCGGCGTGCCCAGTAACAGGCTATAAATCAAAACTTCAACCGCCGATGCCGGCAACGACATAAACAAACCCAGTAACGGTGCAATAATAACCAGCGGCAGCCCGGTTAATAACCAGTGCGCCAGCACCTTTGCCAGTACCAGAATCATCAATGGATTCGGGCTCAACATTAGCTGATCCAGCGAACCGTCTTCATAATCCTGCTTGAATAAACGATCCAGCGACAATAAAACAGCCAGTAAGGCCGAGACCCAGATCACACCCGGGGCCATTGCCCGTAAAGCTTCCGGCGTTGGCGTCACGGCCAGTGGAAACAGGCTCACCACTAAAACAAAAAAAATCAGTGGATTGACCAGCTCATGACGGTTACGCAATGCCAGGCGTAAATCACGGATTAATAAGTGATAAAAAGCATTTAACATCGGCTTATATTAGTCCTTGATAAGTATTCACCACTTTACAACCCCTTAACCCGGCCAAGCTGAACCGAAGACATATCACAGTCCAGTTGCATACCATGGTGCGTAGTAAAAATCACGCTGCCGCCCGCTGCGCGATGCTCTACTATCATCGACTCCATCAATGCCACACCCTCAACATCGAGCGCGGTTAAAGGTTCATCCAGTATCCATAACTTTGCCCGGGCTAATGCGACAAAGGCCAGTAAAATTCGGCGGCGCTGGCCGGAAGATAAAGCCTTACCCGGCACGTCTTCATAGCTGGCCAGCCCGACTTTCGCTAAAGCCGCTTCTATGACAGCATCCGTCACCGATAGTGAACGTGTATCCAGTAATGCACGCACATTTTCCAGCACCGTCAGTTCCGCTTTTATACATGGTAAATGGCCGATATAAACCATGTTGGCATAGTAATCTTCACGGTTTGCCTGAATCATTTCGCCATGCCATAAAACCCGACCCGCTTCTGCCAGCCGCAAACCACAGATTATTCGTAACAGGCTGGTTTTACCACAACCATTTGAACCTTCAATCTGCAGCACTTCGGCTTCTGCCACTGAAAAGCTTAAATCACTAAACAGCAGGCGATCATCACGCACACATTCTAAATGCTGAACTTCAAGCATAGTCAAAACCGGCATGGCAGTAACATACTCTTTTTTGGTGAAGCTTTTCGTTAACAAAGTCACCAAACATCCGCACCACCGTCCTGGCTCCTTGCAAAATACGACCGCCATGGATGGTGGGAAGTGCGGAAAATGCAAGGAGCAATTTTCTGCCGACCCACATGGACGTGGGAAGTGCGGAAAATGCAGGGAGCAATTTTCTGCCGACCCACATGGACGTGGGAAGTGCGGAAAATGCAGGGAGCAATTTTCAGCCGACCCACATGGACGTGGGAAGTGCGGAAAATGCAGGGAGCAATTTTCTGCCGACCCACATGGACGTGGGAAGTGCGGAAAATGCAGGGAGCAATTTTCAGCCGTCCATCCCTGGACATAACCGCACCGCCTTCCTGGCTCCTTGCGGAATACGACCCCACGGACAGTGGGAAGTGCGGAAAATGCAGGGAGCAATTTTCTGCCTGTCCATCCCTGGACATAAAAAAGGATGGTCTAAACCATCCTTTTTAGTGTCGTCCGTGCGAGTCATGCCTGTCGCCAGGCCAGTATTGTTCCAGGCATCACTTAAGGCTGGCAATATAGTTGGCAACGGCAACCATGTCTTCATCAGACAGTTTTTCAACAATTGAACGCATCAGCCGTTTATCGTCGTTGCTGCGGTCGCCACTTTTAAATGCTTGCAACTGCGCCAGTGTGTATTCAACATACTGCCCGCCTAACTGCGGATAACCAATGCCAGCCACACCGCTACCTTTAGGACCATGACATGCCTGACAGGCAGGAACACCGGTTTGTAAATTACCGCCTTTATATAGCTCACGACCAGCAGCTGCTTTTGATTCATCAAACGTGGCCGCCTGGCTGACACTTTGCGCCTGGTAATAAGCACCTATATCCGCCGCATCTTCATCCGATAGTGCCGCAGACATACCTAACATAATTTCATTTTTACGCGTGTCATTAGCTTTAAAATTTTTAATCTGCTTCACTATGTAGGCTTCATTTTGCCCCGCAAGTTTTGGGAAAGCCGGTGCGGGACTATTACCATCAGCACCATGGCATCCGCCACAAGCTGCTGATTTAGCCTTACCTGCCGCCGCATCCCCCGCAAATGCCGCACCCGTGGTTACAAAAAACAGCGCGATGCCGGCTAAAATTATTTTTTTCATTGTTTGAACTCCAAACATATTAAGCCCTAAACGAGCAAAAAAGTGGCAAGATTCTACACCACTATCAATATTCCTTCAATATCATGACTCTCTTATTATTGGATATACCGATATATCAATGCCACAGCAAACCAGGGAAACTCTGATCTAGTCCCCTATTTTTTTTAACATTTTAAGTTTCTACCTTACTCGACGATCGCGGGTCACTCGCATGACTCCTCTCTTTGTGTTACTCGCACACCCCTGTGCGTCGCTTAGAATAACTATTATTACTTACTTCGAGTAAGATATGAACACAATTCCTGCGCCCCTAATGGCACTGCCTTAAGCCGAAAATGCCATTATCAGAGTAAACTCGTCATTGCGAGGTACGAAGCAATCTCTAGCAGATTGGTAACAGACGTTAAGAGATTATAAATTACATCCTTGTAATTTACCCTTCGGGCTGCACAAAACGCATTCAATTTTGCTCCTGGCAAAATTAATGCCGCGCTATCGCTCGCAATGACGGGAATTTAGGCTTAAGGCAGTGCCATTCCCTGCGACCCTTTTTTTAATTAAGCTGGCCAATTAAGTTAACCCGGATATTTCATAGGAACGCTGCAAATTTCACCTAACACAATGATTATTATAAGAAATAGCAGTATATTAGAAAAGTACACTATGTACCCGACAACGCTATGCAGTTTTTGGGAAAATATCCGGGTTAAACAGAGACTCACCAGGTAAAATGCCCGCCAATGAACAAACCAGCAAAAACCCAGACCATCGACAATCGTTATTATCGCCAGGCACACTTTCTTATCAGCGCCGGCAACGCAAAACAATTTCCACACAATGGCTGCGAAGTCGCCTTTGCCGGACGTTCTAACGCAGGAAAATCCAGTGCTATTAACACTCTATGTGATAACAAAGGCCTGGCACGCACCAGTAAAACCCCGGGGCGCACGCGACTGGTAAACTTTTTTGAGCTTGACGAAGAACGCCGACTGGTCGATTTACCCGGTTATGGCTTTGCCAAAGTCCCACTGGCGATAAAAAATGAATGGGAAAAGCTAATGACCATATATTTAAGTGAACAACAGGCGCTTAACGGCCTGATCATCATCATGGATATACGTCACCCGTTAAACGAGTATGACTGGCAAATGCTGAAATGGTGTCATCACTATCAGCTTCCTGCGCACGTATTATTAACTAAAGCAGATAAAATTAAACGCGGCGCCCAGCAAAACAGCAAGTTACAGACACAAAAACAACTTAAAGATGCCGGTATCAATGCCAGTGTGCAGACTTTTTCCGCACTGAAAAAAACCGGGCTGGATGAACTGGTCATTAAACTCAATGAATGGCTGGAACTGACAAAATAAAACTTTTACCGCAGAGGCGCGGAGACGCAGAGAAAAACTTTTTTGTATTTTATTGCGCCGCAGGCGCAATAAAATATCAAACCTCTGCGTCTCCGCGCCTCTGCGGTAAAAAAGCTTTTGACTTTATTTTCAGCAAAAAAAACCCGGCCAAAAGGCCGGGCAACAAAGGTGGAACCGGATTGGGGATGCCGGTTCCGATGGCCCGCAATGGGGAGGGAGCGGGCCTACGCCGGGCTACAGCGTATTCACAAAAAAGCACTCCTGTCATTAATCGCTATCCTGATACTAATTAAAGACTACTCAGGGGATATGTCAAAAAATTGGCGGGAAAAACTTGAAAAACCGGGTGAAATCCGACCAACGGTCACTTAAATTTATACAGATAACCATTAAAACCATATATCTCAAAAAGTTAAGAGAGGGGACTCAATTGCAAAAGCAATTTGTATGTGTAAGCCATTAATTTGTTTGGATTTACACTAGATAAATAGAAAATCATTCTGTCCACTATATAAACTTAAGCAGGTAGATCCGGTTAGTGCGCTTCGTCCCAGTTATTGCCAACACCAATATCAACCACTAGCGGAACGTTCAGCGTAGCTGCCTGCTCCATCTCTACTCTCAGTAGATCTGTCAATGCCTGTACATCTTTTGTCTTTACTTCAAGCACCAGTTCATCGTGTACCTGCATCACAACTTTTGCATCAAACTTGCTTGCTGATAAAGCCCTGTCCACTGCGATCATGGCGCGTTTAATAATATCCGCTGCAGTACCCTGCATGGGTGCATTGATCGCCGTACGTTCGGCATATTGTCGACGCTGACCATTTCTGGAATTGATTTCGGGCAGATATAAGCGGCGACCAAAAACGGTTTCAACATAACCTTTGTCATGCGCCTGTTCACGGGTTTTATCCATATAGGTCTTCACCCCCGGATAACGTGCAAAATAGGTATCAATATAGTCCTGCGCCTCATAACGGCCTATGTTTAACTGTTTTGCCAGGCCAAAAGCAGACATGCCATAGATAAGGCCAAAGTTAATCGCTTTAGCGGCGCGACGCTGCTCTGACTCGACCGCATCCAGCGCCACCCCGAAAACTTCTGCAGCAGTAGCACGATGCACATCAATACCATCAGCAAACGCCTTGAGTAAAGTTTCATCTCCCGATAAGTGCGCCATGATGCGCAGTTCAACCTGCGAATAGTCGGCCGCCATCATTTTGTAACCTTTCGGTGCGACAAATGCCTGCCGGATACGCCGACCCTCTTCGCTACGAATGGGAATATTCTGCAAATTCGGATCGGTGGATGATAATCGACCGGTGGCCGCAACCGTCTGATTATACGAGGTATGTACACGCCCGGTTTTTTCATTTACCTGTAATGGCAACTTGTCGGTATAGGTCGATTTCAACTTGCTTAAGCTGCGATGCTCGAGCAGCAGCTTTGGCAAGGCATAATCTGCAGCCAGTTCCTGTAGTACGTCTTCCGACGTCGAGTAATGACCTGTTTTGGTTTTTTTTGATGAAGGTATAGCGAGTTTTTCAAACAGGATCGTGCTCAACTGTTTAGGCGATGCCAGATTAAATGTTTCACCCGCTTCTTCATAAGCCTGCAACTCGACTTCTTTCATGCGCTCGGCCAGCTGTCCGCTTTGCCGTTCCAGCATGTGCACATCAATTTTTACGCCGTTACGCTCAATGTTAAGCAACACATTAAGTAACGGTAATTCAATGTCCAGATAAACGCTTTTCAGTGCTGGTTGCTGATCGAGTGCCGCACTCAGCTTTTCATGGATCTGCAAAGTGATGTCGGCATCCTCCGCAGCATAAGGACCCGCCTGTTCAAGATCAATTTGATTAAATGTCAGCTGTTTGGCACCTTTACCGGCAATATCTTCAAAATGAATGGTAGTGTGCCCCAATAATCGCAGCGCCAGCTCATCCATACCGTGACGTTGAGTCGAATCCAGTACATAAGATTCCAGCATGGTGTCCTGTGCTATACCTTTCAGCGTTATCCCATGATTCGCCAGTACATGGCCGTCATATTTCAGGTTTTGCCCGATTTTCTTTTTGTTTTCATCTTCCAGCAGCCTCTTAAGGCCTCCCAGCACAGCCTTTTCACTCAGCTGTTTCGGTGCATCCAGATAGTCATGAGCAAACGGCACATAGGCCGCCTCACCGACCTGAACAGCAAAAGAGACGCCAACAATACGGGCTTTCATGTAATCCAGACTGGTGGTTTCTGTATCAAAGGCAAACTGATCTGCGGCCTTAAGTTTCTTTAACCAGCGATCAAAACCGGGTTGATCCAGCACGGTTTCATAGCTGGCTTCAGGCAGTGCCTTTACTGCCGGATTAGCGCCCACTTCTCCATCATTTGCAGAGTAGTGGTGCATGGATGCACCGTTTACGGAGCTAAGGGTGGACAAATTCGACAACCAGGTTTTAAACTCCATCTCGGTATATATCTGCTTCAGCTTATCCAGCTGTGGCGCACGCATAACCAGATCTGAAATGGCATGTTCGAGTTCGACGTCACATTTTATCGTGGTCAGTTCACGCGATAGCGGCAGTTGATCTAAATTATCACGCAAGCTTTCACCGACCTTGCCCTTAATGTCAGCGGCATTTGCAATTAGATTATCCAGTGTTTCATACTGCTTTAACCATTTGGCAGCGGTCTTGGGCCCAACCTTGGGCACGCCTGGTATGTTATCCGAGGTATCCCCCATTAGAGCCAGGTAATCAATAATCGCACTCGGCGGCACATCAAACTTGTCAACCACACCGGCCTCATCCAGCACAACATTATTCATTGTGTTGATCAATGTCACATGCGGATTAACCAGTTGTGCCATATCCTTATCGCCGGTTGATATTAATGTATCAAGCTTCTGCTCAGTGGCCTGTCTGGCGTATGTGCCAATAACATCATCGGCCTCAACGCCCGGCACAATCACCATGGGATAACCCAGTGCCTCAACAATTTCATACAGCGGCGCAATTTGGCTGCTTAATTCATCAGGCATCGGCGGGCGGTTCGCTTTATATTCCTTATACATGTCATTACGAAAGGTTTTTCCTTTGGCATCAAAAACCACTGCAATATGCTCGGGTTTATATTCTGCCACCAGTTTATTAAGCATATTAATCACCCCATATACCGCACCGGTGGGCTGTCCTTTACTGTTAGTCAAAGGCGGTAGTGCGTGAAATGCACGAAACAGGTAGGAAGAGCCATCAACAAGGACAAGTGGCGGTTTTTTATCAGGCATTGGAGATAACAACTCTATATTAGTTATTGTGCGGACCACAGATTATCGCAAACAGTGTGGTGCTTTAACAGTGATTAACCCGGATATTTCATAGGAACGCTGCAAATTTCACCTAACACAAAGCTTGTTATAAGAAATAGCAGTATATTAGAAAAGTACATTATGTCCCCGACAACGCTATGCAGTTTTTGGAAAAATATCAGCGGCCATTTTGCACGATTCCCCTGTAACTATAGCTACGGCTATGCTTTTCGGCGAATAGTACAAACTGACTCACTGACATTTCTCCAAAATTCTGCATTCCTATGAAATATCCGGGTTAAGTTAAATCACGTTTTATTAGTCCGCGAAACACGCAAAAGACGCAAATTAAAACAAAAATGTAACTACTCAGCAATTTGGGGGATCAAGGTATTAATTGTTGATTTATAAGGACGCGTGAATACATCTGACCGCCATGGATGGAGGAAATGCAACAGGATTGTAGGAGCAATCCTTGCCATGTAAGCTCTGCTGCAACATTCTGTTGCAGCAGCCTGATAAATCAACAATTCATACCCTCAGAAAATAATACGCTGAGCAGTTACTACAAAACAATATAAATTAAAGCTTTTTTCGCGTCTTTTGCGTGTTTCGCGGACTAACATTTTTTAAATCTCAGATATACGGTAAAATCACGACCTTTATCAAATTACTTAACTGTTTATTCAAACCCTGAATTTCTTATGTCTGTTTACACCACCATCGATGACAACGAACTCAAAAGCTTTCTCTCAAATTATAACGTGGGTCAACTGGTGGATTATCAGGGTATCAGCGACGGTATCGAAAACACCAACTACTTTGTAAACACCAGCCATGGTCGTTTTGTGTTAACTATTTTTGAGCATCACAGTTTTGAGGAAATGCAGTATTACCTCAATTTAATGCATCATCTGGCTGATCATAAAGTGCCAAGTGCAAATCCGGTTGCCGATAATCAGGGGAATTATTTAAGTCAGTTTAAAGATAAGCCTATCGCATTAGTCGAACGCTTAAATGGTGGTAGCATAACCAACACCACCGTTAATCATTGCCAGCAGCTCGGTATGGCGATGGGAAAAATGCATACTGCCGGTTTTAGTTTTGCTAGCAGACAGGTCAATCCACGAGGCCCTGCCTGGTGCCAGCAAACGGCTCAGGAGGTTATCGAAAAACTTTCTGCCAGTGAGCAAAACATGCTCGATAAAGAAGTACATTTTCAAAAAACCGATTTTAATAATTTTGGGCGGCACGCCGACCTGCCTCGCGGTGTGATTCATGCAGATTTGTTTCGCGATAATGCGCTCTGGGATACCTCGGGGGATAAAGACAATTTCAGCGGCATCATTGATTTTTATTATTCCTGTGATGATGTTTTATTGTACGACCTCGCTGTCACCGCTAATGACTGGTGCATTAATCAAGACTTCAGTTTAAACAAAGACAAAGTCATCGCGCTTCTTACACATTACAATAGCTTCAGGCCACTGGCCGACAATGAACAGGAATACTGGCCGGCGATGTTACGTGCGGGGGCATTGCGCTTCTGGTTATCTCGTCTCTATGACAAACATTTCCCTCGTGCTGGCGAACTGGTGCACACTAAAAACCCTGATGAATTTAAAGCCATATTAGCGGACAGAATCAAACATAGTGACCGTTACTTTAATTACTGGATTTAACCCGGGATTTAACCAAAGCCATGTTTAGTAACACGTTCAGTAAAATATTGGCAAACATTGAATCTTTTATCGACTGGAGCGGGCGCACGGTTTCCTGGTTAAGTTTGTTTCTGGTGTTAGTCACTTTTATTATTGTTGTACTGCGATATGTTTTTGACAGCGGCTCTATTGCGCTGCAGGAAATAACAAGCTACTTACATGCAACCGTTTTTCTCGTCGGCATGGCCTATACCATGCAGCAGCAGGCACATGTGCGCGTCGATATTTTCTACTCTCGATACTCTATACAAACAAAAGCATGGGTCGACCTGTTTGGCGCTTTGTTTTTATTATTACCGTTTATGTTATTTGTTAGCTGGATTAGCTGGTCCTACATTGCTGACAGCTGGTCTGTGCTGGAAGGCTCACGTGAGGCTGGCGGACTGCCAGGCGTGTTTCTTTTAAAAAGCTTAATTCTTGTCATGACGTTTTTATTAAGCCTGCAAGCCTTCACCCAAATCGCACGCAATATACAAACCATCTTAAGCGCTGACTTGACTACGGGCCCCCGCAATGAAGAGTGATAACTAATGGAATATATGTCATTTTATCTTTTTGCTGCCGTTTTTATTTTATTGCTGATTGGTTACCCGGTGGCATTCACTTTAGCCGGCACCGCTTTAATGTTCACCGTTATCGGCGAGATGACCGGAACATTTGACCCTGCCTTTTTAGAAGCATTACCCAATCGTTTATACGGCATTATTGGTAATCAAATTTTAATGGCTGTACCGCTGTTTGTTTTTATGGGCGTTATGCTGGAACGTTCAAAAATTGCCGATGAATTACTAACCACCATGTCACGCCTGTTCGGTAAGCTCCGCGGCGGCCTCGGTATATCCGTTGTTCTGGTAGGCATGCTGCTTGCTGCAAGCACAGGTATTGTCGGCGCAACCGTTGTTACTATGGGACTTCTATCTTTACCCACCATGTTAAAACAGGGTTATGACCCTAAAATTTCAACCGGATTGATATGTGCGTCCGGTACCCTGGGACAAATTATTCCGCCTTCCATCGTGCTGGTACTACTCGGTGACGTGTTATCCAATGCCTATCAACAGGCACAGCTTGATATGGGTATATTCTCACCCGAAACGATTTCTGTTAGCGATTTATTTGTTGGTGCATTGATTCCGGGTTTATTGCTGGTTGCTTTTTATATTCTCTATATAACCGGTCTGGCTTTTTTTAATAAAGACGCTATGCCCGCAGCAAGTGCAAATAATGTCGACAGCAACACAAACGATGAATCACGTTTATACCATGACGTTATTAAAAGTTTGATTCCGCCATTAGTATTGATACTGGCGGTACTGGGATCCATCATCAGCGGCCTTGCCACACCAACAGAAGCAGCAGCTATCGGCGCAGTGGGCGCCATGATTCTTGCCGCATCAAAAAAAATGTTAAACCTTAAAACATTACAGGAAGTTGTTCGCAGTACCACCCGTGTTAGCTGCATGGTATTTATGATTTTAATCGGTGCCGCATTATTCTCTTTAGTTTTTCGTGGTTTCGAAGGAGATGAACTGATACAGGAATTACTCGGCGATTTAGAAGGTGGCAAATATCACGCACTATTTGTCGTGATGTTAGTGATGTTCCTGTTAGGTTTTGTTCTTGATTTCATCGAAATCACTTTTGTCATCGTACCTATTGTTGGCCCGGTATTACTCACCATGGGTATAGACCCGGTCTGGCTCGGCATACTGATTGCCATCAACCTGCAAACTTCATTCCTGACGCCGCCGTTTGGTTTTGCCTTATTTTATTTGCGTGGTGTCGCACCAGCGACAATAAAAACCACGCAAATTTATCAGGGGGTAATGCCTTTTATTGT
>CAWDMF010000016.1:0-123781 GCA_963803185.1 uncultured Gammaproteobacteria bacterium | reverse complement strand
TTGCAGATTCCGCTGATCTTCAGCCAACCGGGCAGAATCAGGCCACGAGTCGATGACTCGATGGTCTCGACGATCGATTTCTTATCCCACGCTGCTTGAATACGTTGGCATCGAGGCTCGCAACGGCCCGGAAGGCGGAATGAGCTTTAGCAATCACCTCGACGAACCGTCTTCAACCGGACGCGACAAGATTTTCGCCGAGTACGCCTTCGTCCGCACCGTGCGGACCGCCAACCACAAGTGGGTGGAAAGGGCGGAGGGCTTTGAGCCTGAGCTTTTCGACCTCGACAAGGACCCCGACGAGCGCCGCGACCTCGCTGATGACCCGGCCTACGCCGCTGTCAAGGCGCGCCTGCGCGATGAAATGGCAAGCTGGTTCGCCGCGCCGGGCGCGCCGCCGCTGGAGCGCTGGCGCGAGACCCAAAAGGTGGAGATGTCGCCCTACGAAATTCGCGGCAAGCCCTGAGCGCCGGGCCGGCGCGGGCTGCTATCGCTCGGCCTTCCTCACCAGCGCCACCCAATCCCTGCTGCGCTCGCCAGGCGTGCGGCCCAGCGTCTTTACCCCGGGTCCGCTCACCTCTGCCGCCGAGCCCGTCTTTAATTCCCCGCCATTGCGCGGGTCATACCAGCGAACCTCAAACCTCCCCGAAAACTCCTCGAGATCGAGCCGTGCCGACCCGCCCGTGGGCACATAAACCGCATAAGTCTCGCCGCGTTTCGCAAACACGTAATTGCCGGCGTCTGGTGAAAGCTCATCCGCCGATTCCATCTCCCAGAACTGTAAATACTCACGAAAAACTCGTCGCGTGCAGCGTCTGCTTCCACAAGACATCGCGCGAACGCCAGTCCTCCAAATTCACGTCGTTGTGTTCGTATTGGTAGCCGAAATACCACTCGATGCCCCATCCGCCGGCCATCAACGTCGCCCAGAGCTGAACGTGACGATCTTCGTTGTGCTCCGGGTAGTTCATCTGCATCGGGTGCGACGCCGTTGCTGCCCATACGCTGCTCGTCAAAGGCGACGGTCCACGGCCGGCCGGCCTTGCGAGAGCGCCGAATCCAATCCAGTACGATCCCGTGCACCAGCTCGTCATCGCGAATCTGCATCGAGGCGCCTTCAAAGAGTTCGAAGCCAAGCAGCGGCGCGTAGGCCTTCTCGGTGTCGGCCGCGAGTTCGTCGTGCGCATGACCACCGGATGATCGTAAGGGTCATATTCGGCGCAACTGCCAGGCATGAGCCTTGCGCTGCGCGTCGTGTTGGTGTTCTCCTCGCCCAGGTTCCAGACCACCGCCGGGTGGTGGGCGAAGCGGGCGACCAGCTCGCGGTAGTACAGCTTGCGCGTCGGTGCCGAGCGCGCCGCCGTCCAGCAGCTGGTCGTTCTCGGTCTCCTGGGTGACCACGTGCAGCACGATGCCCGAGCCGTCCATGTGGTCGAAGACGATCTCCCACTGGTCCAGCTTGCTGACGTCGAAGCGAAAACGCTCGCGTCGCCGGTCCAGGGCCACACGTCGTCGCCGTCGCCCGTCACGTTCATGGTCAGGAAGTAGACCGAGTTCATGCCCGGCCGCAGAGGTAGTTGAGGGCGCCGATGAGGCCCTTGCCCTGGCCCGCCGTGCCAGTCGGATCGCCGGCCTGCCAGTCGCCGACGTGGGGCGCGTAGGTGCAGCCCGCTGACGCCTCGTTGGGGTCGCTGCCGCCGGTCTGCGTCGAAGTCGGCGTAGGCCGAGCAAGTTCTCGGGGCTGTCGGCGCCGCCCTTGAGGAAGCCTCGCCGCTGCCGGCGAAGCGCAGGTAGTGCTCGCCCACGTAGTGCAGGCGGCCCCGCGCGCGAAAGTCCGGCCGCGTCGCCGGGCTTGGACCGACCGTGAACGAGCCGCTGGCGCCGTCGAAGGCCGCCGGCTGGCCTGCGGTGGGGT
Source organism: uncultured Gammaproteobacteria bacterium (assembly GCA_963803185.1). GTDB lineage: Bacteria > Pseudomonadota > Gammaproteobacteria > SZUA-229 > SZUA-229. Next base: position 121,866 of record CAWDMF010000016.1, on the reverse strand, counting down.
CGGCCGCCACCGTGACCTCGGTCCCGCACCGGAACGAGGCCGACAGGTTCCAAAGACCCTCTTCCGGTGGCGTGAACGCACCTGCCAGATCGCTCCGGAGTCGGCCGACGACTCGGCGGCGTTGCCGTCGGCGGCGTAATACCCCGGAACCTCGTACGTCTTCTAAGGACCTTCAAACGTCACATTGAGGCGATAAAAAGTGAAGGGATTCGGTTTGGCGGTCTCGCTCGAATCCGGTCCCTCGAAATAATGACGTATGGGTGCTCGAGATTTTCAGCTCGCCGGAAATTTCCGCCCGGGGCTTCGAACAGCCCGAACCACCTGCACAATTTCGGCTGGTGTTTTCAAGGATGGCATAAGCATCCACCACCTCTCCCCCGGCGTTAAAGACAATAGCTCCCGCACCACCGGTCGATTGCATTTCACTATTAGAAACATAAATCCAGCCGCCGCTATAACTGCCACTATCTATCGCAAAGCAGGCACCGCCATCGGGTGCTGCATGCCAGGTAAATTCCTGCCCGTTAATCACTGCCTGACCGGAGTTTGCAATAATGCGTGAACTGAACCCGGCGGGTAATCGCACGCCGTTATTATCTGCTGCCAGCAAGCCGAATTCTTTCTCCTTACTGCACCCCGCTAACAGGACGTTAGCCCCTACAGCAGCAACACCACAAACACTCAGTCTGGACAAACACTGCTTGAAAAATCGTCTTTTTACTAAATCTACCATCTACTTGTTACACCATTGCTGACTATTCAAGTAAAATGCTTTTTTATGACACTACAGACAAAAAAGCACGCCTATCTGATTGATAGCAGTATCTACATCTTTCGCGGCTGGCACGTCTATTCTGATGAAATCGTTGACCGTGATGGCAACCCCAGCAATGCAGTCTATGGCTTTACCGAGTTCCTGCGTGAAATACTGGAACTCGAACAACCAGAATACATTGCCTGTGCCTTTGATGCCAAACAAACCAACTCCTACCGCCGTGAAATATTCCCGGAATACAAAGCCAACCGACCACCTGCCCCTGTTGAACTTAAAAGCCAGTTTAAACACTGCCGGGACTTTTGTCGCGCCGCCGGCATTGCTGACTTTTCCAGCAACCGCTTTGAGGGTGATGACATCATCGGCACCCTGGCAACACAATTACGGGAAGAGGGTTTCAGAATCACCATTCTCAGCGCCGACAAAGACCTCGCGCAATTACTCAGACCCGGTGATGTATGGTGGGATTATGCACGAAATAAAATCCTGCATTACAAAGATGTAGAAAAAAACTTTGGCGTAAGACCCGAGCTGATAGCCGACCTGCTGGCACTGGCTGGCGATAAAGTTGATAACATTCCCGGCATTCCTGGCATCGGTTACAAAATGGCATCGAACCTGTTAAAAAAATACCCCGGTGTTAATCACATTATGGAAAATATAGAAAAAATTTCAGAAATGAAATTTCGTGGTTCCAAACGTATTCAAATGCTGGTTGACCAGCACCAGCACATTCTGCCGATGACAAAACAATTAACCACTATTGTCACAGATGCCGAATTTAAAGGTCCGAAAAAAGACATTCGTTGGTCAGGCATAAACGAAGACGCAATGATTACCATGTTTAATCGCCTTGATGCGGCAAGAGGACGACGCGAGCGCTGGTACAAATTACAACCGGTTTAACGGATGTTTACCTAAAGTTTCTAAAAGCGTAAACCGGCCATGAATGGACACACAAACAAAAACGTTTTTTCCACAGATAAACGCAGATGAACACAGATAAAAGACATTAGTTATTTGATGTCCTCCTGAGCGGTAGTGAAGGATCTTGAGACGGTTACACCATAATAGCGTGGTGAACAAGATCCTTCCATTACGCTACGCTCCAGTCAGGATGACAAAAATAAACATTTCTTGTTTTTATCTGCGTTCATATGCGTTCATCCGTGGACTATTGCTGTTAAAAAATTGACTGTCTGCTCAGTGTCGTTTCGGCGCTTTGACCAATATTATTGAGCATCCATAATGATCATATTATTTAACAAACCCTTCAATGTACTCTGTCAGTTCACCGATGAGCACGGCCGCACAACACTCGCAGACTTCATCAAACAAAAAAATGTTTACGCCGCAGGCAGGCTGGATCGTGATAGCGAAGGACTTGTCTTACTCACTGACGACGGAAAGTTGCAACATAAAATTACCGACCCAAAAAACAAAATGCAAAAAACCTACTGGGTACAGGTCGAAGGTGAAATAAGCCATGACGCCATCATTCGATTAAAAAAAGGTTTGAAACTAAAGGATGGCTTGAGCAAACCGGCAAAAGCAAAAATAATTTCTCAGCCAGAAACACTCTGGCCTAGAGTGCCTGCTATACGTAAACGCAAAAACATTCCAACATCCTGGATTGAGTTAAGCATTACGGAAGGCCGCAACCGCCAGGTAAGAAGAATGACTGCAGCAGCGGGTTTCCCTACCTTAAGATTGATACGCTACAGCATAGGTGAATGGACGATAGATAACATTGATAACGGCGACTACACAGTTATAATAAAATAATGAATCTGCTGATAGCACAAAGTGATTTAACTTAACCCGGATATTTCATAGCAATGCAGAATTTTTATGTTGAGCGTCAGCTAACAGCGACAGGCAGCAATAAAATTATCTTATGGCATGATTTTTGCTTTACTAAGTAATACTGCTCACCAGCAGAAAATGTTAAAAATCAGATAAGGAATAATGGTAACGGAAATAAAAAACCTTGCTTTTAGGTAGAGGTATGATAGTAAGCAAAGTAGATTTTCGAGCAACAACCACATCAGTGCTGGATGACTTTGGTCATGGATTTGCTGATATGGTTATTCGCTTGCTGGAACAACATAACACAGTAATAATGACAGCAGATGGCAAGAAAAAAGGGACTTATGTCGATATTAGTACTGGTAACGGTCTTCTGGTTATGGTGCATTATGTGGAAGACAAAAAGCCATTCACTCTGACAACTGAGTTTCTAGTACCGTCTAATGAATTGGCAGCTAGCTTTATGGTTATGTGGCGCAGGTGGTGTAACAAGCGAGGTGTCAGCTCTAACAACGGCCTGTTATCGCTGATTAAAAGGGTTGTTAGTATCCAGGAGCATATTGCCCAGGGCAATCTATATTCAAATACTAACCTTGCTATAGGTTTAATGGGAGCAGTGCTGGACAATTATCCTGAGATTGTCAGTTCAATGCAATGGTCAGTAGATAATGGTTTTGCACCCTGCCTGGTTATTGCAAATGACAATAATCTGGCAAAGTGTGGCGTCTGTTATGGCGGTGTATATATGGCAGCAGAGATGAAGTAACAAGTTTGCGGGGAAAAAGCGACTTAAACAAAAGATACCTCATCGTCCAGTTAACAGCGATAGCCAGGTATTTCAGAATTAAATCACCCGAATGTTATATTTTGTAAAGTTTTGCGACACCCAGGCAAACCTCGATATTGGACAATAGCTGTCACAACCACGCTTCAGAGGTTTTTTGGCTATTACCCCGAACTGTAAACTTTTGTGACACCTGTTTGAGCACCTTCACAGCGCTGCACTCAACAGATATATTTAGCTGATACCTGTCTTTCGGGGAACATTTTCAAAAAAAGTTAGTGCAAAATCTGCGCACTGCCAATACCCCGACCATCTGACGCTGCTTCTATCTGGCCACTTTTCTTATCCAGTACAATAACCTGCATATTGCCATAAGTATTATCAAGGGCTTTGGTTTGATGGCCTAACTTCTGTAACGCATTAACCAGAGAGTGATCAAAAACACCAGGTTCGAAGGAAATCTCATCAGGCAAATACTGATGATGGAAACGACCGGCATTGACTATTTCAGCTGCCGTTTTATTTTCATAAAAATCGAGAATCCCAAGTAAAACCATGGTAATGATACGACTGCCACCCGGTGTACCAATAACAGCTACACGATTTTTTGTTTCTACAATACTCGGTGTCATGCTGGATAACATACGTTTACCCGGTTCTATAGCATTGGCATGCGAACCGACCAGTCCATAAACGTTCGGTACTCCCGGTTTAGACACAAAGTCATCCATTTCATCATTTAATAAAACCCCGGTGCCTTCAGCGACAAAACAGGAACCAAATGGATAGTTAACTGACAACGTTGCTGAAACTTTATTTCCCTGCTTATCAATAATAGAAAAATGCGTAGTGTCAGCACCATTACCAGAAGGTTGCACGACGGCTTTGAGTGATGAGCTCAATGTTGCCTTGTCGCGGTTGATACTTGCAGCGAGTAATTTAATGCGAGAATCTGAAACCAGGTAATCAACAGGCACCTCGATAAAATCAGGATCCCCCATATACTCCGCACGATCCCGATATGCCAGGCGCATGGCTTCAACAATATGATGAATACGCTGCACTTCATCCATCTTTTCAATATCAAATTGAGCAAGTATTCGCAGGATTTCTGATAACACCAAACCACCAGAAGATGGCAGAGATGCCGCTGTTAATTTCATGCCTTTATAAACCGAGACATCGGGAGATCGTTGTTTTATTTTGTAGGCAGCCAGATCTTTAATCGTCCATATGCCGCCATTTTTTTGTACATCTTTGACCAGTTTCAGGGCTAATTCTGCCTGGTAAAACCCGGCATAACCGAACTCAGCGATCCGCTGCAAGGTTTTCGCCAGATCTTTTTGTATAATTTTATAATTCAGCTCAGGCACTTCGCCCTGCTGTAAAAAAAGTTCACTTGCGGCTTTGTTTTTCTGTAAAGCTTTTAAGCGGAACCCTGCCATACGTTGATAATATTCATCAACTGGAAAACCCTGCTCTGCATGTGAAATCGCCGCTGCCAATGACTGTGATAATGCTAACTTGCCGTAATTTTCTGCCAGGTGTACCAGGGCGGCAGGAATACCCGGAATGCCGGCCGATAAAGCACCATTAATAGAACTACCGGAAACCACCTGCCCTGCTTTATCAAGAAACATATCTTTATGGGCAGCTAAGGGCGCCTTTTCGCGCGCATCAAGCATAACGTATCGATCGTTTTCAACCTGGTGCAGTAAATAAAAACCACCACCACCAATACCTGAAGAATACGGTTCAACCACGGCAAGTGTTGCAGTAACCGCAATGGCCGCGTCAAACGCATTACCGCCCTGGCTTAAAACATCAATGCCTGCCTGTGTCGCTAAGGGATGTGCGCTGGCAATGGCCGCCTGCGAAGCAATTAATTCGGCCGAGGTTTGCGAGAAAGCCTGAACTGAAAAAAAGCTGATGAAAACAAAAAAACAGATTCTACGTCCAATTCTGTTCATAATATTGAGTCTATATTGAAAACCTAAATTCAGCATATATAAAAGGGCACACCTGTGTTATATGGAAGTAAAGCAGCCTCTGATTAATTTTAAATAAAAAGGATGGAATAAATCAGAGGCTGCTTTACATTGAAAATCATGACTTTCCGGTAAGGATTTTATACTTTTCCATCAACTCTTCCTGCGTTTCCTGATGATCAGGATCCAACGGAATACAATCAACCGGACACACCTCTACACACTGAGATGTTTCATAATGCCCGACACATTCTGTGCATAAATTTGGGTCAATTTCGTAGATCTCATCACCCGGGCTAATCGCTTCATTGGGACATTCGGGTTCACAAACATCACAATTAATACATTCATCAGTAATCATTAAAGCCATAACAAATCACACAAATTCTCTATTCTTAAATTATCAGGTTCTCTCTATTAATCAGCTGGAAAAAATAAATAAAGAGAGCTATTACTGCACCACTGTCTCGCCTGAAACCATTGTTTACAATCGACATGAACCGGAGGTGCCTTGCTGAGACCGTCAGCCGCAGGGATGCGGATGTCGAGCTCCCATGGAAGGGTTCACGGCGTGTCGCTGCAAGGCACCTCCAGTTCTTGCCTCTAGATATTAATTGCAGGACAGTAGCGGTTATTACTCTGGTATTTTATGCTTCGCTAAACTTAATGCTTCCACAACATGTTCATGGACAAATTGTGAAACATCACCACCATGCAAAGCAATTTCTTTCACCAGTGATGCTGAAATAAAGCTGGTTTCTTCACTGGGGGTCATAAACACGGTTTCCAGTGAATTATCCAGATGCCGGTTCATGCTTGCCAGTTGCATTTCGTATTCAAAGTCAGACACTGCACGTAAACCACGCAGTATCACTTTTGCATTTTTTGATTTTACAAAATGAACAAGCAGATCAGAAAAACCACAGACTTCAACATTATCAAATTGTGATAATACCTGTTCTGCCATAGTTACGCGTTGCTTTAAATCAAATAAGGGGGTTTTTCCCGGATTTGCTGCAATTGCCACGATCACGTGATCAAATAACCCCGCAGCACGCTGCACTAAATCAGAATGCCCATTGGTAATCGGATCAAAAGTTCCCGGGTAAACCGCTACAACTGACATATAACCTCGGTGTTTATTAAATTTTCGTCAAACCACGCGATGCTTAAACTCTATATTCAAATAATTTATACGACACCTGGCCAGCTGTTTTTTGTTTCAAACAATACCAGTTATCCGGTAAGGTAACATCTGCATCAACCGCATGCTCCACATAGATTATGGCATCCTCAGCCAAAATTCCACTGTTACTAAGGAGTACACAGATTTTTTCCAGTAAATCCGAATGGAACGGTGGATCGAGAAAGACCAGGTCAAAGTGCTGCCGTGTACGCTGATCGTCTGACACAGCTTGCAACCAGCTTAATGTATCTTGATGAACAATCACCGCAGCTGCAGCATCTAGTCGATCACGGTTTTGTTTTAAATTCTTAACCGTTTTACTGTTGCTCTCAATAAAAACAACTTCATTTGCCCCGCGTGAAAGCGCCTCAAGCCCGAGAACACCACTGCCGGCAAAACAATCCAGGCAATGGCTTTGATAGACATAGGGTTGCAACCAGTTGAACACGGTTTCACGTATGCGGTCAGTTGTCGGTCGCAATCCTGTCGCATCATTAAATGTTATTTTACGACCACGCCATTTACCACCGATAATCCTGCACGACCCATTTTTCATTTTTTATCTCCATGGATGGAGTGGCTGAAAATTGCTCCTCGACAACTGCTCCTGCGTTGTCCTACTACCGTCCATCCATGGACATATGCATTTTCCGCACTTCCCACATCTGACCTCCATGGATGGAGGAAATGCAACAGGATTGTAGGAACAATCCTTGCCATGTGGGTCGTATGCTGAGAATTGTCTGGAACAATTCCAGTGAATCTCCATGGATGGAGTGGCTGAAAATTGCTCCTCGACAACTGCTCCTGCGTTGTCCTACTACCGTCCATCCATGGACATATGCATTGCCCTACTACCGTCCATCCATGGACATATGCATTTTCCGCACTTCCCACATCTGACCTCCATGGATGGAGGAAATGCAATAGGATTGTAGGAACAATCCTTGCCATGTGGGTCGGCTGAAAATTGCTCCATGCATTTTCCGCACTTCCCACATCTGACCTCCATGGATGGAGGAAATGCAACAGGATTGTAGGAACAATCCTTGCCATGTGGGTCGGCTGAAAATTGCTCCATGCATTTTCCGCACTTCCCACATCTGACCTCCATGGATGGAGGAAATGCAACAGGATTGTAGGAACAATCCTTGCCATGTGGGTCGGCTGAAAATTGCTCCATGCATTTTCCGCACTTCCCACGTCCGTGTGGGTCGGCTGAAAATCCCCTGGAACGATTTCAGTACATTTTATTGTTGCTTTCCAACAATAACAGTCACCATTTTGTCTGGCTGAAGTCTGCGCGCCAGCACATCATTTACCTTTTCCACATCAACGGATTTGATATTGTCGATAAAATGATCAAGGGAATCAATGGGTAAATCATAAAACCCGATCATTGCAATGTATTCGAGTAACTTACCATTACTGTCAATTTTTAAGGGAAAACCACCAGTTATGTTACTCATGCTTGCAGCAAGTTCGTCTTCATCAGGTCCTTCTTCTATATATTTTTTTAATTGCTGATTAAGTAAGTTTAATGCCTGCTCGGTTTGTTCGGTTTTAGTTTGCATGCCCATGGCAAATACACCTTTTTCACGCAATGGTGAAAAATAACTATAAACGCTATAAGCCAGGCCACGCTCTTCACGAATTACCTCAACCAGCCTGGAAGAAAAACCACTGCCACCAAAAGGGTGGTTTGCGACATACAGAGCATAGTAATCTTTATCACCACGTTTCATGCCCGGTTGTCCGACAAAAATATGCGTTTGCGCTGACGGGTAATCGATAACAACCTGTTCCGCTTCTGTTAACGGTTTCACCTCAGGCAAAGCAGATGCTTTTTCTCCAGCAGGTAAATTCGACACCACGGCGTTAACAATTTCCTCTGCCTGCCAGCGTTCTACATTGCCCACCAAAACAACGGTTGCATTATTGGCAACATAATATTGCTTATAAAACTTAACGACATCATCAAGTGTTAGTTTATCCAGGCTTTCTTTGGTCCCCGAGGTAGGAGACGCGTATGGGTGATCACCAAAAACAGCTTTATTAAAAGCCTCAGCTGCCAGTGCAGAAGGCGATTGCTGTCGTGCTTTCACGGCGACTTTCATCCGATCCAGCTCGCGCTGAAATGCGTCCCGGGGAAAATCAGGCTGCGTTAATACCTGTTTCAGGCCTTCTATTGCTGCGCTTAAATAACGCGACTCGGTTAAACTGCGCACCCCGACCAGCGCCATGTCACGTGTAGCTTCATAATCAATTTGTGCGCCAACCGATTCGAATATTTCTGCAATTTGCTTTGCCGTTTTACCTGCTGCGCCTTCAGTTAACAGGCCGTTAGTTAATAATGCCAGGCCGCTGATACCAGCATCTCTTGCACTTCCGGCATCAAACACAATACGTACATCCAGCATCGGAATTTCAGGCGCCGGTACAAATAATACTTTTGCACCATTTTCTGTTTTCCAGGTTTGAATGTCTGGCGTTGCATAAACAGCAGCACTTATCAACATCAAACACAGTGAAGCGAACACTTTTATGCTGTTTTTATTTACCCTAAAAATATTAATGACCATGACTTACTCCTGCCGAAGGTACCGCTTTCATAGCAGTTACACCATTCTCGATCGGCAATGGATCAAGCACGGCCACCGTCAAACGCTCATCCGTTAAATATTTATTTGCCACCTGCTGCACCTGCTGGGCGGTGACCGCCAGAATTTTTTCGACATACTCATCTTTTATTTGCCATGGCAAACCTATGGTATCTAACATGCCTATTTCCATCGCCTGATAAAACGTCGAATCCTGCTGGTATACCTGTGCAGCGACGACCTGCGCTTTTACGCGGTCAAGTTCAGCTTCATCAGGCAACTGAGTTTTTATGTTATTTATTTCATCTCGAAGGGCAAACTCAAGCACTTCTATTGCCACCGCATCATTCGGTATCGCCGACAATACAAACAGGGTTTCATGCCTTGCTGTCATGCTATAACTTACGCTCGCACTGTTTGCAATTTGCTGACCACGAACCAGGTTGCTACTCAGGCGTGCACTGCTGCCACCATCAAGCACACCGGCCAGCACTTCCAGCGCATAAACCTCCCACTCTTCCTGCCGGGCTTCTTCGCTACGTCCTAAAACGGGTGCTTTATAACCCATAATTAGATAGGGAATTTTTGCCGGCAATTCAACATTCATGCGCCGAGTACCATACTGTTTTGCTTCATGCCTGGTTTTTAACTGGGGTATTTTCGAGGTCGGCAACTGGCCAAAATATTGTTTTGCCAGTTGAAACACCTGCTGCGCCTCAACATCACCTGCAACCACCAGTGTTGCATTGTTTGGTGCATACCAGGTTTCATACCATTGCCGTGCATCATCAACAGTTAGTGTTTCCAGGTCTTCCATCCAGCCGATAATCGGTCGTCGATAAGGACTGTTGGTATAGGCAACGGCATTAAATCTTTCATAGGTTAACGCATTGGGTTTATCATCAGTACGTAAACGGCGCTCTTCTTTAACTACTTCAATTTCTTTTAGAAACTCTTTTTCATCAAACAGCAGATTCCGCATGCGATCGGCTTCCAGTTCCAGGCATAGCTCCAGCCTGTCATTGGCAATCTTTTGAAAATAAGCCGTATAGTCCTGTCCGGTAAAAGCATTTTCTTCACCGCCATTAGCGGCAATAATTTCTGAAAACTCACCGGCGGGATGCTTTTCTGTGCCTTTAAACATCATATGTTCAAGCACATGCGAGACACCGGTAATACCGTCATGCTCATAACTGGCGCCGATTTTATACCAGACCTGTGACACCACCACGGGCGCACGATGGTTTTCAACCACCAGCACTTTCAAGCCATTCGACAAGGTATACGATTTTACAGCTTCATCACTTTGTTCTATCTTCGGCTGTTTGCGGTTATACAGCACACTACCCAGGACTAAAGTTGAAATAACAACCAGTCCTATAATTATCTTCATCTTCATCTTTATCATCATGTTTAATACTTCTCGGTCTTTTTTACTTTTTAAATCATCTATCTATATTAAGGCAACTCTGACTTTAAATTAACATATCGTTATTCGGGCTAATAAACATCAACATTGCCAGAATTATGCTAATTAATCAGCGTTGCCTTATGTAAAAATAGAAAAGTAATGCTAGGATACCCTACACATTTCATAACTTTACTATACCAGTCATCATGTTTGGCTTCATTAAACGCAAGCGAAAAAACGTTTCTGAGACGACTCAAACTACTACAGAAACAACCGTCCCGGCAGAAGAACCTGTCTCAGCAGAAACAAAACCTGCTGATTTAAGCCATTCACTGGAAAAAACCAAACGAAGTTTTTCCGATGGCCTGGCCGACTTTTTTCTCGGCAAAAAGGCCATCGACAATGCCTTACTCGATGAACTGGAAACGCGCCTGCTGAGTGCCGATGTTGGTGTGGATGCCACCACAACCATCATTGATGAACTGCAGAACAATATTTCTCGAAAAGTCATTAGTGATGCTGATTCACTTCACGTTAAATTAGCCGAGATCATGAAGTCTATTCTGCAACCCTGTGAGCAGTCTCTTGATTCTGTTATCAGCAACACCGAAAACACAAAACCGTTTGTGATACTTGTTGTTGGTATCAATGGTGCAGGTAAAACCACCAGTATCGGTAAACTGGCCCATCATTTCAAACAACAGGGCAAATCTGTGATGCTAGCCGCTGGCGATACTTTTCGGGCCGCTGCGGTCGAGCAACTAGAGCAATGGGGGCAACGTAATAATGTCCCTGTCATTTCTCAGGGCCCGGGTGCCGACCCGGCATCGGTTATCTTTGACTCTGTCGCTTCAGCAAGTTCAAAAAATATTGATATCGTCATAGCTGATACTGCAGGTCGTTTACATACACAAGATAACTTAATGGATGAGCTGGCAAAAATAAAGCGTGTACTGGCTAAACTTGATGCCAATGCTCCACACGAGACCCTGATCGTAATGGATGCCGGGTTCGGTCAAAATGCCCTGCATCAGGTACAACAATTCCATAGCAGCATCGGTCTGACCGGGCTGGCGGTTACCAAACTTGATGGTACAGCAAAAGGTGGCATATTATTTTCCATCGCCAGAACCCTGAAGCTGCCGGTTCGTTTTATTGGTATCGGCGAGGGCATTAATGACCTTAAGCCGTTTAATGCTGCTGAGTTTGTTGATGCGCTTTTGGAATAAAACGGCAATGCAAAGTAAACAATGAAAAAAGAAAAAAACACAAGCAATAGCGCGAAGCGCTTCACATTTTTCTTTTTTTATGTTTATCGACGGGCGGTATTCCGCAAGGAGCCAGGAAGGCATTGCGGTTACCTCCATAAGATGGAGTGGCTGAAAATTGCTCCTCGGCATTTGCTCCTCGACAACTGCTCCTCGACAACTGCTCCTGCGTTGTCCTACTACCATCCATCCATGGACATATGCATTGCCCTACTACCGTCCATCCATGGACATATGCATTGCCCTACTACCGTCCATCCATGGACATATGCATTTTCCGCACTTCCAACATCTGACCTCCATGGATGGAGGAAATGCAACAGGATTGTAGGAACAATCCTTGCCATGTGGGTCGTATACCGAGAATCGCCTGGCACGATTCCGGTACACTTTTCATTGATTACGCAGTAACCTAGTGATTCGCTTCGATAACATAAGCAAACGCTACCCCGGTGGTCATAATGCTTTAAACCGTATTAACCTGCGTCTTGCCAAAGGACAAATGGCCTTCCTCACCGGTCATTCGGGGGCGGGTAAAAGCACCTTACTCAAGCTAATTGCCATGATAGAGCGCCCTACACGCGGGCAAATTTTTCTCGACGGGGTTAATCTGAATAATATCAGTAACCGAAAAATCCCTTACATACGCCGCAACATCGGCATTATTTTTCAGAATCACCACCTGCTTTATGATCGGCCGGTTTTTGATAATGTCGCGATGCCACTACTTATACAGGGGTATCGACGCCAGGAGATTCACAAACGCGTACGTGCAGCACTTAATCAGGTGGGATTATTAAGTAAAGAAAAATCTGCCCCCATTACCCTGTCCGGTGGTGAGCAACAACGCGTTGGCATCGCTCGCGCCATTGTGCACAAACCTTTATTATTACTCGCCGATGAACCCACAGGAAACCTTGATCCTGAACTGTCACTGGAAATCATGCAACTATTCGCACGCTTCAACCAGGTAGGCACTACGGTTTTAATTGCCAGTCATGATCTTGATCTGATTCATCAAATGGGCTCACCTGTGATTAGCCTGCAGGGCGGACAGATTAGTCACAATGGCCTGCCCTTTATGGGTATATAAAGATTATGCGTAATCGTGCACCCAGAAAAAATCGTCTTAGCGCATACTTTAGCAACCATCTGCGTGTCAGTCTTGATAGCCTGGGTCGACTCTATGCGCAACCGGTTGCAACCTTAATGACCGCCACGGTGATTGCGATCGCATTAGCGTTGCCCGTTGGCCTGTACATTGCACTGGACAATGTGGATCAGCTTAGTAGTGACTGGGATAGCTCCATGCAAATCTCGCTATTTCTGCATACCCATGTAAACAAACGCGATGCACAAAAGTTAATGCAACGTTTAGAAAAACATAAAAACATTAAAAAGATTGAATTTATCGATAAAGAAAAAGGACTGCAACAGTTCAGGGAAATCTCGGGGTTTGGCGATGCCCTGAAATACCTCGATAACAACCCCCTGCCCATCGTGCTGGTGGTTCACCCGAAAATCAACAACAACCAGCCAGACAGAACCACGGCTCTGGTTGAAGAACTGGGAAAAAACAAACTGGTTGAGCTGGCGCAACTTGATGTGCAATGGGTGAAACGCCTTTATACCTTTTTAGAAATTGCCAACCGCAGCATTCTGGTTATCAGCTCCATGCTGGCCATTGCCGTGTTGTTAATTATCGGCAACACTATCCGGCTGGATATCCAAAATCGCCGCGAAGAAATTGAAGTATCAAAGCTAATTGGTGCCTCAGACGCTTTTATCCGCCGTCCCTTTTTATACACCGGGACATGGTATGGCGCCATTGGGGGAACCCTGGCGTGGATAATCACCCAAATATCACTGCTTTTAATGGAAAACCCTATCCATAAGCTGGCATTGTTATATCACAGCGATTTCCGCCTGAGTGGGCTGGGAGCAGGTAAATACCCTGCTTTTGCTATTATTTAGCTGTTTACTGGGTCTTGCGGGCTCATGGATTGCAGTCAGCCGACACCTGAAAGAAATCGAACCCAGCTAAAATAGATATGTATATCAATAAGTTATAATCATTCCTATCATTTAAAAATTATTCACCGCCGAGGCGCGGAGACACGGAGTTTTAACCTTTATTCGCTGCGCCATATGGCGCAACAAATAAAATAAAGGTTTTCCTCTGCGTCTCCGCGCCTCGGCGGTGAATAATTCGTTTTCAAGCTAAACCACTAGTATTTCTTTGAACTTTTTGTATAATTAGCACTCTTACTCGTTGACTGCTAAAATATGACCATGAGAGAAGAAACTATGACAACAACATTAATTCCAGTTTTACAGAACACGCCATTAAGTGCCGGCAATCTGGATACTTATATTCGACAAATTCACAGTATTCCTGTGTTAACCGCTGAATATGAGCGCGAACTTGCATTGCGTCTGGAGCAGAATAATGATCTTGAAGCTGCGCAAAAATTAATTATGTCTAATTTACGCTTCGTGGTAAAAATAGCACGTGGTTACACAGGTTACGGCCTGCCACTGAGCGACCTAATTCAGGAAGGCAATATCGGCCTGATGAAAGCCGTTAAACGCTTCTCAGCAAGTCACGAAGTCCGCCTGATATCCTATGCGGTACACTGGATTAAATCGGAAATTCATGAGTTTGTTTTGCGTAACTGGCGTATTGTTAAAGTTGCCACAACTAAACCGCAACGTAAACTTTTCTTTAAACTGCGCAGCTCTAAAAACAGACTGGGCTGGTTTAGCCAGGATGAAGTGAATGACGTTGCCAAAACGCTGGGCGTAAAACCGGAAACAGTTGTTGAAATGGAATCACGTTTAAGCGGTAGCGATGTTACATTTGATCCACCGACTAATGACAATGATGATGAACACCATTTTACACCAGCCGCTTATCTTACTGATGACAGCATGGATCCAGCACATTTACTGGAACATGATGACAGTCGATCACAGGAACTTAGCCTGATGGCAAATTCATTAGAAACCCTGGATGAGCGCAGTCAGGATATCATCAATCGTCGCTGGTTAAATGAAGATAAAGCCACATTGCATGAACTGGCAGCTGAATACGAAGTTTCTGCAGAACGTATTCGCCAGATCGAAAAAAGTGCGCTAGGTAAAATGCGTGTAGCTTTCGAAGCTTAAAAACTAAAAACATTTTCACCGCCGAGGTCGCAGCACAGTGTGTCTAATTTTTATTAGTTGCGCCTGCAGGCGCAACTAATAAAATAAAAGTTTTTCTCTGCGCGACGTGCATGGATGCATTAATGTCGCAAGTGTACGGACACACAGGAGCGACCTCTGCGGTAAATAATTTTTCATGGTTGAAAATCAACAAGCTGCTGATTTTCCTCCGGTTTCTTCGTTTTTTCCAATACTGGCTTCCATCCGTGACCATAAATTATTTCATAACTGGCTGGCAGTAAATTATCCCGTCTGAACTGCTCATAATTTTTTCGCAGATCATTTAAAGCAGCTTTACCGCCAAGTCCTGTGCGCGAACGTTGAGCGGTAACATTTGCGCCTATCGCTTTTAAATCATGCATGATTTCATCGACTGAGTTATAGGTAACAGTCAACACTTCCGCCTCCATTACAGGTTCGGCAAAACCATCAAACAACAAAGCGTCACCAATATCATGCATATCAATAAACTGGTTTACGTGGTTGACATCATCCACGCTTGCCCAACTGCTGCGCAATTCCTTTAAGGTATCAGGACCAAAAGTACTAAAGACAAATAAACCGCCCGGCTTGAGTACACGTTTCGCTTCCAGTAACGCTGCATTTAAATCATTACACCATTGCATACTCAAACTGGAATAAACCAGATCAAATACATTGTCAGCAAAAGGAAGCTTCTCTATATCTGCGCAAACAAGATGAGGCGAGCGCAGGAAATTGCCATGCTGGCGGCTTTTATTCAACATATTTTCCGACAAATCCAGCGCCACCAGTTGTGCTTTTTTGTATCGTTTAAACAGCGTCGGCATCGCTGCGCCGGTGCCGGTGCCGGCATCTAAAATAAACCGCGGATTAATTTTTACAATTTCCAGTTTTTCCAGCAAACGTTTGCATACTTCATTTTGTAATACAGCAAATTGTTCATAAGATTCAGCGGCACGGTCAAAGGCGCGGCGAACGCGTGCCTTATCAATTTCCTGCGATGACTTTTGTTGTGCTGGTCTGGATGAAAACCTGCCTGCTTGTCGCTTCATAAGCTTCCTGTTAACCGGTAATTATCTTTCATCGAAATGCGGATTTTTTAGCACGCTGCAACTGTGCAATTTTAATTAACTGTTTAACGAAATCTTCGCTGTGCGAAATAAAAGGTGCGTGACTCGCCTGTGGATGCAGCACTACATTTTGCTGCATATATTGCTGCTGCAAAACCTGTGCTAATTCACTCGGTACCAGAGCGTCTTTTGCACCTAATAACCAGTGTAACGGGCAATCAATGGTTTTCAATGCCGGTCGCAAATCAGTTTCCAGCAAGATATCCAGAGAAAAAGTCAGCGCCTGCGTTGCCGCCTGACCTCGCAATTGCATACTTTGCTGCAATTGCCTGACCACTGACATTACATTGGGCAGGCCTTTTACCTGTAACGCCAGAAAGCGGCGTATTGTTTTCTGCTGATTCTTTTTCAAATCACTGGCGAACTGTGCAAACACGTTTGCATCAACCGCGCAGGGCCAGCCGACCTGGCTGATAAAACAGGGATTGGTAGCAACAAGTAAAGCACTTGCAACACGTTGCGGATAGAGCTCGGCAAGGCGCAATACCACCAGACCACCCAAAGACCAACCAACCCAAATGACAGGTTGATGTGCGAGCGGCACAAGCGCCTGTACATAATCATCCAGTTTGCTAGCTGATACACCAGCCATAGTGCCATGCCCCGGTAAATCCACCACTATCACGTTGATCCAGTCGGGTAACTGGTCAATACATTCATCCCAGACCGCACTGTTCATCGCCCAGCCATGAACAAAAACACAGGTAACCGAATCAGACATGGTACGCTATCCGGCTACAACAGTTAAATACCTGCTGAAAAATAGATGCAGCTTTTCGAAAACGACTGGGGTAAGCTAGCACCGCTGATGTAAGGCAGCTCTGATTAATTATCATATATTCAGTTCATGGATTACTATTTCAATATCATTTTGTATGCAGGTCTGGCCTATCTTATTGGCTCATTTTCAACAGCCATTATTACCTGCAAGATCATGGGCATCGAAGATCCGCGTAAAACAGGCTCACATAATCCTGGCGCAACCAATGTGCTGCGCCACGGTGGCAAAAAAGCCGCTATTATCACCTTATTAGGGGACATGTTGAAAGGATTAATTCCAGTACTAGTCGTCAGCCAGCTGCAAACAGACACTTTAATCATCGCGCTGGTTGGCCTATTTGCCCTGCTAGGCCATATATTCCCCATATATTATGGCTTCAAAGGCGGTAAAGGGGTTGCCACTTATTATGGCGTTATTTTAGGCATGAACTTGTTAGTCGGCCTTATCGCTAGTGCCATATGGCTAGGTATGGCAGCGATAGTGAAAATTTCATCTTTTTCTGCCCTGGTTTCTATTTTTTTCACCCCTTTTATACTTTGGTATTTCTCACAATCTGTCGAACTAACCAGTGCCGTAGCGTTAATGAGTATCCTGGTTTTCTGGCGACATAAGCGAAACATTAAATCTTTGCTGCAGGGCTCTGAAGAAAAAATAGGTGTTGGTGACAAATAAAACCGCTAAAAAAAATGCATAAAACTTTTTTATCCACAGATGAATGCAAATAAATACATTTCAAGAAATTGCTTCTCAGCTATCCCGCTAACGGTGTGTCGTTGCTGGTTATGCCGAGTTCATGTCTAAGATCAAAGTAAAGCAAGACCAACTCTGCCACATTAAGTTTTATAAATATTCACTGCTGTCCCGTTAAAAAATATATTATTGTATACAAATGGCGATATAGCAGGCATTAGCCAACGATGATACAAACCGAGACATGAATCGGTAGCTACTTGCTGAGACCGTCAACCGCAAGGATGCGGGTGCGAGCCCCATGGATGGGTTCACTGCGTGTCTCAGCAAGTAGTTACCGATTCATATCTCTAGCTGTTAACGAGACAACAATGAAGTTGCTAACAATATTTTAAAGCTTTTATCTGTGTTCATTTGCGTTCATCTGTGGACAATATTTTTTAAATTGCTTTCAAATCCTGCATCGACCACCGTGCCCTGGCATCTATTTCCAGCGGCTGCCTTTCCCCGGCCATTAATCGAAAACAACCTGCCTGTGCAATCATCGCGCCGTTATCAGTGCAAAACTCAAAACGCGGATAAAACAGTTCGCCGCCTCGCTGCGCTATCATTTCCGCCAATATTGTTCGCAATCTTTTATTGGCACCAACACCACCGGCGATAACCAGTGTTTTACACTGTAGCTGTTTAAGTGCACGAGAACATTTTATTTTCAGGGTATCAACTACAGCTTCTTCGAAAGCCAGCGATATATCAGCCTTGACCTGTTGCGTTAAGCTGCCTTGTGCGCCATCTTCATGGGCCGCAGATTGCATCGTGTTCAGGGCAAAGGTTTTTAGTCCACTGAAACTAAAATCCAGACCGGGCCGGTCTATCATGGGTCGCGGGAATTTATAAACACCGTGTTTACCTTGCAACGCCATGGCTGCCAACTCGGGCCCTCCGGGATAACCCAAACCCAATAATTTCGCGGTTTTATCAAAAGCTTCACCAGCAGCATCATCAAGGCTTTGTCCCAGCAATTCGTATTGACCAATGCCCCTAACATACGCCAGCAAGGTATGACCACCGGAGACCAGTAAAGCCACAAATGGAAATTCGGGCACTTTTTCCTCCAGCATCGGCGCCAGCAAATGGCCTTCCATATGATGCACCTCAACTGCGGGAATACCCAGCGCCCAGGCCAGCGATCGGGCCATCGAAGCACCCGACATTAAGGCACCGATTAAACCGGGACCGGCAGTATAAGCGATACCATCAATGTCTGCTTTATTGATCGCTGCCTGTTGCAACACTTCTTGCAGCAACGGGATAAGGTGACGAATATGATCCCGGGATGCCAGTTCAGGCACCACTCCACCATACTGGGCATGTATTTCAATCTGGCTGTGTAAAGTGTGTGCCAGCAGACCTTTTTCGCTGTCAAACAGGGCAATACCTGTCTCATCGCAGGAACTTTCAACACCTAAAACTATCATTTTTCACTGTTTTCCCTGAATAAATCGTCTGGAACGATTTATCACGTAAGCCCCGAAGGGGTGAGTATCATGGATGATACGAATAATAAATCGTCTGCAACGATTTATCACGTAAGCCCCGAAGGGGTGAGTATCATGGATGATACGAATAATAAATCGTCTGCAACGATTTATCACGTAAGCCCCGAAGGGGTGAGTATCATGGATGATACGAATAATAAATCGTCTGCAACGATTTATCACGTAAGCCCCGAAGGGGTGAGTATCATGGATGATACGAATAATAAATCGTCTGCAACGATTTATCACGTAAGCCCCGAAGGGGTGAGTATCATGGATGATACGAATAATAAATCGTCTGCAACGATTTATCACGTAAGCCCCGAAGGGGTGAGTATCATGGATGATACGAATAATAAATCGTCAGCAACGATTTTTCATGTAAGCCCTAATGGGTGAATATCAAGAATGATACCAACAATAAATCCACTAAATGTAACAAATCTTCAAAAAAAAGGTTTCAGCTTTTGGCATTAAACTGATAATACGATATAATATGTGATTGACCGCATACTTTGCGGATTTTTTATGTCCAGGGATGGACTGTATGTCGCAAGGAGCCAGGGAAGGTGGTGCGACGAATGTCCAGGGATGGACTGGCAGATATTTGCTCCTGCAATATCTGCACTTCCACCATCCATGGTGGTCGTATGTCGCAAAGAGCCAGGGAAGGTGGTGCGACGAATGTCCAGGGATGGACTGGCAGATATTTGCTCCTCGGCAACAGCTCCTGCGTTGCCCTACTAAGTTACATCCGTGTAACGATGCAATATCTGCACTTCCACCATACGTGGTGGTGGTATTTCGCAAAAAGCCATGGATAGCGATGCGACGAATTTATATTTATTCATTTTATTATTATAAGAGAGCACTATGCCTGCAATACGAGTAAAAGAAAACGAGCCGTTTGATGTCGCTTTGCGTCGTTTTAAACGTTCATGTGAGAAAGCCGGTGTTTTAACCGAAATTCGCAAACGTGAAGCTTATGAAAAACCAACTACAGAGCGCAAACGCAAGGCCGCAGCAGCAGTTAAGCGTCACCTGAAAAAACTGTCTAAAGAACGCAACAAGTTTGCTCGCTCACCACACCAGCGTCGCCGTTAATTTTTTATTTCCATAAAACGAAACAAAAACTTAGTAAAAATTTAACGCCATTCATAATTATTTAGAACTGATCAATTACCAGGATCAACTCCCTGGTCACACTGGGCCCATAGATAAACAATGAGCGAGCTAAAAAAGCAGATCCAGGATGCCGTTATCAGTGCAATGAAAGCCGGTGAAAAAAAACGCCTGGCAATCATTCGCCTGATCACTTCTTCAATGAAACAAATTGAGGTTGATGAACGCATTGAACTGGACGACCAAAGGATAATTGTGATTCTCGACAAAATGGTCAAGCAACGTCGTGAATCAATTTCACAATTTAAAGCCGCAGGACGCGATGACCTGGTGAAGCAGGAAAATTTCGAAATTGATATTATTCAGGAATTTTTGCCGCAGGCACTAGGCGAAGAAGAAGTTAATGATATTGTTAACCAGGCCATTGAGCAAACTGGTGCCAGTTCAATTAAAGACATGGGCAAAGTGATGGGACTGGTCAAACCACAAATTGTCGGTCGCGCAGATATGGGCGAAGTCAGTGGTCGAATCAAATCATTGCTCAGCACCAGCTAGGCGATGCTCAGTTAATGAACCTCAGCAAAACATATTTTTCCGTTAAATATTAAGCGCAACAAATCCATTTTATATATGAGCACACTCAAAAACGATCGATTTATCAGAGCATTACTTCGTCAGAGTGTTGATCGCACCCCGGTCTGGATTATGCGCCAGGCAGGACGCTACCTACCTGAATACCGTGAAGTACGCGCCAAAGCGGGCGATTTTATGACTTTATGCAGCACGCCTGAACTGGCCTGTGAAGTGACCATGCAACCCCTGCGCCGGTTTGATCTTGATGCGGCAATTCTTTTTTCAGATATCCTTACCATTCCCGATGCCATGGGATTAGGGCTGTATTTTTCTGAAGGTGAAGGCCCTAAATTTAAAAAAACCATCAACTCTGCAACTGATGTTAAAAATCTGACCATACCAGATCCTGCCGATAAGTTATCTTACGTAACTGAGGCTGTCTCATTGATTCGCAAGGAACTAAATGGTGATGTACCACTGATTGGTTTTGCCGGTAGTCCCTGGACACTGGCCACCTATATGGTTGAAGGCGGCAGCAGTAAAACATTCTCAAAAATCAAAGCCTTATTATTTGCCGACCCAACTTCTTCCCACCTGTTAATGAGCAAACTGGCAGACTCGGTTGCACTTTACCTGAATGCACAAATTGAAGCTGGTGCGCAGGCAGTCATGGTTTTTGACAGCTGGGGTGGCGCATTAACCACACCACATTACAAAGAATTCTCACTGGCATATATGCAACAGATTGTTGACCAGCTAATACGTGAAAAAGACGGTCAAAAAATTCCCGTTATACTGTTCACCAAAGGCGGCGGTATGTGGCTGCCGGAGATCGCCGGCACCGGTTGTGATGCTGTCGGCCTGGACTGGTCAGTGGATATTAATGTTGCGCGTCAGCAGATCGGTGACAAGGTCGCATTGCAGGGCAATATGGATCCTGCCATCATGGCGACCAATCCTGAGGTAATCAGACAGGAAGTAAGCCGAATTCTTGCTGATTTCGGTCATGGCAACGGTCATGTATTTAACCTCGGCCATGGTATAACACCAAATATCACCCCCGAAAATGTCGCCGCGCTGGTCGATGCGGTTCACGATATCAGCGCTCAGTACCATAGCTAAACTCCACAATTTTGGTTAGCTGCCCATACCGGCAGTTAACCAATAAAACGCTCACACATTTTTTAGCCATTTCGTTATACTCTGATTAAATCAATAATCAGTGATTGCGTTATGCTGCTGCGAAAAAATATTTTTTTTAAATTTATTTATTTCATCCTGCTCACGCTATTTTGTTTTAACCATTTAGTCTTCAGCGCAGCGTCACAAAACAATTCGCCTGAATCGAAACCATTAACTTTCGAGCGGCCGAAAATCGGCCTGGTATTGAGTGGTGGTGGCGCACGCGGCTTTGCTCACATCGGTGTGCTAAAAGTTCTGGAAGAAAACAAGGTGCCGATCGATTATATCGTCGGCACCAGTATGGGCTCTATTATTGGCGGTTTGTATGCGATCGGTCTAACACCCGAAGAGATTGAAATCGGGGTAAAGGGTATCGCCTGGAAAAATGTATTTAGTGACTTTGCATACCGTGAATACAAAACATATCGTCGCAAGCAGGATGACTTTGATTTTTTCAACATTCACCGCATAGGCATCAGTTCTGACGGTTTTCAGCTTTCACCGGGTCTGATCGAAGGCCAGCAAATCGAAACTGCACTCGACCGGCTGGCACACCCCGGATTCCACATAAATGATTTCGATAAATTAAGGATCCCATTTCGTGCGGTTGCCACCAACATCGAGAATGGTGACGCCTTCATTATCAAAGAAGGCAATATCGCCAGGGCCATGCGTGCCAGCATGTCTATCCCAGGGGCATTACCGCCAATACTGATCGATGACACCCTGCTGGTCGATGGTGGCATAGGTAACAACATACCGATTGATGTGGCGCGCAAGATGGGTGCAGATATAATCATCGTGGTCGATGTCAGTGCGCCATTATTAAGCCAGGATGAAATTAAATCCAGCGTTGACATCACTGGTCAACTGACCACGATCATGACCCGGCGGATCGCCAACAAGCAGCTCGATACACTGGATGGATATGACATTTTAATCATACCCGGTGAGCCCGAGATAACTTCATCTGACTTTATAAAATTTCCTGAATTAATTAAGGAAGGCGAAACAGCCGCCAGCGAACATCTTGACGCCATTAAAAAGTTATCACTATCCTATGAAGCTTATTCTGATCATGTTGCATCGTTACCCAATATTGCCAATAAAGACCCCATCATCGAATTTATCGAAATAAAAAATGAAACCCGGTTAAGAGATGATGTGATGCAGGTACGCATACATCAGAAGATCGGTGAAACCCTGGATATCCCTCAGCTAGAACAAGATCTATCTTATATTTACGGGCTGGATTATTCAGGATCGGTAGTGTATTCACTGGAACAACGTGACGGCAAAACCGGGCTGATTATTTTTGTGCGTGACCGGGAATGGGCACACAGTTATTTACAGTTTGGCCTTTCCATAAAATCTGAATCAGATCTGGGGTCTTTGACCAATTTTGATATCGCCTATAACAACCATAACCTGAACAGCATGGCTGGTGAGTTTCGCGCCACAGCCGGCATCGGCAGTGAACCGGTACTGAGCGCAGAGATTTATCAACCATTAAACCCTGAGCTTGATTTTTTTGTAGCGGCTAAAACAGGCCTGCTGACGACCCAGTTTCCTGTTGTTATAAACAATACGATTGAATCTATATCGCGTTTTCGTCGTACCTACATCGACCTGTCTGCAGGAAAAGTATTTAAACAGACGACAGAGTTTCGCCTGGGTCTACACTATAATGATGGAAGCACTGCCACCATCAGCGGGGCTGATGCTGCATTCTCACTGGGCGACTTTAATGAAGCTTTCTATTATGCCAGGTTATTTCATGATTCACTGGATAACCTGAGCTTTCCTAACACCGGTATGTTTACCGGTATTAGCTATAACGAAAACAAGATAAGTCTCGGTGCTGACAGTGATTATAAACAGGTAAAAATGATATTAAGCGGTGCAGGCACATATGATCGATATTCCATCTTCAGCCGTCTTATTTTCGAGACCACCATCGATGAAAACGCACCTTACAACGCCTTATTCAGAAATGGTGGCTTTCTGAAACTGTCAGGCACAATGCAACGCGAACTTGCCGGTCAGCATTTCGGCCTTATCGAAGCGGCTTTTTATAGACGCCTGGGGGACATCACCTTCCTGCCTATCTATAGCGGTTTTTCACTAGAGACTGGCGGTAACTGGAATGACTACGAGGATATCAATACAGATAATAACATCCTCGCAGGCAGTGTCTTCATCGGCGCTGACACCTTTATCGGGCCGCTATATGTCGCTTTTGGTGCTAACAGTAATGGCGACAGGGCACTGTATTTTTACCTCGGCCAGACATTCCTGAGCAACGATTGATCGCTAGCCGGCAGCAATGGCCAGCAGTCAATAATCTGCCCTAAACCCCTCTAGCCTAGAACAACTGCTCCGGTATTGCCGTAGCATCTCCAGCGTTTGCCGGCTGCTCTAGCGGTGCAGCAGTGTCAGCCATTGGCACCCTTTCTTTTCTGAAAATTTCAAATACCGTATTGGTATCAGTATCGGTCGCCGCCTTCCCGGTTTCTGCATTTATTTTCAGGGTCACCAGACCATCCGGGCGAACTAACTGCCTTTCCGGTTTTCCAGCCAGCGCCACTTTCATGAAATCTATCCATATCGGTAAAGCTGCACGTGCCGCAGTTTCTTTATTACCCAGCGGTTTGTGCTGATCAAATCCCACCCAGGTTGTTGTAACCAGGTCAGGGTTATAACCATTAAACCAGGCATCGCGCTGATCATTGGTGGTACCCGTTTTACCGGCCAGGTCTTTTCTACCCAAAACCAGTGCCCGGCGTCCCGTTCCCTGCAGCACTACATCCTGCAATATCGAGTTCATCTGAAAAGCCAACCGAGGCTCTAAAGTACGCTCAGCCTGTTTGGGTAATTTGGCCAGAGCATCATTTTCCACGATATCTGCTGACCATTTTTGTTCTGCTATGGCACATGAAGTACAGGCAACTACCGGATCAGCTTCAAACAGCGTGCTACCATCAGAATCTTCAATACGTTGAATCAAATAGGGCTCAGTTAAATAGCCACCGTTAGCAAACACTGAATAAACACGGGACATTTGTAACGGGCTTAACTCTGCACTGCCTAGAGCTAATGACAGATCATGCGGTAGCTCGCTGCTGGTTAGACCAAAATTCTGTGCAAATTGGGTTGCATGCCGAATACCAATGGAACGCAGAACACGTACTGAAACCAGGTTGCGAGATTTATATAAAGCCATACGCAGCCGGGTTGGACCAAAGGTTTTACCACTATAATTTTCCGGACGCCATGCGCCTTCGAGCGCATCGTCCTGAAATACTACGGGGGCATCATTAATCAAACTTGCCGGGGTATATTTTTTATCTAATGCAGCGGCATAAATAATCGGCTTAAAACCGGAACCGGCCTGTCTTTTCGCCTGCACTACACGATTAAACTTGCTATGCTCAAAATCAAAACCACCGACTAATGCCTGTATTGCGCCGGTATTAGGTTTTACCGAAACCAGTGCAGCTTGCAGCTCCGGGATTTGCGCCAGGCTCCAGCCAGTCTCTGCATCATGAGCCAGCCAAACCACATCACCCGACTTAATAACTGTCGACACCTTTTGTAATTCTTTACCAATACGGTTCACGCTAACGTATTCGCGTGCCCACTGTATACCGCTCCAGGGAATGCGGACCTGATTGCCATCTTTTAACAAAGCAATGGCTGATCGGTAATCTTCCGGTATCGCCGCTGCTTTTGGTAATGGGGCACCTGCTACATCGGTACCTGCATGATCGTCTTTAGAAATATCATCATTTACTGACAGTATCAGTGCCGGTACAAAACGGCCATAATTTTCATCATCTTTTAAAATTGACAGCAAATCAGCTTCGCCATCATCATCAGTCACGGTATCCTCTGATGCTATTTCATTATCCGGATTTAATTCCACATGCCGAATCACACCGCGATAACCATGGCGACGATCATATGCAACCAGTCCATTCCAGATAATGTCATTTGCGGCTCGCTGTAGCCGTGTATTAATTGTCGTGTAAACATTTAAACCACGCACATAAGCTTCATCACCAAACTGTTTAACGATTTCAGCACGAGCCATCTCATTTACATAAGGTGCATAAACACCCAGATCACTATAATGTCGTTTTGCTGTCACTGGCGCACTTCTATTTTCTTCATATTGCTCCGTACTTATATAGCCCATCTTAAGCATGCGTGATAACACATAGTCACGACGTATGGTCGCGCGCTCCGGATTAACTATCGGGTTATAGGTAGAGGGTGCTTTAGGTAAGCCAGCAATCATCGCAATCTGAGCAAGTGACAATTCATCCAGAGCTACACCATAATAGATCTGGGCAGCTGCAGCCACACCATAGGAACGATTTCCCAGATAAATTTTATTTAGATATAGTTCCAGGATTTTTTCTTTATCAAGCTCGCGCTCGATTTTTAACGCCAGTAAAATTTCATTTAATTTACGCAAATAGGTTTTTTCACTGCTTAAATAAAAATTGCGCGCCAGTTGCATGGTTATGGTGCTACCACCCTGCCCACGCTGACCAGTCATAATAAGGTTAACAGCAGCACGTAATATACCCTGATAATCCACACCTGGATGCTCAAAGAAACGATCATCTTCAGCCGATAGAAATGCCTGTTCCATTAAATCGGGAATTTCTTCGAGTTTTTTCGGTGTCCGTCGTTTCTCACCAAATTCACCCATTAATGCACCATCACTGCTATATATACGAAGTGGAACCTGCAGTTGTACATTACTCAGTCCTTCGATTGAGGGCAATTTGGGATTGAGGTAGAAATAGCCTCCAGCGGCGGTCGCCACGACAAGAGTCACTATCACTAGCGTGATAACAATAAGTAACTTAAAAATATTTAAAAAGCGCACTGATCCATTACCTGCGACAAACGAATGATTAAGGCGGCAAAGTATAAAGGTTTAACAACAATTTTACGACATTGTTCTAAACCATCTGACATTATTCTATACTTACCGCTAAGATTTAATGCAAAATTTAAAATGTATTCTATAACTACTTTTAAAATATATAAATAACAAGGGGAACAGCGTGGGCCTGCTAAAACGCAAAAAACCAGCCATATTAGGCCTGGATATCAGCTCAACGTCGGTAAAATTGCTCGAGTTAACTCAAGATGGCGATAAATACCGTGTACAAAGTCTTGCAGTAGAGCCATTACCGGATAACGCTGTGGTTGATAAAAACATTCAGGATGTCGAGGCGGTTGGTGAAACCATTCAAAAAGCCGTCAAACGCTCAGGCACCAAAGCTAAAAATGCGGCCGTTGCTGTCGCAGGTTCCGCGGTTATCACCAAAATCATTACCATGCCCACTGGCTTAAGCGATGATGAACTGGAAACACAGATTGAAATGGAAGCAGACCAGTATATCCCTTATCCATTAGAAGAAATCAATCTTGATTTTGAGGTCATTGGTCAAACAGAAAATAATCCTGACACCGTTGATGTATTACTTGCCGCCTCGCGAAGTGAAAACATAGAATTACGTTCTGCCGCATTATCACTGGGCGGCTTAATACCCAAGATTGTTGACGTCGAGGCATACACTATTGAGAACTCTGCTAAATTGATCACCCATCAGATGGAAGAAAGTGACAGTGAAGACAAAATCATCGCGCTCATTGATATAGGCGCTACCATGACCAGTCTTAATGTAGTTGAAAATAATCACCTTATATATACACGCGAACAAAGTTTTGGTGGCAAACAGCTAACAGAAGAAATCATGCGTCGCTACGGTCTGGCATATGATGAAGCAGGCCGACTTAAAAAAGAAGGTGGCCTGCCTGATAACTATATTCCGGAAGTACTGGAGCCCTTTAAGGAAACCATTGCACAGCAGGTAAGCCGTTTTCTGCAGTTTTTTTATACCTCCGGACAACACAATGCCGTTGATTTAATCGTACTTGCAGGTGGCTGCGCTTCCATTCCGGGCATTGATGAACTGGTTGAATCACAGCTTGATACGGCCACCGTCGTCGCAAATCCATTTGCACAAATGTCGCTGAGCTCAAAAGTAAACCCACAAGCCTTAAGCAATGATGCACCATCATTAATGATTGCCTGTGGCCTGGCCATGAGGAGTTTTGACTAATGGCTCATATTAACTTACTGCCCTGGCGCGAAGAACAGAGACAGGAGCAAACCCGTCAGTTTGCAACCGTCGCCGTGTTATCGATGATATTAACCGGTGCCGCTGTATTTATGGTACACGTGGCACTCGATAACCAGATCAATCATCAGCAATATCGAAATAAAATCTTACAGGATGAAATAAAAACCCTGGATGCATCATTAAAACAAATCGAAGCACTGGAAGAAACCAAAGAACAACTTCTGTCACGTATGGATATTATTCAGTCACTGCAGCAACAACGCCCGCAAATCGTTCATTTATTTGATGATTTTGTGCGTACAGTGCCCGAAGGAATATACCTGACCAACATTAAACAGCAAGGCGAACAACTAACCATCATGGGTATAGCAGAATCCAATGGCCGCGTTTCTGCTTATATGAGAAATATTGACGCCTCTGACTGGATGGCCACACCGAAACTGAAAGTGATACAAACAAGAAAAGGCACCCTGAGAAGCAGCGATTTTACTTTAGTGACATCGCAGTCACGCCCCGATAAGCAGGACAAAACTGCAGGAGATGACAGCTAATGAATCTCTCCGAAATTAAACTGGATGAACTGGATATTGACGATCTTAAAAAGATCGGCAGTGCACCATTAGTCGTAAAAATTGCAATAATTGTTATCTTATGTGCTGCACTAGTGGCTGCCGGCTATTTTCTGGATACCACCAAACAAAAAGCTGAGCTTGAAAAATTTGCCGCTACAGAACAACAGTTACGCCAGGTTTTTTCTGAAAAACAGGCTAAAGCAGCAAACCTTGAAGCATACAAACAACAGCTTGAAGAAATGCGAACTTCATTTGGTGCTCTATTAAGGCAGTTACCGAATGAAACTGAAATTGAAACACTGCTTACGGATATATCTCAAACCGGCATATCCTCCGGACTGGAAATTGACTTTTTCAAACCCGAAGGTTTGCGTCCGAAAGAATTCTATTCAGAATACCCCATTAAACTCAAAGTGACTGGACGTTTCCATGAATTTGCAGAATTTATTAGTGGTGTTGCTGCGCTGCCACGCATTGTTACCGTAAAGGATATTTCAATTGAACCGGCAGATCCTAAAGGTGGCGTTAAATTAAGCATGGAATTAACCGCCATAACCTACCAGTACCTTGATGAATCTGCACAGGAGGCTGAATAATGGCCTATCTGAAACCAGCAATTAGCCGACCCACATGGACGTGGCAAGCGCGGAAATGGCAGGGAGCAATTTTCAGCCTCAGTTTATTAACCATAAGCGCCTGTAGCCAGGACGTATCGGATCTGCAGGCTTTTATATCACAAACAAAATCCGCGCATGTTGGAAGTGTTAAACCTATTCCGCAATTCAAACCCTATGAAAGCTTTAGCTATACTGCCGCAGAACTGCGTGACCCGTTCGTTGCAAATGTCGATTTAGATGGTGAAACATCAAAAACCAGTTTACTTAATCCTGATTCGACCCGGCCAAAGCAACCACTGGAAGTTTTCCCTTTAGACACACTCAGTATGGTTGGCATTCTTGAACAGAAAGAGCAATTGTGGGGACTGATTAAAGATCCACAAAATATTGTACACCGCGTTCAAGTGGGAAATTATATGGGGCAAAGTGAAGGTCGAATAATAGAAATAAGTGATTCAGCCATTTACCTTGTAGAAATTATACCGGATGGAATTGGCGGTTACATAGAAAGAGACGCCTCAATCGCCATAGGCGGTCAATAGCTGATGGCCAATAATATTGCAATCAAACGATGCGAGTACGCAGCGAGCACGCGGCAAATACGCGGAGAGAAACATGTTAAAAATAACAATAAATAAACAATCGAATGGGGCAAGCATGAATTTTTCATCCCTGAATAATAATCTGGGCAAATATCTACTGCAGACATTTACACTGTTCTGTTTATTAAGCTCTCTGGCAATAGCTAAAACCACGCAGCCCGAAGCAGGCAGCAGCAACGCTATTCAAAATATCGAGTACTCAACGCTACCGGGCAATCGTTTACAGATCAGCCTTGAATTAAGCGAGCAGGCAGTTAATCCATTGAGCTTTACCATTGACAATCCGGCACGCATTGCTTTTGATTTTCCCAATACCGGCAGCAAATTACCAAAACGCTCACAACCTATTGGCATTGGCATAGCACAGTCAATTACAACTATTTCCACCAAAACAAAAACCCGTGTTATTTTAAATTTAACCGAAGTTGTACCCTACCAGGTCACCACACTAGGTAAAAATGTATTAATAACGCTCGATAGCGAAGCCACTGGCGCTGCATTTCAAGCAAGCAGTGCAACTGCCGCTGCTACACCAGCAGGAACGCCTCGATTCTCTGACAAGCCACGTGGCATCGAAAACATTGATTTCAGACGTGGCGAAGAAGGTGAAGGTCGCGTCGTTATCAATTTAACCGAAGCCAACATCCCAATGGATATCAGTGAAGAGTTTGGCAAGGTGATTGTTAAATTTCTTGGCATAAAATTACCTGATGAATTACGTCAAACACTGGACGTCCTGGACTTTGCAACTCCCGTAAAATCTATCAGCAGTTTTGAAGAAGACGACAACGTTAGAGTGGAAATAGAACCGATAAACAATAATTTCGAACATGTTGCTTACCAGGCAAACAACATTTTCACCATTGAATTAAAACCCATTAGCCAGGATGAACTCGAAGAAGTCAAAAAAGAAAAATTTGGTTATACCGGTGAGCGTTTATCACTTAATTTCCAGGATATTCCGGTACGTGCCGTACTACAGTTAATTGCAGACTTCACCAGCCTTAATGTTGTAGTAAGTGACTCTGTAGATGGCAACCTGACATTGCGTTTAAAGAACGTTCCCTGGGACCAGGCACTTGATATTATCCTCAAAGCCAAAGGTTTATCAAAACGTGAATCCGGCACTGTCATGATGATAGCACCCAGTGAAGAAATTGCCGCGCAGGAAAAAATTGACCTTGAAGCACAACAATCAATTAATGAACTTGCCCCGATTAGAAGTGCATTCTTCACCATAAACTTTGCTAAAGTGTCTGAACTTTCTGCCTTGTTCTCCGGTACTGGTGGCGGTGGCGGTGGCGGTGACGAAGAAGGCGCCGCCTCTGCATCTACAGGCATACTCAGCCCACGCGGCAACATCATTATTGATGAACGCACCAACACTTTAATCATAAAAGATACTGAAGAAGTTATTTCCGAAGTTCGTCGTACGCTGAAAAAACTGGATGTTCCTATTCGCCAGGTGATGATTTCATCACGTATCGTTATCGCTACCGATGCATTCACCAAAGAATTAGGCTCGCGTTTTGGTGTCACTACCGCTAAAAGTAACTCTGATGGCTTCGGTGTTACAACAGGTACTTTTCAAGGTGCCGACACCATCGCATCAAGCGGTCTCGAAAATATTGCAGATACTGGCGCAGCAGAACCCTTTAGCCTTCCAAGTGGCGTTAATGCTACAGACCGCCTGAACGTCGATCTTGGCACAGCTGGCGCTGCTGGCAGCCTGGCATTTGCAGTACTAAGCGGTAGCTCACTCATTGACCTCGAAATCTCGGCTTTACAGGCAGAAAATGAAGGCGAAGTTATTTCCAGTCCTCGCGTAGTTACTGCCGACCGGCATCAAGCCCGTATTGAGCAGGGTGTAGAAATTCCCTACCTGTCTGCGTCATCCAGTGGTGCAACGCAGGTTGAATTCAAAAAAGCAGTATTAAGCATCGAAGTCACGCCACAAATTACGCCTGATGACAAAGTTATTATGGACCTGTCAGTAAATAACGATACGGTAGGCGATGTCTTTGCCGGCATTCCAAGCATTGATACCCGTGAAGTGACCACACAGGTTTTAGTTAATAATGGAGACACCGTAGTATTAGGTGGTATCTATGAACAAATCACGCGTGATGAAGTTGATAAAGTGCCATTCCTAGGCGACATCCCAGTAATTGGCTATTTCTTTAGACATACACTGGAAAGCGA
This sequence comes from uncultured Gammaproteobacteria bacterium, assembly GCA_963803185.1. GTDB lineage: Bacteria > Pseudomonadota > Gammaproteobacteria > SZUA-229 > SZUA-229. The sequence goes on along the minus strand of CAWDMF010000016.1, from coordinate 89,680 downwards.
CGAAAGACGGGAGTTACTTATATTTGTTACCCCTAAAATTCTTAAAGATGCGCTTTCACTTTAGACGATTACCTTAAGCAAGGTAAGGAAGAAATAAACATGAATAACCGTTTTATTAACATAATGCCCCTGCTTGCATGCAGTGCAATCTTTGTATCTGGCTGCGGTGATACCAGCTCGTTTGAAACACCGAATACAACGGGCACAATAGCAAACGCAGGCACTATTTCACAAACAAACTTCTCCTTGCTGACTGCTGATGTAGCGCCAGCTGTGATCGATGGAACCACAGGGATTTTTACAAAAACGGATGTTGAACTTACTGTTTTCATCGGTGACCGTAACAATCAAGTACTCACCGATTCTCATACCATTAACTTTATAGCGGAATACGGACTAGTCGAACCATCCTGCGTAACCGCTGATGGCTCGTGTAGCGTCACCTGGTCGGCAATAAAACGACCTGACCGGGAGGTCCAGGTTCCGATGGTTTTGTAACCATTACTGCTTATACTATAGGTGAAGAAGGCTTCACCGATACCAACGGAAACAATGTATTTGACGATGGCGATGCAGGCTTCGATGACATAGAGGAGCCCTTTGTCGATGCAGATGACGTTCATGGTGTTGCGAGTAATGGATTTACTGCAGGCGATGTGATCATAGACGTGGTGAGCACCAATGATCCAACTGGCGCCAATGGTATACATGACGATCCTGATGGCTTCTTTAATGGACCTGGCTGTACTCATTCAAGCTTATGCGGTATTGCTCAAACGGTGAGTATTTTTGATGGCGTAACGATGTCTCTTGTTAGTAATGCTAGTTACACCATTGGCGGTACAGTGACCGGCATCCCAGCTAACGAAAGTCTCGACATACAAAACAACAGTGGTGATGACCTAACCATTACGGCTGATGGCGATTTTCAATTTAGCACAGCTCTCGCAGATGGCGATACATATAGCGTTACAGTACTCACTGCACCACCAGGAGCGCCGACCTGCATTCTCACTAACGAAACAGGAACTGTTACAGGTGCAGACGTTAGTAATGTAACTATCGTTTGTAGCTTATGATTTAATTCATTGGCAAATAGCCATATACTAAGCGACCTGATCTCAGGTCGCTTTTTTTATGAACAAACAAAAAAATATTTTCTTAATCGGATTAATGGGTACCGGCAAAACCACGGTTGGTCGCCAGTTATCGCGTAAATTAAAAATGGATTTTTATGACAGTGACCGGGTCATCGAAGAACGCACCGGCGCTGATATTCCCCTTATCTTTGAAAAAGAAGGTGAAGCCGGGTTCAGAAAACGTGAAGCCGCTATTATCGATGAACTCACGCAAAAAAAGAACATTATCCTCGCCACTGGCGGCGGTGCTATACTGGATGCTGAAAACCGCAACCACCTGATCAATCGTGGCACGGTGTTTTACCTGAAAAGCAACCTGAAAACCCTGATTGAACGCACCAGTAAAGACAAGAACCGGCCATTGCTGCATGCAGACGAACCTGCTGCAACCATCCTGCAACGCTTACTGGAGCAACGTGGACCACTGTATGAAGAAACCGCTGATTACGTTATTGAAACGGCAAACAACTCGATTCATGGTGTAATTCAGGCTATCATTAAGACCCTTTGACTCTTGACAACAAAAGTAATTTTTCAGCATGAGATGAAAAAGGATGCGGGTCGTGGTGTTATCAGGCCTGTGCAACCCTGATTGCAATAATACGCTGAATAGTTAGCAGAAAAAATACAAATGACAACATTAACAGTCGACCTGGGGGAACGTAGTTACCCCATTTACATTGATAGCTCTCTGCTTGGACAGGCTGAATTATTACAGCCACATATCCCGGGCAATAGTGCCCTTATTGTCAGCAATGAAACCGTTGCCCCGCTCTACCTGGAAAAAACCCAGGCCATGCTATCCGGACTTAAACATCAGGCTGTTATTTTGCCCGATGGTGAAAAATACAAAAACCTTGAAGTGCTAAATCAAATTTATGATAGCCTTCTGCGTAATCGATTTGATCGCAATACCACCGTTATCGCACTGGGCGGCGGTGTTGTTGGTGATATGGCGGGGTTTGCTGCAGCCAGTTATCAACGCGGTGTGCACCTGATACAGATTCCAACCACCCTTTTATCTCAGGTCGATTCTTCCGTTGGTGGTAAAACCGGCGTCAACCACCCACTGGGTAAAAATATGATCGGGGCTTTTTATCAACCCAAAGCGGTAATTGCTGACACCGATACACTCAACACCCTGCCCGATAGAGAACTCAGTGCCGGTATTGCAGAAATCATCAAATATGGCCTGATCTGTAATGCAGATTTTTTTTCCTGGTTAGAACAAAACATGCAGGCCTTACTAAACCGGGACAAGCAAGCCTTAACTTATGCCATTGAAGTCTCATGCCAGACCAAGGCCGATGTTGTTGCTGCCGACGAACGTGAAAGTGGCAAACGTGCTTTACTGAACCTTGGCCATACTTTTGGCCATGCCATAGAAAATGCCATGGGCTACGGAGCATGGCTGCATGGCGAAGCAGTTGCTGCCGGCATGTGCATTGCAGCGACCATGTCCAAGCAGATGGGCTGGATGAGCGACCAGGATACGCAGAAAACAATCAATCTTATTGAACTGGCAAAACTGCCGATTAAAGCACCCGAGTCAATGACCGCTGAAAAATTTCTCGAACTGATGTCAGTTGATAAAAAAGTGCTAAACGGGGTATTGCGCCTGGTACTGATGAAAGGCATTGGGCAAGCCCTGGTAACCGATGATTTCACAGCAGAAGATTTAAACAAAGCTATTAAACATTCACTGGCTGAACCCGGGCAATAATGGGCCAAGATATTTATGCAAAATAATCCTGACACCAGGAGGCTGTCCGAGATCGAGCCTCCAGCAGCTATAGCGGCCATTTAGTCTCGTATGCGTGTAATGACAGACAATCAATCGGCCGTCGTTTTAGCGAAACACACCCAACCTATCGCAATGAATACCAGCGTGACCGCGACCGTATCATTCACTCTGCCGCTTTCAGAAGGCTGGAATACAAAACCCAGGTGTTTGTTAACCACGAAGGCGATTTGTTTCGCACACGTTTAACCCACTCACTTGAAGTTGCCCAGATTGCCCGCAGCATCGCACGCGAATTAGGCTTACACGAAGATTTAACAGAAGCCATCGCACTGGCACATGACCTCGGCCACACCCCCTTTGGTCATGCTGGCCAGACCGCACTAAACAACTGCATGAAACAGTTCGGCGGATTTGAACACAACATTCAATCGTTACGTGTAGTCGATAAACTCGAGCAAAAGTACGCTGACTTTGACGGCCTTAACCTGACCTTTGAAACTCGCGAAGGCATCTTAAAACACTGCGCAATTCCCAATGCAAAAAAGCTAGGTGATGTTGGCCAGCGTTTTTTAGACAGGACCCAGCCCAGCCTGGAAGCACAGCTGACAGACTATTCCGATGAGACAGCGTACAATAATCATGATATCGATGATGGTGTTCGCTACGGCTTAATTAGTATTGATGATTTATTAAAAATTGAATTATTTAGAGATCAATACGATATTGTAAATAAACAATACTCCGGCCTGGACGACAAAAAACTCATCCATGAAATTATTCGTCGCATGATTAATGTCATGGTAGTTGACTTAATTGATACCTCAAGAGAGAACATTGCCAACGCTGATTTGAAATCAGTCGATGATATACGCAAACAAAAACAACCAATCATGGCTTTTAGTGACAACATGAGTGAAAAGAAACTGGAACTCAAACAGTTTCTACGTAAAGAACTTTATCAACATTACCGCGTACATCGCATGACCAAAAAAGCAGCCGACGTTATTGATGCTCTATTTAATGCCTTTATGGATGACCTGAAAATACTGCCTACAGAGGCACTTGAACACTGCCATATACTTAAAGAAAGACACGGTGAAAAAGGTCTGGCACGCGGTATTTCAGATTATATTGCCGGCATGACTGATCGTTACGCCATCGTTGAATACGAAAGAATATTCAACCCACGTCAACTGTCCTTCGTAAACCTGCACCCCTAGGCCAAATGTTTTACAGCAACGCTCCATGTTTCACCCTGATTTATGATTAAAAATAAAAAAAATCGTGTACTAAAAAGCCACACAATGCCTCAAGCAACACTCCCCCCGATATGCAGTTTTTGGAAAAATCTCTGCGGCCACTTTGCCCGATTCGCCTGTAACCATAGCGATAACTATGCTTTTCAGCGAATCGAACAAACTGACTCGCTGAGATTCTCCCAAAATTCTGCATTCTTATAAAACACTTGCCTGAAAATATGGCTGGTCTAATTCCGCAAAATTTTATTGATGACCTGATCTCACGGAGCGACATCGTTGAAGTTATCAACGCACGTGTTCCGCTAAAAAGAAAAGGCAAGGAATTCACCGCCTGCTGTCCTTTCCATAATGAAAAAACACCTTCGTTCACCGTCAGTGAAAACAAACAGTTCTATTATTGTTTCGGCTGCCATGCCAAAGGCAATGTCATCGGTTTTTTAATGGACTATGAACATCTGAGTTACGTCGATGCCATCGAGTCACTTGCTGCAGACCAGCACCTTGATGTACCACATGAAAATAACGGCCAGGTGGATCAGCAAAAACAGGACAAACAGCCTTTATATGACATATTAAAACAGGCCAGTGAGTTATATCAGAAACAGCTGAAAACATCAGAACGTGCAATCGACTACCTTAAACAGCGCGGTCTTAGCGGTGAAATAGCCAAACAGTTTAAGATCGGTTATGCCCCGGATGGCTGGGACTTTCTGATCAGCCACCTGGGAAAATCAAAAGATCATTTACTTGCACTAAGTAAAACCGGTTTAATCGTCAATAAGGACAACAATAAAACCTATGACCGTTTTCGTGACCGCATCATTTTTCCTATCACCGATCAACGCGGGCGCATCATCGGCTTTGGTGGACGCATTCTCGATCAGGGTGAACCCAAATATTTAAACTCCCCGGAAAATGCCGTTTTTCACAAAGGCTACGAGCTTTATGGTTTATACGAAAGCAAACAGGCATTAAGAAAAATTGATCGGATCATTGTGGTCGAAGGTTATATGGATGTCGTTGCCCTGGCGCAGCATGGTATTAATTACGCAGTCGCCTCTTTAGGTACAGCAACCACTACCGAGCAAATTCAAAAAACATTTCGCACCACGCATGAAATTATATTTTGTTATGACGGTGACAATGCAGGCAAAAAAGCTGCCTGGCGGGCACTTGAAAACACCTTATCGGTAATACGTGACGGTATGGTGGCAAAATTTCTTTTTCTACCAGAAAAAGAAGACCCTGACACCATGGTTCGTAAAGAAGGCAAACAGGCTTTTGAACAACGCATAAAAAATGCCACAACTTTATCTGAATTTTTATTTGATAACTTGATATCAGAGTCCGACATCAGTACGCAAGAAGGCAAGGCTTTACTTGCCAGTAAAGCCAATAAATTAATTCAGAAGATGCATAACAGCTTATTTAAAGATTTATTGATCGAACAGCTTTCATCACTGGTTGGTTTAAGCCAGCAGCACCTCGAAGCGAAAATATCATCCGCCGATGAAGCAAGTAAACCAGTACCGAAAACAGTCAAACCTGTGCGTGGACAACAGGTACAAAACAACAAAACACGTATTGCCATCGCCTTATTACTACAAAATCCGATGCTGGCATCACATCACAAAGTTCCTGATGATTTTAAAAATGCATTTACCAAAGGACTTCCCCTGCTGTACGCATTACAGAAAACCATCGAATCAAATACAGAGATATCCTCTGCCGCTTTACTTGAACGCTTTCGCGATAACGAGCATGAAAAAGCGCTGCAACGCCTGTCCATGTTACAAACACCCGAGACAGAAAACGCGGACAATATTATCGAAGTTTATAAAAACCTTATTGAGCGCCTTCGCTATGAAGACCGTGACGAATATTTCAATTATAAAATAAATAATAATGAGCAACTAACAGCAGAGGAGCAAAAAGAGTACCTGGAACTTTGCATTAAATAATATGCATAAGTTCAGGCCTGACAGACTTTTCTTCAAGTTAGTGGAAAGTGTCCAAAACAGTCATTAGCGCCAGTTCAAAAACAAATCAAAAACGATTCACCACAGAGGCACAGAGCCCACAGAGGAATAAATCTTAAATATTTTTCTCGGTGTCCTCTGTGCCTCTGTGGTGAAAAATGCTTTTAATGTTTTTAGCTTCACGAATTGATTCAAATTCCCCGGTCGTTAAATAAACTAGAGCATCTGTTATTGATTTTTTAAACTCCCAGACTATCTTGAAACAAATATTTTTAACTGCTATGTAAGAAACACACCATTACAAATAATATTTGACATTACTCAAATTTGATGGATAATGCCTTCAAACAGCGCTAATTTGTCTCAGATTGCGAGCGCTATATAAATCCAGCTAAAGCGAGTTTCGGTACAAAAGAACATCGAAAACCCGTTTTAGCAACAGCTAAAGCGGGTTTTTTTACGTCCATGGATGGACCGTATGTCGCAAGGAGCCATGGATGGCGGTGCGACGAATGTCCATGGATGGACCGGCAGATAAATGCTCCTGCATTATCCGCACTTCCACCATCCGTGGTGGTCGTATAACGCAAGGAGCCAGGATGGCGGTGCGACGAATGTCCAGGGATGGACCGGCAGATAAATGCTCCTCGGCAACAGCTCCTGCGTTGCCCACTAAGTTACATCCGTGTAACGATGCATTATCCGCACTTCCACCATCCGTGGTGGTCGTATATCGCAAGGAGCCATGGATGGCGGTGCGACGAAGGAGCCAGGATGGCGGTGTGAATATGCCCGCTACATAAACTAACAATTATTTAACAACGCAGGTTTTTCACTTGCTTAGACAAAGGTTTAAACATGAGTAGCCATTTATTTACCTCCGAATCCGTTTCTGAAGGTCATCCCGATAAAGTTGCTGACCAGATTTCTGACTCTATCCTCGATGCCATATTTGAACAGGACAATAAAGCACGTGTTGCCTGTGAAACCATGATTAATACCGGTATGGTTGTAATCGCCGGTGAAATCACCACCACAGCCTGGGTTGATATGCAGGCTGTGGTCAGACAGACGCTAAAAGAAATCGGTTATAACAGCTCTGAAATGGGTTTCGACTATGCCTCATGCGCGGTTATCACCTCGATTGATAAGCAGTCAGCCGATATTGCTGCTGGCGTTGATGAATCATCTGACCACGAACAGGGCGCTGGCGATCAGGGTTTAATGTTTGGTTATGCCAGCAATGAAACCGATGTTTTAATGCCTGCCCCCATTACCTATGCGCATCGTCTGGTTAAACGCCAGGCAGAGCTGCGTAAAAATGGTACCCTGCCATGGTTACGCCCTGACGCCAAGAGCCAGGTCACTTTTCGTTATGAAGACGATAAACCAGTAGCAATTGATGCTGTGGTTTTATCAACACAACACGATCCTGATATAAAATATGAAACCCTGCGTGAAGCGGTGATCGATGAAATCATCATGCATGAACTGCCTGAACACTGGATCAGTAAAGAAACAAAATTTCATGTCAATCCAACAGGCATCTTTGTCATCGGAGGCCCTGTGGGCGACTGTGGCTTAACCGGTCGTAAAATCATCGTGGATACCTATGGTGGCATGGCACGCCATGGTGGTGGCGCCTTCTCCGGCAAGGATCCATCAAAAGTTGACCGTTCTGCCGCTTATGCCGGTCGTTATGTAGCTAAAAACATCGTTGCTGCGGGTCTTGCTGACAAATGTGAAATACAGGTCTCCTATGCAATTGGCGTGGCAGAACCAACCTCTATATCCGTACAGACCTTTGGTACCGGCAAGATATCTGATGAAAAAATTGTTGAACTTATCCGCGAACACTTCAATCTAAAACCTCGCGGAATCGTAGAAATGCTGGATTTATTACGCCCTATTTACCTAAAAACCGCGGCTTACGGCCATTTTGGACGTGAAGAAGACGAATTTAGCTGGGAAAAAACCGATAAAGCAGATGCATTAAGGGCCGCTGCTGGGATATAATCCTCACACTATTTCTGAGGAGCGCTGCAACAGGGATCATCTCTGTCAGGCTCAGAAGCAAGACCCCTTTCGTTAGGTGTCTTTTTTATAACGGCGCTCATTTCTTTAATTTTAACAATTGGGAGATGAGCATGAATGCCGTTGTAAAGACCAACTCAAATCAAGACTATAAAGTCGCTGATATATCACTGGCCGAATGGGGCCACAAAGAAATCCGTATTGCTGAAACCGAAATGCCGGGACTAATGGCATTGCGCGAAGAATATGGCAAAGAACAACCTTTAGCCGGCTGCCGTATCATGGGCAGTATCCACATGACCATTCAGACAGCCGTGCTAATCGAAACACTGATTGCACTGGGCGCTGAAGTGCGCTGGGTTTCCTGCAATATCTTCTCAACACAGGATCACGCTGCTGCCGCTATCGCAGATCAGGGCATTCCTGTTTTTGCCTGGAAAGGTGAAACCATCGAAGAATACTGGTGGTGTACTGAACAGGCACTGCTATGGCCGGACGGTAAACTGCCTAACATGATTCTTGATGATGGCGGTGATGCCACCTTGCTGGTGCACAAAGGTGTGGAGTTTGAGAAGGCTGGCGCTATTCCGGCAACTAAAGACGATGACAATGAAGAGTATAAAGCTATTCTTGATGTCCTGCGCCGCACTATCGAACCGGGTTCAAGCACCTGGCAGGACATTGCCGCCAGTGTAAAAGGTGTAACCGAAGAGACCACAACCGGTGTACATCGCCTTTACGAAATGCAGGAAAAGAACGAATTATTGTTCCCGGCAATGAACGTGAACGACTCAGCAACCAAATCTAAATTTGATAACTTATACGGTTGCCGTGAATCATTGATTGACAGCATCAAACGTGCCACCGATGTAATGATCGCCGGTAAAATCTGCGTGGTACTGGGTTATGGTGATGTTGGTAAAGGTTGTGCGCAGGCATTTCGCGGCATGGGCGCAACAGTATGGGTGACAGAGATTGATCCTATCTGTGCCTTACAGGCTGCAATGGAAGGCTACCGTGTAGTTAAAATGAATGACGCGGCTGCGATGGGAGATATTTTTGTTACTACTACCGGCAACGTGAATGTTATCGATCATGACCATATGGCGGCAATGAAGAACGAAGCCATCGTTTGTAACATCGGCCATTTTGATTCTGAAATTGATATTGCTTCACTGGATAAATACGAATGGGTTGAAATCAAACCACAGGTTGACCATGTGATTTTCCCTGACGGCAAACGCATTATCATTCTTGCAAAAGGCCGACTGGTAAATTTAGGTTGTGCAACCGGTCACCCAAGCTTTGTTATGTCAGCATCTTTCACCAACCAGGTTATGGCTCAGATCGAGTTTTATAAAAACAGTGAAAACTACGACAAACAGGTTTACATCCTGCCCAAAAAGCTTGATGAAAAAGTCGCTCATTTACACCTGAAAAAAGTAGGCGCGAATTTAACCACCTTGTCACAGCAACAGGCTGATTATATTAATGTACCGGTTGATGGCCCCTACAAGGCAGAGCATTATCGCTATTAATATATAGCTATTCAGCTCACCCTATAAATTCGTCAGCTCAAGGCGAAAAATGTGAGTTTACGCTTGGAAGGAAAATGCAAGGAGCAATTTTCTTCCAAGTGTAAATGACCATTATTTTACACAGAGATGACGGATTTATAGGGCAAGCTGAACAGCTATAGCACTTTAGTAAATAACTACATTAATATTTATCTTTTAGCCAAAAATTTGGTGAGTTTATTATGATTAGCGCTAACTATCGTTCAACAGCGAAAATGAGTTGTGAATTTTTCCCGCCACGCACGGAAGCTGGCATTGAGAAATTACAACTTACACAACAATCGTTAAACAAAGTCATTCAGCCTGAATATTATTCGGTTACCTTTGGTGCGGGTGGCACAACACGTGAAAGCACACTTGAAATTGTTAAACTGTTATCCGCAAACGGGGTCAATGTTGCACCGCACATATCATGCATAGGCTCCAGTAAGCAGCAGATTAGTGACTTGCTGTCTGAGTATAAAAACCTCGGTGTCACACGTTTAGTAACACTTCGTGGCGATATCCCGGACACAGGTGAAACCACTAAAGAGTTATCTCACGCCAATGAGTTAGTCTCTTTTATTCGTGAAACCACCGGCGACTATTTTACTTTAGAGGTTGCGGCCTACCCGGAATACCATCCTGAATCAGCAACACCACAAAGTGATTTTGAACATTTTAAAAACAAGGTTGCTGCCGGTGCAAACGGTGCCATCACCCAGTATTTTTACAATATCGATGCCTATTCCCGGTTTATCGATCGATGCCAACAGGCAAATATTTCAATCCCTGTAACACCCGGCATTATGCCAATCACAAACTTTGCCAGCCTTACGCGTTTTTCTGACACTTGTGGCGCTGAGATACCTCGCTGGATACGAAAGCAACTTGAGGCTTACGCAGATGACAAAGAAAGTCTGCAGGCCTTCGGCCTGGATGTTGTCAGTGCTTTATGCAGGCAGCTGTTAGAACAGGGTGCACCCGGACTACATTTTTACACCTTAAACCAGGCAGATAGCACTAACGCCATCTGGAATAATCTTGCAAAACCTATATAAATCACTTAAATCGTAGCCGCATAACACTGTGCGTATTACACGTTTATATCACACTGCAGATTTAACATGTGGCAAAACCACGCAACTGGATAAAGACACATCCAGTCACCTGGTTCGTGTTTTACGTACAAAAGCAGAAACACCCGTTATTCTTTTCAATGGTGACGGGTATGACTACTTATGCAAAACAATAAATACCCATCCTAAAAAAACTCTGGTTGCCGTTGAATCAAAAATAAAAAAAAATAATGAATCAAATTTGTTTATCACTTTAATTCAGGGCTTGTCCCGGCTGGATAGAATGGAAACCACTATTCAAAAATCGGTTGAACTCGGCGTCAACAAAATTATTCCCGTGCTGTGCCGGCACTCAAACACCAGACTCACCGAAGATAAACAACACAAAAAACTGGCACACTGGTCTAAAGTAGTGATCAGCGCCTGCGAACAGTCCGGCCGCAGTATTATCCCCGAGATATCAGAGATAAGCTCATTAAATAAAATTGATTCATTGCTACAGCCGGACGCACTAAAAATTATTTTAAATCCGGAAACTAAAAAGTCCCTTAAAAAAATAAACATCAAGCCAGACGAAAAAAATAACAGTAGGATTGAAATTTTTATCGGCCCGGAAGGCGGACTAGCTGAAGATGAAATCTCCCACTTACAAGCACTTCAATTTGAAAACATTTGTTTTGGCCCACGAATTTTACGAACAGAAACAGCCGGACCCGCTGTGATTAGCGCACTGCAAATGTTATGGGGTGACTTTTAAAAAGCTTTATGCAAAGTTATTTAAGCTTAAAATCAAAAACTAATATAATTTCACCACAGAGGCACAGAGTACACAGAGAAAGACCTTTTATTGTTAACTGCGCCGCAGGCGCAGTTAACAAAGTAAAACTCTGTGCCTCTGTGCCTCTGTGGTGAAATATTTTTTGTTCTTGACTCAGGCTATATAGAAATCAATATATAAAACACACTCAAATCAGGTTTAAGCCACTACAATTTATTTATGTCGGGATATTTTCTTTCTACTCTTTAGTTTTAATTTCCCTGACGGCCTGTCATCACTTTTGCGTTCTCGACCTTTAATTTCAGAAGAATTAGCTGAAGTCGGCTTATCGAATTTCAGGCTACCAGTACTTCTGGATTTACTTTCTTTTTCATCGAGAGCAATTTTTAATTGCTGACCTGATACCCAAACTTTTTTCAGTGTATAAAGCAGCTCTTTTGGCATGCCCTCAGGCAGGTCAACCGTACTAAAATTATCATAAATACAGATACGACCAATGTATTTACTTTCTAAGTCCGCTTCATTTGCAATGGCGCCGACAATATTACCGGGTTTAACCTGGTGCTCGTGCCCTACTTCTATGCGGTAGCGCTGCATACCTTCATCAGGCGGGGCATCTCCCGGTTTTCGTTCTCTACGAGGTGAACGTTCACGACTACCTCGTTCAGCTCTATCGCGTCCTGCTGGTTCTCTCCTGCCACTGTCTTCTTTATCCCAGTCGTCACGGCTTTTGCTTTTTCGCTGCGGTTTATTTTGCAACAACAGGGGAATATCTCCCTGTAACAGTTTCGCAAGTGCCGCAGCAATTTCTATTGATGGAACGTTATGTTCCTGTTCGTACTGTTCGACTAACTGAGAAAACATCGCTAAATCTTCATTCGCCAATGTATCCGTAATACGCTGCTTGAACTTGTCGATGCGCTTGTCATTAATAAGCTCAGTGGAAGGCAGCTCCATCATTTCGATCTTCTGCCGGGTCGCCCTCTCAATCGCGTTTAACATGCGTTTTTCACGGGGTGCAACAAACAAAATAGCATCTCCCAGGCGGCCTGCACGGCCGGTACGACCAATACGATGCACATACGCCTCGGTATCATATGGCACGTCGTAATTCACTACATGACTGATACGCTCCACATCAAGACCACGCGCAGCAACATCGGTGGCGACCAGTATATCGATATTGCCTTTTTTTAAATTGTTAATCGTGCGTTCACGTTGATTTTGTGCAATGTCACCATTAAGTGCTGATGAGACATATCCGCGTGCAGAGAGTTTATCTGACAGTTCAACCGTAGAATTTTTAGTGCGCACAAAAATAATCATGGCATCAAAATCCTCGGCTTCCAGGATACGGGTCAAGGCATCCAGTTTATGCACACCGCTAACCGGCCAGAAACGTTGACGAATCGTATTAACGGTTGTGGTTTTAGTCTTGATGGTAACCTGTTCAGGATTATTTAAATATTTTGTCGCGATACGACGAATCTGTTGTGGCATGGTTGCCGAGAACAATGCAATCTGCCTGTTCTCCGGTGTTTGCTCAAGGATCCATTCCACGTCATCGATAAAACCCATACGCAGCATCTCGTCAGCTTCATCCAGCACCAGGGCAGTTAAAGTACCAAGTTTTAAAGTACCTTTACGTATATGGTCCATCACCCTGCCCGGGGTACCAACCACGACGTGCACACCTCGTTTCAGAGCGCGAATTTGACCGCTGTAATCGGATCCACCATAAACCGGCAATACATGAAAACCTTTCATATAAGTCGCGTATTTTTGAAAAGCTTCTGCTACCTGAATAGCCAGCTCACGCGTCGGCGCCAGCACTAAAACCTGCGGATCTTTCTGTTTCAAATCAAGGTTATTGATCAACGGCAATGCAAAAGCTGCTGTTTTACCGGTACCGGTCTGCGCCTGGCCGATAATATCTCTGCCTGCCAGCAACAGTGGTATGGTTTGCGCCTGGATTGGTGAAGGCGATTCATAACCTACTTCGTCCAGTATTTTAAGAAGTGATGTATTTAACGCTAAATCATTGAAACTGATCTCGACGTCAGTGCTCGTGTCTGTGCTCATGCTAATACCTAATAAATGGCCTGAAAATAAATGGATGGAAAACGCCAGGATTTACCAACCCCGGTAAATCAACAGGCCCTGCCACCTCATCCAGGCCAACCCTACAGGTCCCCAGCATATTGTGAATTTGAGCCAAAATAAGACGAACGCCTTACATTATCCACTATATTAGAGAAATATAATACTTCTTTTTACCCAGATCCATGCATACAACCGCAAAAAAGAGTGCTGCCCCTTGAGTTCACAGGGTTTGCAAAAAATCTTAGTTGCACCCATAGGTTCAGCGGACATTTTTTGTAAATGCTGTGGACTCAAGGGGTTGTGCTCTCTTTGTGATTTCTATGCAGGGATTTGGGTTTTATATAAAAATCACAATGTTACACAACAACAGGAAAAAATTAGCTGTGTTTTTAACTGGCAATTCTCGATATTTATCGCTTAAATACTCATCATGGTTAAGAATAATGTAGACCCTTCACACTTTGAAAAACATATTGGCGTTAATACGGCTGAGCAGAAGGCATTGCTTTTACTCGCAGAAAACACGCCGCTTAGTAAGCAAAAAATCAAATTGGCGATGTTTAAGGGTTCTGTCTGGTTAGAGTCATCAACTGGCATTCACCGTTTACGACGTGCAAAAAAAATCCTCAACCCGGGTGACATCCTGCATCTTTATTATGACCAGGCCATTCAGGACAGTACACCTGCAGCAGCAGAGCTGATTAGCGACGAAGGTGAATACAGTGTCTGGCACAAACCTTATGGCATGTACTCACAAGGTTCTAAATGGGGCGACCACTGTACGATATACCGCTGGGCAGAACAACACCTTAAACCGCAACGTCCGGCTTTTCTGGTGCACCGGCTCGATCGCGCCGCCAGTGGTTTAATTATCCTTGCTCATTCGAAAAAAATGGCGACGGCTTTCTCAAAACTGTTTAAAAATCGCCAAATTCAAAAACAATACAAAGCCAAAGTTGAAGGCAACCCTGGTCAGTTAACGCTACCTTATATAATATCAGGCGAGATCGACGGAAAACCTGCAATATCTAAAATCATTGCCATTAATCCTCTAGACAATAATAAAACATCAATCACAATTGAAATTGAAACAGGCCGCAAACACCAAATTCGCAAACATCTGTCAGCATCAGGTTACCCTATCGTTGGTGACCGGCTTTATGGATCAGGGCAAAGCAAAGAAAACTTACAGTTACAATCATACTATCTAAAATTTAACTGCCCGCTGATGAATACTGTGCGAGAATACTCACTAAAAGAAACACATAATCATCAACATGAATGACTCAACACAAAATAATTCGTCATCAATAGCAAAAGTTATCTACATACTTTTGATTATTGGCACCATCATTGGCATCACCGGAATCATTGCGCTGATTATGGCCTATGTTAATAAAGACGATTCATCACACTGGCTACAAACACATTACCGTTTTCAAATACGCACATTCTGGATTGGGATTTTATATCTTGTAATTGGCGCAATTACTTTCAATCTTGTTATTGGCTATTTCATCCTGCTATTCACCTTTTTCTGGTGGATTATTCGTTGCGCCAAAGGCCTGAAACAGCTTGAAAACAATCAGCCGGTAAATAATGTAACAAGCTGGTTTTTCACATAATGTCATACCAGGACTTCTATACAACTGTTATTTCGACCGGCGGGAATAATCTTGTGCTGATTAAAAATGATCATAGTTGAGCTCTACAATGCTGGATAATACTCAACTTACACATGCAGACCATAAGCCATCATCAAAAAAATTTCCCTTAAGCATTATAGCTAACGACATCATTAACCCAGTTAATGTAGGCAGCTTATTTCGCTTATGCGATGCTTTAGGCATTGAAAAAATATATCTATGTGGCGACACACCTGCGCCACCTAACACAAAAATAAATAAAACTTCACGTTCAACTGAAAAATACGTTGATTATGAATCAGGTCTGAATGCGGAAATACTGGTAGCCCAATTAAAAGCTTCGGGTTCATTTATTATTTCCCTTGAAATAACATCGTCAAGTTTAGCGATTAGCACAGATGAATTTGCAAAAAACATAAGCAACAAAACGCCAGTCTGCCTGATTTTAGGCGCAGAAAATGCGGGAGTAAGCGAATCCTTACTGTCGCTATCAGATATAACCATACACATACCGATGCATGGCAACAACTCCTCGATGAATGTTATATCAGCTGCCAGTATTGCCTGTTTTGAGATTACCAGGAGTATGTAAATCTACAGGACATAGAAGCAGAAGAAACGAGAGTACATTAGTTTGCGAATCACGCATTAAAATTTAGGGAACATTTTGAACGCACGATAGTGCGACCCGCAGGGTGTAGCGCAGGACTGCGCGAAATCAAAGACGCGAAATAAAATATTTTTTGAATTTTAAAACATTTACGTACTTCGCGGACTAAATACTTATTATTTTTCACAGCTGTACCGTTAATATAAATATTTATTATCCATAAAAGTTAAGGTTACAGGCTTGTTCCTGCTTTTATTTAATCCGAGACATAAATCGGGTGCATCTATCAACGACACGCCGTGAAACGACCTACACGGATGTAGGAAATGCAGATATTGCATCGTTACATGGATGTAACTTAGTAGGGCAATGCAGGAGCTATTGCCGAGGAGCAAATATCTGTCATCCATGGTGGCTCAACACCCGCATCCGACCACCATGGACGGTGGAAGTGCAGGTTTTGCATATGTCCATGGATGGACGGTAGTAGGACAACGCAGGAGCAGTTGTCGAGGAGCAAAAACCTGCCCTGCGGGTGATGGTCGTTTGATAGATGCCCCCGATTTATCTCTCTTACCGTGAACGGGACATCTGTGATAATTTTTATATTTTAACCTTTGCGTTATTTGCGTTTTTCGCGGACTAATGTTTTTTTTGCTTTCACCTGAAATTAAAACGAAAGCCAAGGGAAAGCATAGACAATTCCGGATTATCCGAGTCAAAGAACTCCCACTCAGCTGTAACTAAAAATTCCTTAGTAAAGCCATAAGATGCAGCCAAAGCATAGGCGACATCAGTACCGTCGTTAGTAGCCGTGTTGTTATTTGCCTGCAAATCAGCATCCCAGCTTAATACACCCAGTTTTGCCATTAAGTTAACCTTTTTGCTTGCCGGGTACATACCTACCGCGTAGGCACCTATGCCTTTCATGCTTGCTGATGCATCAAAGACAACTGGTCCACCCGGTTCTGTTTCGAAAGCACCAACACTGACTTCTGCAAAATTATATATCGCAGCTTCAGCAGCAAAATATTTATTAAATGTATAACCGCCATATAACTTGGTACCCGTGCCATCATCCTCAAAATCGCCGCCGCCGATGTCAACTTTATAAGACGCTGAACCTATACCAATACCAACATAAGGGCCAGCTAAAGCGGCTGTTGTAGAAAACAGAGCCATTAATAAAATAAGAAAAAATCTCATGTTCCATACCTTTTTTGTTAGCTTAAATTGTGTTCCATTAATTACAGGAATTGTGCCAAATATTAGCATTAAAACTTATTGAAGAGTCCGATATCATCATTGCGCAGGCTTTTTAGGTAAAGACTCGTACATTGCTGCAGAAATAACAATTAAACCACCGATCAAAACATTCACAGATGGCCATTCGCCAAGCAAGACCGCTGCGAACAATGTTGCATAAAAAACCTGTACACAGGCTATTAAACTGGCGGTTTTTGCTTTTAGGTGGATCAGCCCATGTGCAAACAGCGTATGCGGAACTGCGGTAAAAACGATACCCAGTAAAACCAGTAACCACCATTGATTATATTCAATATCTAAAACCACAGTATCTGTAAAGCAAAGTAAAACAACCGCCACGACCAGCACCTGGTAAAACAAAGCCTGGCTTGCTGAGTAACTGGAAAAGTATCGTCTTTGCATAATATTGCGCAATGACATCATCAATGCTGAAAACACCCCTACCACAACCCCTAGTGTGGTACTGTTTTCCAGTGAAAAATCGGGCACCATCAGTGCTATTCCAAACAATACAACAATTGAAATAAGAAGATCAATTATGTGCGGGCTTTCACCGTGAAAAAGCGGCTCAAGGAAAACGGTAATAACCGGATAGGTATAAAGAGCAACGACACCAATGGCAACGGAAGACACCTGCATGGCATAAAAATAGCTTACCCAGTGCATTGCCAGCACAACACCTAACATCACTACCATTAAATAATCTGAGGGGCATTTCAGGCGATACGCCTGCTTTTTATAAGCGATATATATTGCAATAACAATAAACGCAAAAATACTGCGATAAAAAGTAATATCGAGTGCTGGCAACGACAGCAGTTTGGAAAATAATGCAGTAAAACCAAATATCAGTACCGCAGCATGAACCGCCAGTAAACCTTCACGCGAATGCTGCATCAGAGATTATTTCGTTGCTTTTAAAAGTGTAAATTTTTTATTGCTGGCCACCACATCACAATGACCAAACAAGTGCTTGAGTTTAGCGTGGTAACCAAGATGGCGGTTACCAATTACCCACAGCTCACCTTTAGCCTGTAACGCTGCTTTAGATTCGGTAAACATCTGCCATGCCACATCATCATTTATTGCGTTATTTTGATGAAATGGCGGATTACATAAAATCAATGACACACTATTGTCTGCCACACCCTGCAAACAGTCTGTCTGTAAAAATTCTGCTTCGCGCGTTTCATTAAATACCGATAAAAAGTTACTGATTGATGATTCCACTGCCATATAAGACTCATCGGTAAATATCAAATCTGCGGCAGGGTTTTTAATGGCCGCCAACAAGCCCAATACACCATTGCCACAGCCCAAATCAACAATGGTTTTATATTTCTCATCAACGGGCAAATTTTCCAGAAAGAGTCGAGTACCAATATCCAGTTTTTCCCTTGAAAACACAGCGGCATGATTAAGTATTTTAAGCTCATCATCACCCAAGCTGTAACCTGTTTCATATGATTGTGGATATGGATTATCTGCAGGCTCAAGATCCCTGTCAAAATCACAAAAAATTAAGCGTGATTTTTTACATGCCAATGATGTTTTTGTCGGTCCAATAATTTTCTCAAACAATTCCAGGGTCGACATGTGAATATTTTTTGTCATTCCCGCTGCAATGATTACTGTTGAGCTATCAAGCGAAGGGCGAATACGAAACAACTGATCTTCCAACATCGCCAGACTTTTAGGCAATTTTATCAAAACGATATCAGCTTTTTTATTAAGTACGCTATCAGGCGCCTGCAGACTGTTGATGACAACGACCGCATCTTCATCAATGCCATTACTTTTCAGGTTTAAAGAAATGGCCTGCATCGACAGATAAGAATCTGTCATCACCACCGGCTGAAAATTATTTAATGGCAGCGATAACCCGCCAAAACCATCATTTACAATCAATAATGTCGAATCAGGCTGTAACAATTTATGTTCCGCAAGATGATTTAATACATATTCATCTGCAGCGTCCCATGCTCTCAGCGTTTCTTTTTTTCTTAGCGGATAACGTCGAAGTTTATAACTGCCAAATGACGTTTCCATCTCACTATCTAACTGTTCCATAACCACGCAGCACCTCTAACGCCAGATGAGTCACCATAAACAGGCGCAAGCAGTTTTGTATTCACAACATCAGAAAACACATAATCGCCCCAAATTCCGGGAACATTGTCATATAAACGTTTTATATTTCCCATACCGCCTCCAAGCACGATGACATCAGGATCTAAAATATTAATCACATGCGCCAGACTCCTGGCCATGCGGTCTTCGTATCGTTGTAATGTTTCGTTAGCGTCTTCATTACCGAAACGCGCTTTGCTATCGAGTGTTTCTGCATCGAGCGGCCTGAATTCATTATTATGAAGTTCATGGTCTCGAACAATACCAGGGCCTGACAACCAGGTTTCAATACAGCCGTGTTTGCCACAGTAGCACTCTGGACCCGGCAGCTCAAAATCTTGTGGCCAGGGTAACGGGTTATGCCCCCATTCGCCAGCTATTGCATTTGGTCCGACTAACACTTTTTTATCGATGACTACGCCGCCGCCTGTACCGGTACCAATGATCACGCCAAAAACGACGACCGCATCTTTAGCTACACCATCAACAGCTTCTGAAAGTGCAAAACAATTGGCATCATTGGCGATACGAATTTCTCTTTGCAGCAGTTCCTGCAGATCAGTGAACACAGGTTTACCATTCATACAGACAGAATTTGAATTTCTCAGCAAACCAGTAGATGGAGATAAAGCGCCGGGGGTACAGATACCGATACTACCTTTGTTACCAGTCTCAGCCTCAATCAGACTGATTAACTCAGCAATGCTTTGCAATGTACCTTGATAGTCACCCTGTGGGGTGAATACACGGTGGCGAAATAGTGCATTGCCCGCCTCGGACAATGCGATGCCTTCGATTTTTGTACCGCCGAGGTCAATGCCTATTTTTATCATAAGCTTAAAAATTACCGCAGAAGCACAGAGAAAAGAACATTTATTGTCATCTCGACCAGAGGGAGAGATCTTATTGTACCAGAGTAGAAAGATCTCTCCCTCTGGTCGAGATGACGGCACAATAATCGCTGCAGTTAATCAGATTCTAATCTTTCAGACTGCCAGTAAATTTCATCAGCACCTTCCTGCTTACTAATCGCTCGCGCCAGCACAAACAGATAGTCAGACAGGCGATTGATATACGCCTTCAGATCTTTATTTAAAACACGCTGTTTATCCAGACTGACTAGCGACCTTTCAACACGGCGGCAAACAGTACGTGCAACATGACAATGCGATGCCGCAAGACCACCGCCGGGCAAAATAAATTCTTTAAGCGGTGTTAGTGACTGGTTTAATTCATCCAGCGATTGCTCCAGCCAGTCAATATGTTCCTGTCTGATCATCGCCTGACCAAGAGTGAGCTCAGCACCAGCATTAAACAGTTCGTTCTGAATGGTTCTGATCGATTCAGTAAAATCATCAGCTGCATGACAGGCCACAACTGCGAGCTGGCTATTCAATTCATCAACTTCACCAATAACCTGAACCAGCAAATCATCCTTGGCCACACGGCTTCCATCAGCCATGCCGGTGCTGCCGTCATCGCCTGTTCGTGTATAGATTTTTGTCAGTCTGTTAGCCATAAAATGAATCCGTTAGAGCAGATGAAACTCGACATCAACCTGGAATTCTTCAGGCTGTTCCAGGTATTCCTGTGCGACGGTAAAAGGTTCGATATGTTTCACCGCTGATAAAGCAGCACGGTCTAGAGACACTGCTCGACTTGATGTAACCAGGTGCGCGTTTTCAATTGTACCATCAGGGTGCAACACAAATGCAACGGTGGCAATGCCTTCACGGCGTTGCCTGCGTGCTAAATAAGGATAATCTTTGTTATCACTGATACGTTTATGTAACAACTCAAGTATCGTATGCTGCTGTTGCGAGGCACTGGTTGATTGTGCGACAGATGCAACACTTTCATTATCATAAACACTCAACTGATCCTGCTTGATATCGTATTGCTGCTCAGCCCTGTTTTTCTCAATAAGCTCCTTCTCTTCTGACTTTATCAGCAATAACCGCTTGTGTACTATCCAGAGAAGTCAGTATATCTTCAGAAAATTCCCTTTTAGCCGCATGCAATCAGGCTTTCAGAAGAACTCTCCGGTATCACTTCCTGTTTACGTGGTTCATCCGCTTCCTGCTGATCTGAAACCAGAAACGAACTGATCAACTGTATTTCAACACCACGCCCAACGCCCTCATTTGGGCTTGATTGCCTGATCGTAAACCAGCAATAACCCCGCAAATGCCATAGCATGCAGCAGGAATGACAGTGAGGTAGTTGCAACAATAGGTTTTGCTGTGGTCTCCATCTGTCTAGGTTATCTGAAATTCCATGCCGCTGTCAGCAAAAAGTTGATTTCTGGTGAAGGATAGAAAGCTTCGCCAGGTGCAAAACCGGCATTCGGATCAAAACCTAATTGACCAACATCAGAATATTCTTTATTAAGTACATTATTAACACGACCGCTAAAGGTGAAGTCGCTAACGTTATATTCTGCTTTAACGTTGAGTAATCCATAACCTGGCAGCTTACTTAGCGTATTGTCAAAATCCCCTCCTAAAACTCGATCACTAATGGCAACAACTTCACCAAATACCTGCCAGCTTTCAGATATTGCATAATTGGTACTTAGCAATGCTGAATGTTCGGCCACTAACGGAATATTTTTCCCTGTCGCAAAACCACTCGTCACTTCCGCATCAGTATAGGTATAACTTGCTGAAAAACCTAAACGCTGTGTTGCTTTCCAGTAACCACTGGTTATCAATCCTTTGCGCTCTGTATCATCTAAATTAATGTTCGCAAAATTGGCCGGATCGAAAAGCAATTTCATTTTCAAGCTTGAGTTTATAAATGATAAATTTCGCAGTATTACCGCCTTGAGACCACTCCACACCTGTTTCCAGCGATAAACCTTCCTGCGTTTTGAGCTCGATAGGTGTGAATGTTGGCGTAAAGGCCGGTTGTAAAAACTCATCCACTTTTGCGAACCGATAGTTCTGATCTGCTCGTAACAGAACACGCCAGTTCTTATTGGCTTTAATAGCAAGACCAAGGTGCCAACAGTAACGTCATCTTCTATTTTTATCCCTGTCGGATAAACAGCAAAAGCGCCCGCATCACGTAAATCATTATCCACACTGGCATGTCTTACACCAACGGTAATATCTACGATATTTACCGGAATTATTGCCTGCGCATAAAGTGAGCGTTGTGACTGGTCATTAAATTGATCACCAAATGAGGTACTTAATTCATATTCGCTTTCAACGGCATCCGCACCGATGGTCAGCATGATGTTGTTCAAGGCCGGTATGAAGCCAATAAACCGCGGGGTAAATTCGCGTATTTTACGGTTTTGTGTGAAATTATCTGTAGCAGGCGCCGCCTCGGCAAAACTAATTCTAAAGTCGCCATCCGTTTTACGGCTGGTCACTTCACCTTCAAATGACCAGTTACTACTCATCTCCTGCACTAAACCTACCCGTCCAACCGTGGTTTCTGAGTTTGAATAATCTGTCGCAAAACGCGGGTTAACCTGTGTCCGATCTGCCGCCACTTCACTGGCAAACAATGCTCCCGGTGTGTTCAGGTCATTATCGATATACTGTAATTCCGCAAAAACGGAACCGCTGCTGTAGTCATAACCCAGCTTGCCAAAACCATTCAGGTAGGATAATTGATTGTGATCACGGTAATTATCAGACTCTCTAGCATCTAGAGAAACACGATAATTGATGCCGTCATCCAGCGCCTGTGACGTCATACCATGTATGCTAACGGTATTATAACTGCCCGCAGATAACTTTAATGAATGCCTTAACACACCCGGCTTGCGCGTAATAATATTAATCACACCGCCAACGGCCTGGTCACCGAATAACACACCTGCGCTACCCTGTACCAGTTCAATGCGCTCAACATCATCAAGTGCAATACTGTTCAAATCGGGCGAACCAATATCGGGATTGTTTAACCGTCGACCATCAATCAATATCAGCGTATTGGAACTTGCAGAATCACCGAAACCGCGCATATCAACCGTTGCACGGCTACCATCACCATATAAATCCTTAATTTGAACGCCACCCTGGCCACGTAATACTTCAACAATATTACTAGCACCACTGTCATCAATTTGCTGGCGAGAAATGATTTTGATACTTGCTGGCGTGGTTAACGTGCTTTGTTCTGTACGGGCAGCACTAACAACGACTGCGGGTATTTCCGTTGCTGTCATCTTTGCTTCTGCATGGACGGGCAACGATATACCCGTTGTTATGGCGAATACAGCAACAGATAAAAATTTGTACATAGGGCCCTCCAGGTAATGGAGGCAACAGGGAAAGAGCAACCTGAAAAAAACAACAGAATGCACTATACCATGCCGCCCTCCGCGACTAATGTATAAATACATCAGGCCGGTCTCCGGGCTTAAGGTGTGTATTCGCAGGAATACTTGATTCATCTCCTTCCCACGAACAAAGCCATTCGCAGTGGTCGAACAAATCTCACCAATCACCGTTGCGGGGGCAGCGTTGGATTGACCAGTTAACTGGCTCACCAACTTCCCGATTATCTTCCTCATAAGAAATCATCTTGATTGGAAGCACCTGATGTTGAAAATTCAAAATTCAGCTACATATTACACCTCAATTAACGATAAGATAGCCCTCCCATTTGGGAGTGAACTTTCATCGCCTGAATGCGTCATTAAATATTGAATATAAAACACTGCTGTCCCGTTAACGCTTAGAGGCATAAATTGGGGGCATCTATCAACAACCATCACCCGCATGAATGCGGGTGTTGAGCCGCCATGGATGACTTCACGGCGTTTCGTTGCTGGTTGCGCCCGATTCATGTCTCGGATTAATGTAAACTTGGCCTAAGCCAAGCTATACAGATAATTAATATCTTTGTATTAACGGGACAGCAACGAATATGAATATAATAATAAAATACTAGAAACAAATATGTCTAATCTGAAATCGATACTTAGCCTCAAACAACATGTACAAAATCACATCGTTGGCCAGGAAAAACTGGTCGACCGACTACTTATCGCCCTGCTGGCCGATGGCCATCTTTTAGTTGAAGGCGCTCCCGGACTTGCTAAAACCAAAGCAATAAAAGTTTTAAGTGAAGGCATAGAAAGTGATTTCCACCGTATCCAGTTCACACCGGATTTATTACCTGCTGACCTGACCGGTACAGAAGTCTATCGTCCCCAGGAAGGCAGCTTTCATTTTCAACAGGGGCCATTGTTTCACAATCTGGTGCTGGCTGATGAGATAAACCGGGCACCGGCAAAAGTACAATCAGCCCTGCTTGAAGCCATGGCTGAACGACAGATTACGGTCGGAAAAGTCACCTACCCGCTACCCGAACTTTTTATGGTGATGGCAACCCAGAACCCGATTGAGCAGGAAGGCACCTACCCTTTACCTGAAGCTCAGCTTGATCGCTTTTTAATGCATGTAAGCATTGACTACCCCCAGGCATCGGCAGAAAAACAGATTCTGCAACTGGCTCGGCAGGAAGCAAAACTGGAAGCCGATAACCCCATTATTTGCAATGAAAAAATCAGCCAGCAAAGCATTTTTGATGCGCGAAAGGAGGTCCTTGACATTCACGTAGCTGAAGACCTTGAAGACTATTTATTACAACTGGTACTGGCGACCCGCAATCCTGCCACCTATGGTGATGACCTTGCAAACTGGTCATTATACGGTGCCAGCCCGCGTGCCAGCATCGGCCTTGACCGCTGCGCACGTGCTCATGCCTGGTTAGATCAGCGCGATTATGTCAGCCCGGATGATATACAGGCTATCGCTTTTGATATCCTGCGTCATCGTGTGATTTTAAGTTATGAAGCGGAAGCGGATGGCATTACGCCTGACATTTTTATTCATGAATTAATAACCCGCGTTGCCGTGCCTTAGCGGTCACCTTGTAAATAACATGCCTGATAATACCGAGAAACAAGCTGAAGGCATTACCTGGATAAGCCCGCAATCCCTCATTCAGCTACGTTTATCCGCCAACCAGTTACCGCTGGATAGCGGTAAAATACATGCCAAACAAGGCGGAGCATATTTATCTTCGTTCAAAGGTCGCGGCATGGAGTTTGATGAATCACGCATTTATCAGGCCGGTGATGACATCCGGAATATGGACTGGCGAGTCACCGCTCGCACAGGCACAGCACATACAAAAGTGTTTTGCGAAGAAAGAGAAAGACCGGTACTGCTGTGGCTAGATCTCAGCCCTTCCATGATGTTCGCCACGCGCAGCAAGTTCAAATCTGTCATTGCCTGTGAAATCGCAGCATTAATTGCATGGAGCACAGCAAAAAATAATGATCGTGTAGGCGGACTCATTTTTTCAGCTGACGATCACACTGAATTAAAACCCCGTCGTGGAAAAACCGCAGTTCTGGATTTTATTGGCCGCTGCACAAAACACAGTGCCTGGAGAGCAGAACGATCAAATAGCAAAACACTGCCAGACAAATCATCCGCTGTCTCTCGTTTGCGAACAGTGACACATCCCGGCAGCTTGATTTTTATGATCAGTGATTTTCGTGATATCAATGAAAAAACGTTTTCACATATAGCAAACATATCACGAAGCAATGACATTATTATGATAAAAATTTCTGACCCGATTGAAATCAACCTGCCAGCATCTGGCAGTTACAAATTGACTGACGGCATAAAAGAGTTACAGATACAAACCTTCAGTAAAAAAACCAGAAACGAATACCATCAGCGGTATCTAGACCATAATGAACAGCTGAAAAGATTTTGCCGACAGCACCGTATCCATTTAGTAAACATCTCAACCGATGATAATATTATCAATACGCTAAAAAAGGGCCTGGGCATAAACTCAAGTACAAAAACACAATACCGTTCTGCCCCTGTAAATACCTGATTTTATGAGTGAACAGAGCTTAACCCCACAAAATTTAGAGCTTCGAGATATACATCTACCTGATCCCATTTCATGGTGGCCGATCGCACCCGGCTGGTGGCTGCTTATCGTGAGTCTATTTTTAATTATTACTGTTATTTTTATTTTAAGAAAAATCTACCTGGGCAAGCAGCTTAAAAGAGATATTACAGCTGAACTTGAAAACATTAAACAGCAGTTTTATAAGACGCAGAATAAATCACAACTGGCAAAATCATTGTCGATATTATTGCGTCGTGCCAGCATAACGTATTACCCTGAAAATAATATAGCAGGCTTGACCGGCAACAACTGGCTGAACTATCTTGATATCACAAATAGCAACGCATCGTCTGACAGGGTTTTTCAAAGTGATACCGGTGAGGTTTTACTCTCAGCGCCTTATCTGCCCGACAACAGCATCCAGGATTATGACGCACAGGCATTAATTCAATTATGTGAGTCCTGGTTAAGGTCATCTCATAAAAAAGCTTTCCGGATAAAGTCATCATGATGTCAATTCTCTGGCCATGGGTATTTGTAATCTTTCCACTGCCTTTTTTGTTACGCTGGCTGCTGCCTCGCGCCAAACAAACCAATGACGCCGCACTACGCGTGCCTCATTTATCAGATTATCAAACAATGCAAAGCAGTAGCGCGATAAATACAGGCTCACGCTGGCCTATACTGCTATACACACTCGCCTGGCTGTGCCTGCTGATTGCAGCAAGCCGACCCCAATGGACTGGTGATGCAATTGAACTACCTGTCAGCGGACGTGACCTGATGCTGGCCATCGATATATCAATGAGTATGGACCATAAGATTCGCCACAATTTACGATCTGTAAGCAGAATTACAGCAACCAAGGCTGTAGCCAGCGCCTTCATAGAAAAACGCGTAGGCGATCGTATTGGCTTGATTTTGTTCGGTGATCAGGCCTACGTGCAATCACCTCTCACCTTTGACCGTACCACGGTAAACATTTTATTGCAGGAAGCAGTCACCGGCCTTGCCGGCCAGGCAACCGCCATTGGTGATGCGATTGGCCTTGCAGTCAAGCGCTTCGACACAGATCAGAACCCGCAGTCAACTAACACCATTCAGAAAAACGTCAGCGATGATCGTGTATTAATTTTGTTAACCGATGGCGTCAGTAACAGGGGCGAGATCACACCATTAAAAGCGGCTGAACTTGCCGCCAAAAAAGGTTTAAAAATTCACACTATCGGCATTGGCGACCGCGGCTCAAGAGAGCTCGATGAAGCCACATTACGTAAAATAGCAAGCATCACTGGTGGGCAATATTTTCGCGCATACAATACCAGTGATTTAGTCAATATCTATGCTTTACTTGACGAGCTCGAACCGGTTGAAAAAGATGTAAAAAGCTACCGTCCGATAAAAGCGCTGTTTTATCTTCCTTTAACAGCAAGTTTGTTGCTTGCTGTTTTACTTGCTCTGATTTTATACGCATCACAGTTTAGCCAGACGATTGTTAAAGACAAAGTCGATCGTTCAGAGAAGAAACCAGCATCATGAACGATCTATTTAACATATCAATACAGGAAGCCATTAGTGAAGTATTGATCATACAGAACAATCTTCACTTTATTCGTGGCGACTGGTTTTACGCCTTTATTCCTTTATTTCTGTTTTTATATTTATCGTACAAAACGACGCTTAATAATAAAAACTGGCAGGGTATTATTGATCAGCAACTAATACCTTTCGTATTAAGTAAAACCGCTTACAAGCAACGCCGTTATCCATTGTTATTAATTTTTATTGCCTGTAGCCTGTGCATCACTGCGCTGGCCGGACCGGTATATAAAAAGTTACCGCAACCAGTTTACCGGGAACAGTCATCACTTGTCGTACTGCTGGACTTATCACAATCGATGAATGCAACCGATATAAAACCTTCACGTTTATCTCGTGCAAAACTTGAACTGCTGGATTTATTAAAAACCAGGAAAACCGGGCAGACGGCACTTATTGTTTACGCGGCAGATGCCTTTGTTGTAACACCACTAACCGATGATAATGCCACTATTGCCAACATGGTTCCGGCGCTGACAACGGATATGATGCCTGCGCAGGGCAATAATTTATCAAATGCCTTAGAAAAAACTTCTTCACTGTTTAGCCAGGCGGGCATCCTCAATGGCAATATTCTGGTGATCACTGATGACATACACCAGCGCGATGAAATTGCTATTAAAAAAATATTCTCACAAGGACATCGCCTTTCCGTTTTTGGCATTGGTACTACTGAAGGCGCACCGGTACCACTTGACGGCGGTTTTTTACAAAACAGCGAGGGCGCTATTGTTATACCCAAACTTTATCCCGCCAGGTTACAAAACTATGCACTAGATGGCGGCGGTCTGTATTCTTCGCTGCAGGCAGATAACAGTGACATCGATAAATTTGCAGATTTGTTTCAGTCTACAGATGTTGCTACAGATATTGATACAAAAAATTTAAATGCGGATGTCTGGCAGGAAGAAGGCCACTGGTTATTACTGCCATTATTATTTTTTGCGGCATTGTGGGCAAGAAAAGGATGGCTTGCTGCACAGTTACTTTTCATATTTTCTCTTATCGGCACCTCGCCACAACCCGCTTATGCAGATACCGCTAGCACACTGAACAATTACCCGGCTACTAAATATTTTGATACTAATAATTTATGGAGCAGTCCCGATCAGAAGGCAATGAAAGCGTTTAACAATGGCGATAATAAAAAGGCTGCTGAAAATTTCACCCAGGCCGAATGGAAAGCCAGTGCGCTTTATCGTAATGGTGATTATGAAGCAGCTGCCAAAACACTGGAAAATACTAACAGCAGTGATGGTTTTTACAACAGGGGAAATGCGCTGGCCAGGCTTGGCAAACTTGAAGAGGCAATCAAAGCCTACGACAAAGCACTGGAACTCAATGAGAGTAATGAAGACGCCAGTTATAACCGTGATCAGGTAAAGCAGGCGCTAAAGAAACAGAAACAGCAAAACGAGCAGAATCAGGAAGGTGAAAAGCAGCAGGACGAGCAACAGAATTCCGAGCAACAAGGTGAGCAACAGGATTCCGAACAACAAGGTGAGCAGCAGGACGAGCAACAGGATGCCGAACAACAAGACGAGCAACAGCAGAATTCACCGCAGTCAGATAAACAGTCTTCCGAACAATCGGAAGATAAAGCAACAGATAAAAGCGATAAAGACCAGCAACAAATGGAACAGGAGCAACTAAAGCAGCGTGACGCTAAAGCAGAAGCCGAAAAACAAAAACAGGAAGAACAGCAATACCAGCAGGATCAAAAAGAAAATCAGGATGAATCGCAGCAGCAAGAGGATAAGCAGCAGTATCCTGACACCGCTAACCAGGAAGTCGAACACAAGGATTCTGAAGAAAAACCGATAGACGTTGAAGTCAACCCGATGGAAGCATCAATCACTGAAGATGAAAAAGCCACCGAACAATGGCTAAAAAGAATTCCTGATGACCCTGGCGGTCTATTAAGGCGTAAGTTTTACTACCAGTACAAAAAGATTCCAAATCAACGCAATGACAATGAGCCATGGTGATGAACAAACATAATGTAAACAAACCTGAATCATAAAACAGGCGCACTACTTTTATGTCGCAGCCTGCTATTTTTAAGTTTGCTGATAACTACTATTGTACAGGCTGCCAACATCACCGTAACAGCCAGTCGCAACCCGGTCACTCTTGACAGTTCATTTCATTTGATTTACGAAACTGACAGCTCTGTTGACGACGATCCTGACTTTTCACCTGTTTATAAAGACTTTGATGTTTTAAGCAGCAGTCAAAGCACCAACATGCGATCTATAAATGGTAACTGGAGCCTGAAAAAAAGCTGGGACCTGACTCTTATTGCCAAAGAAGCTGGTCGTTTTACTATTCCTGCGATAAATTTTGGTAAAGACATCAGCCCTGCAATACAACTAACTGTAACCAGCAGTACATCACCAGGCCCTTCCTCACCAAAAGGACTGGCCTCCATCCCTGCTGAAATATTTCTTGAAAGTTCCATCGATAAAAAAACCGGCTGGATACAATCGCAATTTATTTACAGTGTTCGATTATTTCGTACCGTTAATATCACTGGTGCTTCTTTAACCGAACCTGAAACCAGTGATGCCGACGCCATTATTCAACAGCTCAGTGAAGACCGCTATCAGAGCACACGCCAGGGTATTAGTTATGAAGTGATTGAACGCCGTTATGCCATATTTCCGCAAAAAAGCGGTACTTTAAAAATAAAACCCATTACTTTTGAAGGCCGTATTAATGCAACACAACCCCGGTCTATCTTTGACCAGTTTAGTATGAGCGGGCAGTTAAAACGACTTCGCAGTAAAGCCATAGAAGTCTCCGTTAAAGCTGCACCTGAAACCATTAATTTGCAGGACTGGCTACCTGCCAGCGATGTGCAATTAGTTGAAGAATGGTCAGCTGATATTCAAAATTTAAAAGCCGGCGAACCGGTTACCCGCACGATTATGATAGCGGCTGAAGGTTTAACCGGTCTGCAACTGCCTGACCTGGAATTTGAAGACATAAATGGGTTAAAACAATATCCCGATAAACCGGTTATCGAAAATAAACAAAGCAGTACCGGTATTACCGGTTTCAAACAGGTGAAGGTTGCACTTATTCCAGCCCGTGTTGGCACTTACACTCTGCCTGAAATAAAACTGCATTGGTGGAACACAAAAACCAATAGCAAAGAAGTCGCCATCATTCCACAAACCGTTATAAATACCATAGCGGGTTCCGATACAGCAAACACAACTGCCACACCGGCAGCCGCGGAAAATAACATTGCGCTAAATGAAAAGCTAGCAACTGATAACAAAACAGCAATTCCAGTCGTATCCGCTTCCAGCGATCAGGCTTACTGGAAATGGTTAACTGCACTTTTTGCTATCGCCTGGATATACACGCTTGTTTTACTGCTTAAAAAATCAAGTACTGGCAATAAAAAAAGTAAAAACAGAACTGAACACTCAACAGTATCAGCCAGAATCGCGGTTGAAAAAAGCGCCAGGAAAAACAATCCTAAGAAAACAAAAACTGCACTTATAAAATGGGCACAGCTCAGTTATAACGACAAAGAGCTAAGCAATTTAACGCAGATCAGCCAGCACTGCTCAGAACCGCTTAACCAGCAGATCCGTCAGTTAAACAATGCCCTGTACAGTCCTGAGAAACCTTCATGGAATGGCAAAGATCTGTTAATCGCATTTAAAAATGAACAGTCATTAATGAACAAACAGCCAGACAAACAGACATCTGCATTAAAACCACTCTATAACATAACCCAGGCAGGCTGAGCACGATTTTGTGCTCAGCGGCCCGGCTGCTCCGAAGCTGGCCACAAAATGTAAAGCTTTCGCATCTTACATAGCTGAACACTGCTGTCCCGTTAACGGCTAGAGGCATGGACAGGGATCCGTCGACTGAGACCGTATGCCGCATGGAAGCGGCATTCGAGCGTACATGGACGACAGATATATGCTCCTGCAATATCTGCACTTCCTACATCCGTGTAGGTCGTATTTACAGTGTGTCTCAGACGACGGATCCCTGTTCATGTCTCGGATTGTATAAATATTGCCTCATCCAGACAGTGTAAGAGTTGTAGATAACTCAGCAAAGTTAACGGGACAGCAGTGATAGCTGAACAAATCCAGTTAATCCACATCTTTACTACAGGGTACACTTTCTGTTAATTGTATTGACAGGTATAATTTCGCTTACAATTAAAGCCTAATCGATAGGTTTGACGATAATTCACACCAGCCAAACAGGTAACATTATGATTTTTGAATCTTTTGCTGAAAGCCTTTCCTTCTTTTTATGGTCAACCTTTATCATATCGGTCATTCTCGGCGCTATCGTCAATAAAACGAATTTCTGTACTATGGGCGCGGTTTCCGATATGGTCAATATTGGTGATTATGGCCGCTTTAGAGCCTGGATACTTGCTATCGCAGTGGCCACTCTGGGCGTCAGCATTCTTGAATACATGCAACTGGTAAACCTAACGGAAACATTTCCAGGCTACCGCGGCACTCAACTTATCTATGCAGAAAATATTCTTGGTGGTATTTTATTTGGTATCGGCATGACCTTCGCCAGTGGCTGTGGCAATAAAACACTGATACGCATTGGCGGCGGCAACATTAAATCCATTTTGGTCTTCATCATTATCGCCCTGATTGCTTATTACATGACAAACCCTTTCCCTGATAGCGACAAAACCTTATATAGTGTTATATTTTATGACTGGCTTAATCCTTTAGCAGTCTCTTTAGACAGCAATCAGGATTTAGGCACACTGATCGGTGCGCTTATTAGTAGTGAAAGTATTCAGGCCCTGCGCCTCATTGCCGGTCTTATGGTTGCATCTGGCATGCTGTTTTATGTTTTTAAAGCGGCAGACTTCCGCACTAGTAAAGATAATATTCTTGCTGGTGTCATTATCGGTTTAGTTATCCTTAGTGCATGGTATACCAGTAGCAATATAACTATCATTGCTGAAGATACTCATTATTCCCTGTCTGATTATTATGCAGAGTGGGACATGCTGGAAGAAGATGATGAAGGCAAGCCGGCAACCGCTCGGACACTGAGTGCGCAATCATTTACTTTCATCAATCCAATCGGCCAGACCTATGGCTACATTAAGGGAGCCTTCGACTCTGCTTTATTAACTTTTGGCCTGATTTCAGTGTTTGGGGTAATTCTTGGCTCATTCCTGTGGTCACTTTTCAATAAGTCATTTCGTGTTGAATGGTTTGTTGATTTCAAGGATTTTCGGAATCATTTTATTGGTGCCATATTAATGGGCTTCGGCGGCGTATTAGCACTTGGCTGCACCATTGGCCAGGGCATTACCGGCATGTCGACCCTGGCACTCGGCTCGATAATAACCTTTATATCGATCATTTTTGGCAGCGCGCTAACCATGAAAATACAATACTACAAATTAGTCTATGAAGACGAGGCCAGCTTTGGCAAAGCTTTTGTTACGGCCCTGGTGGATATGAAACTGCTGCCAGCATCAATGCGACGACTTGATGTTATCTAGCCCGGATATTTCATAGGAACGCTAAAAATTTAACTTAACATTATGATTATATTTAATATTATTGGTATATTAGCAAAGTACACTATGTACCCAGGGCCGCTATGCCGTTTTTGGAAAAATCTCAGCGGCCATTTTGAACGATTCGCCTGTAACCATAGCTTATGTACAGGAAGTACGGTAGTAGGGCAATGCATGGAGCAATTGCCGAATGGCTATGCTTTTCGCCGAATCGATCAAACTGACTCACTAAGATTTCCCCAAAATTCTGCATTCCTATGAAATATCCGGGCTAGGGTACCCTAACAATGCCAGCTGACAGACAGGCAAACGTGGTGACAAATTTGTGGTTTGTTTACATCCTGCGCTGCGCTGATAACAGCCTGTATACCGGCATCACCACGGATATAAACAAACGCCTGGATCAGCACAATGGCGTTGATAAATGTGGCGCCAAATACACACATGGCAGACGACCAGTAAGTCTGGTTTATCAGGAATCCTTAAATTCACGCTCTTCAGCCAGTAAACGTGAATGTGCGATCAAATCCTTAAAAAAGTTGGAGAAAGAACGATTAATCAGGCAGCAACAGTAAAAACAGAAAGGTCCCAGATCGATGCTAAGAATCGATCTAGGATTCTTTAAAATAAAAGCGCTATAAATTGACCTGAATCAAGTAGAATAAAAACGACAAATATTAATATACCATCATCGTAGGTTTTCATAGTTCCTTCGATTATGCCTCGCTAATCCTCTCCTCCTGGAGGTTAGCCAGCAGCGTGAGCTGGTTACTCACGCTGCTATTTTAATTCCCCGCTTAAATCTTTTGAATATTACCCGTTGTTCGTTCGTCTAATAGATTAATGTGGTAACTTTGCAGGAAGTCGCTTTTCCGTCATGGTAAGTCATAAACTTACCAGAAAAACTACTTCGTAAAATAGCCTCAATGTATTACTGCTCTATCAGGAGATAACTCATGCCAAAATCACTTTTTTTTCTGCTCGTATACCTTGGCCTGTTTATCAGTGCACAGGTATATGCAGATACTTCCGCACCCTGGGGCAAGGCAAAGATAACACCGACTGAATATAAACCGCAAAAAGTAGTTTATGATGTACACGTAAAAACAGTAGAGGAAGTTGAAAGCGTATTAGACCGTGCCAGCTACCTGAGCACTATTACCGGCGCCGACCCATTTGATCAGTCTATAGTACTGGTATTACACGGCCAGGAACTCAGTTTTTTCGCTATCAAGAATTACGCTAAACATAAAGAACTGATAAAACGCGCACAAAGCCTTGCAGAAAGTGAAGCAGTTACCATCCGAATGTGTAAAATTGCAGCACAGAGTCAGGGATTTTCTCCTGAAGATATTCACGGTTTTATTGAAATGGTACCAATGGGTGATGCTGAAATTATTCGACTTCAATATGAGGAAGCTCATGCATATATGCAATAAATCACTACTTGTCTTCACACTTGTCTTTATCTGCACAGGCACTATCTGCCGAGACAAAATATGCCCCCACCTCGGTCGACATGGAAGTTAAAAAAGTCTCTGAGCATGTTTATTATGTGGAAGGTTTACCCGGCATTGCCACCGATAACGAAGGTTTTATATCCAATGCCGGTTTTATTGTTACCAGTGACGGCGTGGTTGTTTTCGATTCTTTAGGCACCCCATCATTGGCCGATAAACTTGTAACCAAAATTAAAACTATTACAGATCAGCCCATAAAAAAAGTCATCGTCAGCCACTTTCACGCTGACCACATTTACGGATTACAGGTATTTGAAGAATTAGGCGCAGAGATTATTGCCCCCTATGGCGCACAAAAATATATTCGCTCTGACGTAGCAAAAGAACGTCTTGAAGAACGACAGTTCTCACTTGAGCCCTGGGTGAACGAGGACACCCGTCTTGTTTTACCCGATACCACTGTTTCAAAATCTACAAGTTTCACCCAGGGAGAACTAACCTTCACCATAAACTTTATGGGCAAAGCACATTCTGATGGTGACCTTACAATGCTGGTTGAACCCGATAAAGTTTTATTTTCAGGTGATATTATTTTTCAAGGACGCATCCCATTCGTTGGCAGTGCCGACTCGAAAAAATGGCTGGAAACATTAACCCGACTTGAAACCGAAGGTCTGACCGCCCTCGTCCCCGGCCACGGACCAGCTTCAAAAAACCCTGAAACCACCATTTCGTTAACACGCAGCTATCTTGCTCATTTACGACAGGTAATGGGTGCAGGCATTGAAGATTTCACGCCATTTGATGAAGTTTATGACAACGCTGACTGGTCAAAATTTAAAGATCTGCCCGCATTTGATGCCGGCAATCGCATCAATGCTTATCAGGTATATTTATCGATGGAAGCAGAATTACTGGAACAGTAAATTTAAAAATGACCCAATGAGTAAAACAGCCATGAACGTGCATTTCAACACTTTTCACCGCAGAGGCGCAGAGAAAAATAAATTTTTTATTTATTGATATTGACTGGATACCGTGTGCACGTATATATACTTACGTCCCTTACTTACATCCTTAGCGATAAAGTTATTCTCTGCGGTAAATAGCTTTTAGCCTTTTTGATACCCTACTAGTGTCGGCTTATTCCGGGCGCAAGGAATAGTCGGATATTGGCCTTAACTGTCAGGCCGCTAATACCTGAACCATGCTAACCATTGCATCTACATCCAGAACGCTCACTCTGGCACCATTGATACGCACTTTCTGTGCAACCATAGGATGATTATTCTGCTCTTCATCGTCGGTCACAATCTGCTCGCGTGAAAAGCGACTAACATGGGGCACGCCTGACATCACCAAACCCAGGTATGGACTTTCAACTTTGTCTCCATCCTTACCTACCGCATAAAGCACAACTGCCTGTGTGTTCAGATTTACCTTAGAAACTTCATCACCCACCGCTGCTTCAAAAGATAACAATGGCACACTCTTGCCACGCCAGTTCATATTTCCCAGAAACCACTTTGGTGTATTTTCAGTTTCTACAACTTCTTTAACAGAGATTATTTCAGCGACTAAGGCGTTAGGAACAACTACATTCTCCTTGCGAAGAGTAAGAATGACGCATTTAAGTAATTGTGTATCATCAGTCATCGATTATTCTCTTATTTATTCTTTATAAGTATTCCAGGAAGTCCTGGTTAAACAGTGAGCTTGCATCTTGTAGCCAGAATGTTTGGCTTCTTCGTGGTATATATTCGCAATAGCACGCTATTAAGTGCAACTTTTTAGCCTCAAACCAGAACTTTCCAAACTAAAAGGAGGTATGTAAAATTTCATTAATATTACTTAACAAATCCTCTTCCTGGAATGGTTTGCCTAGATATTGATTCACTCCAATTTTCATCGCTTTTTCTTTATGTTTGGAACCCGTTCTTGATGTAATCATAATAATTGGGATGTCTTTTAATCGCGTGTCATTTCGGACAAAACTTGCCACCTCAAAGCCATCCATTCGCGGCATTTCGATATCCAGTAACATTAAGTCTGGAATACTATCCTGCAGCTGACTGGTTGCATCAACACCGTCTTTTGCTAGAACAACCTCAATACCATATCGTTTAAGCATACGCTCCGTAATCTTACGAATAGTAATTGAATCATCAACTACCATAATTGTTTTCTTAGTGTCGACAACAGGTTCAGTGATTACCTCAACAGGTTCATGTTCATGAGGTTTAAACAGGCTTTCGACTGCAACCAGGGCTGACATTTCAAGAATAAGTACCACGCGACCATCAGCAAGAATGGTCGCACCGGATATACCACGTACCGCACCAATTTGCATACCAACAGGTTTAACGACAATTTCACGTCTACCTAACATATCGTCTACATGTAAAGCGAAGTGTTGATCACCCACACGCACGAGCAAAATCGGGAACAATTGCAGCTGCTTAGAATAGTCTGGCTGATATCCTGTTAATAAACCACCCAGGTGCTTTAATTCATATTCAACACCATTAAATTCATAAACACTATTATTGCTATCATAAAAACGCTGCAGCTCGTACCCCGTCATACGTACAACGCCCTCAATACTTGCCAGTGGTACAGCAAATACATCTTCCCCTGCATTGACCAGTAGTGCCTGATTAATCGCCAGTGTTAATGGCAGGCGGACAGTAAAATCAACACCCTTTCCTTGCACGGTATCGATATCAAGCACACCACCCAATTGTTTAATTTCACTATCAACCACATCCATGCCAACGCCACGACCAGAAACCTGCGTCACTTCATCGGCAGTACTAAAACCGGACTGTAAAATAAATTGCAACGCATCATGATCAGACAGTTTTGCATCCGCTGCTATCAAGCCCTGTTTAATCGCTTTTTCACGAACTTTGTTAGCATTTATACCAGCACCATCGTCTTTTATATAAATGACAACATCTGCGCCCTCACGAGCCGCTTTTATTGTAATTTTACCTGTTTCATTTTTACCAACAGCCCTACGCACTTCCGGCTTTTCAATTCCATGTGCTACAGCATTACGTAATATATGTTCTATTGGCGCTATAATCCGATCTAAAACAGTACGATCAACCTCACTGCTTTCACCGATAATTTCAACCTCAACTTCCTTGCCTAACTCTCTTGCTATCTGTCGAACAATTCTTCGCAAGCGTGAAGATAAGCCGCCGAAACGTACCATTCTTGTTCGCATTAAGCCTTCTTGCAAATCTGTACTTACTCGTGACTCCTGCAGTAGTAATGTTTCAGAATCACGGGTGATATCCGTTAAAATTTCGTTAATACTGTCAACATCTGCCGCTGTCTCACTTAAACTTCTTGTTAGTTGTTGCAAGGTAGAGTATTGATCCATTTCCAGTGGATCAAAAGCATCATCATAGTTATCAGACTCCTTTTCATAACCTGAACGAATTTGAATTTCTGTTTCAATTTCAAGTTTTCTTAACTGCTCTTTTAAACGTACAACGGTTTGAGTTAATTCTGACAGGTTAAAACCAAAGTCTGCAATCTGTTTACCCATGCGTGCATGGTAAATATTTACTTCACCTGCGTAGTTAACCAAATTATTTAATAAATCAGAGCGAACACGTATCTGTTCCTGCGAGTCCTTGAAATTTACGTCAGTAGCACGCTGCCCCCAATGCGGGCGTTTCTCTGATTTTTGCTCATTACTTTCAGTTTTTTTTTGCGTTACCTCATCAGGTACCGGTAAAACATTGCCAGCAGAGCTCACATCGTTGCCGCCTGCTAACAAATGAGAAATATCGACATCTTCAGGTTCTTCATCGTCTTCAGGTTCTTCATAATCCTCAAACCCTAGCTCACTTAGCTCAATATCAAAACGTTCAATTGCACGCTTTTCTTCAGTCTCGCCTCGCATTAACATTTCAATGCGGTTATTCAGATTATTTGCTGGACTTAGTGGCTGTCGCTTTTTAACATTCGCCAGCATATTTGTTAATGCATCCAGTGATTCCTGTAATAAATCAAACAGCGTTTTATCAGTATCAACCTGGCTATCATTCACCATAACCACCAGCGATTCGAGGTTATGAGTTAAATCACCAACAGGGGTTAAATCAGCCATACGCGCACCGCCTTTCAAGGTGTGCATATTTCGCTGTAGCTGCTGTATGAGTTCCGTGGAATTTGGTGTGTTTTTAATCTCGCTTATTATGTGCTCACAGTTTTCCAGCAACTCCTCTGCTTCCTCCAGGAAGATATCGATTAATTCATCATCAATATCGCCATAAGACATTTCCACAGGCTGTTCTGTGCTTTTATCGTCGCTGGCATTGTCAAGCTCATCACTAACTGAGTCTGGCGATAAAGCCCTAATCTCAATAGGTGTTTTTTCACCTGAATCACGATTTTTTTCATCAACAACGGTGAAACCATTGTCTTCAGATGAAGTTGCTTTCAGTTATACGCTGCTCTTTGGTAGCAGTGTTATCCTGCCATGACTTTTGTAACTGTGTCTGTATTTCATGTTGAACAATTTTATGTATTTTATCCTGTAATACTTTATTACTATCAGGTAAACGTCCATCTTCAACCTCAGATAACATTCCACTAATGGTCCGTTCAATCTCCTTAAAAACAGCGACAACTTCATCGGGAATGTTATCTTCCCCACCTTCCTGACGTACTTTTATGTATTTTTCAGCTAATCCACTTAAATCCGCAATTGGCCCCACTTCAGCGGTGCGCGCACTTCCGTATAAAGTATGAAAAGCACGTATTAGATTTTTGTCTATTTTTAACCGCTGATTCTCCAATTCACTTTCATCAATTAGTTGCCTGATAGTTTCGAGATATCCCTGACTTTCATCATGGTAAATCTTTAGCAACATCGGATCGATATCAAGCATGCCTTCAGTTTCAGTTTCAGCTACATTTGCATTTTCAACACTCTCATCAATTATTATTTCAAATTCATGGTCAGCATCATCAACAAGCTCCATTAACTCTTCACTACTGTCCAGCTCATTGTCGATGTTGATTAAATTTATGTCTATTGCATCTGCCTTTACCTGTTCAATCTTTTCAGTAGTGGATTCATCATCAACTGTTAAGCCACTATCGACTATTGCATCCACTTTCTCTTCTTCTGCTGCAACTTCATCGAAAACTTCAGGCATTGATACTTCTTCAACTAAATCAGTATCCTCTGTAAAATCAGCTATGGTCTCTTGCGAATTCTCTGCAATTTCCTGCAACGTGATACTGAACTCATCTCCGCCGTCATTAAGCTCCATCTCAGTGACACCCGGAGCAGAGATATCATCTATTCTGCTTCATTGTCGAAGCTCTCCATTTCATTACTTTCATCTATAACGGCATCGACCGCACCGCCCACCTCACCTGCAAAAGCAACATCATCCACAAGATGAATCTTTTCGTCTTCAATGGTATCGTCGAAATCGGTAACTCCACCACACTTTCGTCAACTACGTCAGTCCACACATCGCGACCTTCAGCTAGCGCATCCGCTGATGACATCAACTGTGCTATTTTATCGATGGGTTCGCGGTTTCCTTTAAGCTGCTCAATTAGCTGTGGCAGGACGGTAAGTGATTCATCTAACACCTGAAAAAAAGACTCACTAACCGTAATCTTTTTATCAATAACACGGTTGAGCATGTTTTCAAATTTCCATGAAAACTCACCAATCATCTCAGCGCCCAATAAGCGACCACTACCCTTTAATGTATGGAAACCACGGCGCACTACTGCTAAAGCTTCTTCATCGTGATTGTTGGCCCTCCATTGAGGCAGATACTCATGTAATTCACCTAACACCTCTAGTGCTTCTTCAATGAAGATTTCCACAATTTCTTCATCGGCATCATCAGCAAGAATTGAGTATTGCACTACATCTTGCTGCTCAATAGTTTGCCGTGCTGCTGCTACTTCAGATATATCCGGTTCTGTCTCAACCGGCTCTGTTTCAGCCGGTGGCGATATAATTAATTCTGCTTCACTTAGGTCATCAGTTACAACTTCAACATGCTTGTTCCTGTTTGCTGCCGTATCTTCCTGCTCTACTCCACTATAAGTTTCTGTTATTTCTACAAGTTTGCGGGCTGCTTCATCACCGGCTTTTAAACCCTGTTCAACGCCCGGCCGACCTTCTGACAATGCTTCAAAGAAATATTCAATCGAAGTAACGACGTCTGCAACAGTATCCTGTTCGCTATCACTTACCTGGTGGCCGTGATTTAATAAGGCAACACGTATAAAGTTCTGTAATTTTTCAATTTGAGACTCCACACGATCTAATGGCAGCATCATCGAAACGCCACGAACTTCTTCCAGACGATTTAAAATAATATCCAGCTGTTTGTTATCACCGATGCCTGATATGTAAGACAAGACTGCTTCTTTCGCTTCACTGAAATTTTTCAAACCTTCAGTAACTACCGTATGCACTACCTGCCGATACTCTGATGCAGGAACCACCTGATCTTCTTTGTTAGATGCTATGTCAACAACACCAGAACGTGAATCAATATAATCTTTAAGTTCTGATTCCGCATTTAATAATCCTGAAGCAATAGCCAGGACAATCTGCTCACTGATTTCAATGTCGCCGTTGACAATACTTTCTATAACCGCACGCTGATCCATTATTGACTGACGTGTAGCTCCCATACCTAACATACCGTAAGTATCAGCAATTTTTCCTAACTGCTCGGCAACAGGCAATAGTTGCTCGACATTCTGCTCATTACTTTGCATGAACAGTTCCAGAACATCTTTAACCTTCAACAGATCTTCTGTAATACCTTTTGATACCGTATCAAAAAGATCAGCATTTAAACCGCCAATAGCGGCAGAGTCTTCTGTTTCATGATGAATTAAATCGGATAAATTATAGGCTTCTTTTACAGCAGTAATTAATTTACTGTCCACTGTGCAAAGCCCAACATAATATAAAACGTTTTTGATTAGTTCTTTTGAGTAGTGTCTGGAAAAATCTTCTTCACCATTATCAAGAATGAATTTCAGCTGTCGATCAACCGCAGCCAATAGCATATTGATACTTAAATTGCGATCAATACCCTGTTTCATTAAGCCTTCAGCAAGTGCGCCCACAACCATCCATATACGACGAACTTCATCATTGCCAGAAACTTTTTCAAGCGCGCTCAATACTGCTCTGATACGTTGCAGACCAATGCGCTCTTTTTTATTTTGAATATAATCCAGTAGACCCAGCTGATAATGCGTGCGTAAGCGCTTTATTTCATCCTGAAGTTTTCCAGACTCAATGGCTGCTGCATCATAGCCATCAGAAGTTAATTCAGCACTTTCCAGATCAGGAGAAAATAAAACGCTTTCTGTTAACAGTCCTTCATTGCGCGCTGCGCGCAAATCATTAATCAACGGCATTAAAGTAATAGGTGCGTCCTTTTTACCCGCCTGAATACCTTCCAGGTAATCGGGTAATTGCAACATCGCACGCATTAAAACATCATAAGCATCTTCGGCACGCTCTACACTACCTTTTAACAATGCCTCTGTAGTACGCTGCATCTCCTCAGCAAGCATTGAAGCACCGTACACTTCAACCATTTGCAGCGTGCCATGTATCAACTGTAAATGCTCAATACAGCCTTCTAATTCGCCATCGGTATTATTCTCAATATATTCATTGAGACTCGCCTGTGCATCAGATAAAACATTATCCAGCTGTGCTTTTACCCAGCTAAGTGAATTATATTCAACTGTATTATCTAGATACATTGTAGTAAAGACCTATGCCAACTTAACATATGCTGGACGTTCTAAAATAACGGTATCGACATTATCCGCATCATTTGAGGATGGCAGCTTGAAGCCTGAAACTGAACGGCCCAACTCAGCTGACAGCTCATTCAATGCAGCAAGTGAAGTAGATGTTTCATCAGTACCTTCGGATGTTTGCAGGGTGATTTCCTGAATCACATTCATTGAATCAGATACAGATAAGGCCACCTTCGACTGCTGTTTTGTGGAATCAGAAATGCTTTTAATAAGATGAGATAGTTCAGTATTTACCGACTCAATCTCTTTCAATGCAACACCTGCATCCTCTGCCATAGCAGCACCACTTACCACCCCTGAGGTACTCATTTCCATGGATTTTACCGCTTCATTTGTATCAGCCTGAATAGTGTTAACCAGGCCTTCAATTTGTTTGGTCGCGTTACCCGCACGTTCTGCCAATCGCTGCACCTCATCCGCAACCACC
Organism: uncultured Gammaproteobacteria bacterium; assembly: GCA_963803185.1. Lineage (GTDB taxonomy): Bacteria > Pseudomonadota > Gammaproteobacteria > SZUA-229 > SZUA-229. The sequence continues at coordinate 46,575 of CAWDMF010000016.1, read as the reverse complement.
GCAAAACCACGACCTGCATCACCCGCAGTAGATGCCTGAATGGCTGCATTCAACGCCAGAATATTGGTTTGGTCGGCAATCTCAGTAATCAGCCCTACGATATCACCAATCTCCTGTGAAGATTCACCCAGGCGTTTAATACGTTTTGATGTTTCCTGAATGGTTTCGCGAATATTTTCCATTGAGCCGATGGTATTACGTACCACCTGTGCGCCTTTTTGTGCAATCTCCACAGACTGCTGCGCTACCTGTGCTGAGTTATCGGCATCGTTTGATACCGTTGACATAGATTCTGCCATGTCGGTTACCGCAGCACTGGCCGATGCAATTTCACGTGCCTGCTTGTTCGATGCACCGGCTAATTCAATTGCCGTATTCTGGGTTTTTTCTGTTGACCGCGATACTTCCGACGCGGTATTGTTAATTGTTGTTACCAGTGTACGCAGGGCGTCTATAGTAAAGTTGACCGAGTCTGCAATCGCACCGGTAATATCTTCAGTTACCGTCGCATGTACGGTTAAATCGCCATCCGCCAGATTAGCCATCTCATCTAACAGTCGAAGAATCGCGCGTTGATTTCGTCGGTTATTTTCTAACGCTATTTCCTCACGTTTTCTTGCCTCTTTGAGCAACAAAACACCACCGATAATAATAAGTATTACCGCCACAGCACCAAAACCAACCCCTGCCAACTGAATCAAATCGAGTGCTTCACCCTGGGCAATAATGTCCTGCTGAAATGTCTCGAGTGAATTGAGCAAACGCTCTGCATCACCATTTACCAGGCTGGCTGCATCTTTTACCTCAAACAGCTCGGGGGACAGCTCAAGAATACCTGCAATGTTATCGCTAACCGCACTGATAAGCATCGCCACTTCTCGCAATTTAGCGACCCCTTCTTTATCGGTAATCTTTTCAATACGCAAGCCTTCAGAACCTTTTAACAAACCTTCAAGAACGCGACCAAATAAGGCTGCATCTCGACCAAATCTATCCGCCGCCGCTGCAGCGGCTTCACCACCGGCAAGAACCTGATTTAAATTATTTTTAATGCGCTGTGACAGCATCATTTGTCTTGTCGCTAAATAAATCTGGCGTGATGAAGCTTTCTTTTCAATCAGTACACCAACTACCTCATCAGAATAAGTTAACATTTGAGGAATAAAACTCTCAATTACCTGGTACAGCTCTCTTACCTCAGTAATTGTCTGGCGACCATTCAAAATAACTTCTACATTATTACGGTAACGCCTCCAGTCTGATTCAACACTATCAAGCGCTGGTAACATTTCCTTAGATAATGCAGCAGTGTTAAGATCCCCCGAATGAAACGTCGTTAAAATATTGTCAAACGTAATCCGAGCTTTGAACAGGTGCTCAAAAGCCTCTTCATTACCTGATGATGCACCTAATGAGTATGTTGCCATTTGTTGTGATATCAGAAGTTGATCCGCCGATAATTCCACATGACGTTGTAAAGTTGCTCGTTTATCTCCCACATAAACCAGACTACCAATCATAAGAATAATAAATACTGACAGTAACAGACCAATTATGATCAGCGGTTTACCAATTGCGATATTTTTTTTCTGTGCGCTCATAAAGCATCATCTCCAGTCTGCTATGTCGCCAATTCTATAGTTGACGTATGCAGTTATCTTTCTAGCTAATTTCTCGATGTTTATCTATTCTGGTTTTTATATTTTAGACTTTTATATTTACAAAGATGCGTGTGCAAAGCGTTCATCCCGCGTCATTTCATGAAAACTAATGACTGGCCAATACTCATCATCCTGCTTAAAAGCTCGCTCTATATAGGGCGATATACTTTTATGTACTTCGGGAATATCAGCAGTTTCATCGCTTTTTCTGAAATGCCGCATGCCATATATTTCTTCAACAACTAAACCGGTATTAAATCCTTTATAGTCAATAACTATGACTCTACCTTTGTATCGCCGCTTGATATCTTCACCCAATAAATACCCCTTCATGTCCATAATTGGCAGCAAACTGCCACGTACATTAGCAACACCAACAATCCATGACTTAACGCCTGGTACGGTAGTAAATTCAGGCAAATCAAGTATCTCTTTCACATCCGACATGGCAGCAATCAGCCTCGAATCTCCTATCCTGAAACCAACCCCTACCCACTCATCTTTCACCTGATCAAGCGAGGGCAAACCCACTGAGCCTTTAACGGTTCGTCTTTCCAGATCCAGCAATAAATCAAATGGCTCTATCGTATTCATTTATATTTAGTCTTTTTTATCTACAACAACTCATCACTTATCAACAACAAGTTGCGCTGATAACACCATATTCACATGTTCTATTAACGCTTTTTCCTGCACCGGCTTAACAATATAATCTTTAGCACCCTGACGCATTGCCCACACTTTATCTGTCTCCTGATCTTTTGTTGTTACCATAATGACAGGAATAGATGCGGTATCATCATTTTTTGATATTTGTCGAGTTGCCTGAAAGCCATTCATGCCCGGCATCACAACATCCATAAGAATCAAATCAGGCCTTTCTGCTTCTGCCATCTCAATGCCGTCTTCACCGGAGGTTGCCACCACAACCTGGTGGCCATTTTTAGTTAACATGGTTTGCAATACATGCACTTCCGTAGGCGAATCATCTACTATCAATACTTTTGCCATACTCTCTCACCGCTCATTCTATTGTTATCAACTGTAGGCGTATAATCACGTCCAGTCTTTCCTCTGTTTTTGCAAGGCACTGTGCTATGCCAATCATAAAATTACGCTTTTGAAGGACAATGTTCTTTTATCGCGCCCATTAAATCTTCCTTAGTAAATGGTTTTGTCAAATACTGAGTCGAACCAACAATTCGACCGCGCGCTCGGTCAAAAATACTGTCTTTACTTGACAACATAATGACTGGCGTTTCCTTAAATGTTTTATTGTTTTTTATCAGGGCACAGGTTTGATAGCCATCAAGCCGTGGCATCATGATATCGACAAAAATAATATCAGGTTTGTTTTCAGCAATTTTTGACAAAGCTTCAAAACCATCAACAGCTGTGACTACGTCACAACCTTCTTTTTTAAGTAGATTTTCTGCTGTCCGCCTTATTGTTTTACTGTCATCAATGACCATTACTTTCAGGTCACTCATTATGAATTCTCTTCAACCATTGCTTTACCATTTATATATATCAAAAAAAGATAACCAAAAAAACATTCATTAAAAAGCCATGCAAAAACTCTTAGATAATCTGAATGTAGACCACATTCTGTGTATTGCCAACAATTAATAAAAACTGGCACAATATTGGCTAAGATTTTGCTTGGCTTAAAAAACAGGATCATTATTCAGTTCAAAGCCAGCAAACCTCTGATTATGTTAATTTGCACTTACCCGTTCGGAATACCAGGGTAACATTACGTTAAAATAGACTAATCCAGGTATTCTAACCCTGAATGGAGAAATTTATGAGCATTAAAATAGGCATCATTATGGATCCACTGCCGTCAATAAACATAAAAAAAGACAGCACTTTTGCCATGATGCTTGCAGCACAAAAGTCCAACTGGGAAATTCATACAATCTATCAGCCTGATTTATATACCGAAAACGAAGTACCTCGCGCTTTTAGCAGAATCACCCATGTTGAAGACAATCCAGACAACTGGTTTAACTTCAGCTCGGAACAGGACATCGATTTAAGTTCACTCAATGTCATTTTAATGCGCAAAGACCCACCCTTTGATATCGAGTACATTGCCACTACCTATATTCTGCAATTAGCTGCACAACGTGGCTGCCTGATCGTCAACAAAGCCGCCAGCTTGCGCGACAACAATGAAAAAATGTTTATCGCACAATTTCCACAATGTTGCACACCTTTTCTGGTTAGCCGAAAAAAAAATCGCTTACGTGAATTCGTTAAACAAAGATTTCAGGCGGCACAACGAGATGTCATTCTAAAACCCCTCGATGGCATGGGCGGCACATCCATTTACCGGGTTAACCCACAAGACCCCAACCTTTCTGTAATACTTGAAACCGTATCCGAAAATGAATCACGTACCGTAATGGCACAGCAGTTTATTCCTGAAATCACCTATGGCGACAAACGTGTTCTATTAATTGATGGCAAAGCCATACCTTATGCATTAGCCCGCATCCCGGCATCTGGAGAAACACGTGGCAACCTCGCTGCAGGTGGCACTGGCGTCGGCGTTGAACTCACGGAACGTGATCACTGGATTTGCCAGCAGGTAGCTCCTGTATTAAAGCAACAGGGCATATTATTTGCCGGTATTGACATAATTGGTGATTACTTAACTGAAATCAACATCACCAGCCCTACCTGCATTCGCGAACTTGACCAGATTTATTCACTGGATATCGCCGGCGATTTAATGCGATGCATAGAGAAACACTTGCAAAACGCATGAGGCGCCCCCTTGCAGCGTTAAAAATTGGCACAAAATGCGGGGGCACACAGTGGCAAACCAGTTGTATACTCCGTTTTTTACGTCGAGCTCCTGCCCTTCGCCCTTCGAGCCAGCAGAGCTGTTCCCGCTATTGTTTTATTTTTGGCTTCAGCAACACGTCGTCAAGTTTGCCATACCAGGAAACTCCTCATGCGTTTTGCCAGCACCTCTAGAAAAAAAGTTGAACTAAAAAGTGCCACTGGCGCTAATAACTCTCCAGTGAAACGTGACCTTAAAAACCTGGTTTTTGCTTCGCTAATTTTTGCTCACACACTTCTAACCGGCTGTGAGCAAGCTGCCAAAGAATACAATTACAGTATTTTCACCTTTGGCACTTTAATTGATATTACCCTTTATGATGTTGATAAAAATCAGGCGGATGCTGCGTTTGAGCAACTACAAAAAGATTTTGACTTCTATCATCAACACTGGTCACCATGGACAGATGGGGATCTGGCAGAGTTAAATAGTCAGCTAGAAAAAACCAGTAGCTCTGGCAATAATGTAAGCCTGGCAGTGCCTGAACACCTGCTGCCATTAATCAAAACGTCAATAGAACTTAGCGAACAAAGTGAACATTTTTACAATCCAACCATTGGTAAGTTAATCAATCTATGGCAATTTCATAAATATCAGGATAAAAACATAAAGCCACCCGCAGACAGCCAGATTCAGCGCTTAATAAAAGCTAACCCGCAAATGAGTGATTTAACACTCGATAGTAAAAACCGGCTAATTAATATTAATCCTGTGGTATCTTTAAACTTTGGCGCTTTTGCAAAAGGCTATGCGATTAAGCTTGAAATTAAAAAATTACAAAAACTCAACATCCACAACGCTGTGATTAATGCCGGCGGGGACTTAAGCGTGATAGGACAGCATGGTGACCGCCTGTGGAATATAGGCATCCGCCACCCGCGTGAAGACAGCATATTGGCGAGCATCGAAGTAAAACACAATGAAAGCATTTTTACCTCCGGTGATTACGAGCGTTTTTATTTTTATCAGGGCAGACGTTTTCACCATATTCTTGATCCTGGAACCGGCTACCCAAGCACAGACGCGCAATCCGTTACTGTTTTACATCAGGACGCAGGAGTCGCCGATGCTGCTGCCACAGCTATTACTGTTGCCGGCAGCAAAAACTGGCAGCGTATCGCAAAAAACATGGGAATCCATCATGTTTTACTGGTGGATAAAGCGGGCAATATTCAGTTGACACCAGCTATGCAACAACGTGTAAAATTTCTAAATAAATCACCTGCTTCACACATTTTTGTTAGCAAAGAACTATAATAAATCGCTATACAAGCTCTGATTCAGCTGATTAGAACCTGGATAAAGAATAATGACAAATGTACAAGCAAAACTTTCTGGGGCATCATGACAAAACGCAGAAGAATTCAAACAAAAATTACACCTAACGACCGGTTTGGCATGACCTTCTTTCTTGCTGCTATCTTTCATGGCATGGTAATTTTAGGCGTCACCTTCAGCATAGCTCCCCCTGCAGACAGTAAAACCTCGCCTGCTCTCGATATTATTCTGGTACAGACCCAATCACCGAACGAGGTTAAAGATGCCGATTACCTGGCACAGGTATCACAGCAAGGCGGCGGTAAAGCAACAGAAAAAGCCAGACCCAGAGAATTATTCAGCGCTCCAACGTTATCCAACCAGCCTGGCATAGCGAAACAAAGTAGTGTGCAACAAATACAAAAGCAGAAGCATAACGAACAATTAGCCTTACTCACGCAAGATGATGCTGAATACATAATCAATACCGAACTAAATCCAGCCAAAACTGAAGATAACAACACAACAAATGAAACGAATACCAGCAGAAACACACAAACGGCACGCCTGGCAGCCGAAATCAGCAATACCATTGAACAACAGGCAAGCATGGATAGAACGCGCTATTTAAATTCAAGCACCAAAGCATTTACACCCGCTAAATATATGCATGAATGGATTAACCGTGTGGAACGTGTCGGCAACCTTAATTATCCGGATCAGGCTCGAAGACAAAAACTGAGCGGTACATTAATCCTGGATGTTGTCATAAACGCAGACGGTCAGCTGCTTAAAACGGATTTACGTCAATCCTCAGGTCACCAGATTCTTGATGACGCGGCAAAACGCATTGTTCAACTAGCTGCACCTTTTTCTGCATTCTCTAAAAAACTTCGCAAAGAAGCCGATGTCATACATATTACTCGTAGCTGGGAATTTTTAAACAACAGTCGTATTCGCACACGTTAACACGCCCCTGATTCTTTGTGACAAAAATAGAACAATCTAAGACAAAAACCGGTGACAACCTGACCGGGCATTTTCTTATCGCCATGCCTTCACTAAATGACGGCTTTTTTAATCAGGCGGTAACTTATATCTGTGAACATGATGAAAACGGCAGTTTTGGCATCATTATAAACCAGCAAACAGGCATAACCCTGAAACAAATTGCCAAAGAAATGGCTATTGAAACCGAAAATAATTACAATGATAAGCAGCTGGTCTTTATTGGTGGCCCGGTTGATCAGGGACGTGGTTTTATCCTTCACCGACCAGTAGGAAACTGGCAGTCCAGCCTTAAGGTAAACAACAACATTGCCATAACCACATCAAAAGATATATTACAGGCCATCATCAACAATGAAGGCCCGGAAGACAACATTGTGGCATTAGGTTATGCCGGCTGGGCCGCCGGCCAACTGGACAATGAAATGGCAAGCAATACCTGGTTAAGCTGCCCGGCAGATGAACAGATTATCTTTAATACGCCCGTAGAAGAACGCTGGAAAACAGCAGCAAAGCTGATAGGTGTTGATTTGTCATTACTCAGCAGTGATGCCGGGCATGCCTGATTATTGTTACTGCTAGCGACACATAAAAAAACAAAAACAATTCTTCCGCAAATGAACGCAAAAAACGCAAATAAAAGCACTTTAATATTTTTTACTATTTGCGTCCATTTGCGTTTATTTGCGGACCAAAAAAGTTTTTACGTTTCTTCAATTTCAAACCCATGAAGATAACCAGTGTTTTAGGTTTTGATTACGGTAAAAAACGCATCGGCATCGCTACCGGACAAACCATTACTCATTCTGCCACCCCCTGCACCACGCTGAATCAGGTTGACGGCAATCCTGACTGGCCTGCAATTGAAGCTGAAATTCAACAGTGGAAACCGCAGGCTTTGATCGTTGGTATGCCCTACCACACCGATGGCAGTGAAAATAAAATGACCGCAGCGGCCAGACAATTTGCTTATGAACTGGAAAAACGATTTAAACTGCCAGTAATCGAAGTCAATGAAGCTTTAAGCTCCCAACAGGCTGAAGAAATGCTAAAAGAAAATATAAAAATAAATAAGCAGAATAAACAGGAGATTGATAGAATGGCGGCTGCAATCATTGTGCAACGCTGGCTTAATCAACATATGGCCTTGTAGCGATACGCCGAGGATGCGGAAGCGTTACCGATGTAGATAAACTATATTACACAGAACTACTCACCGTGATTTGCAAAATGATGCAGGCTGTTGCTTTATCAGGCTACTGCAACAGGGATGTTGCAGTAGAGCGTACATGGATGGCAGATATTTTCTCCTGCAATATCTGCACTTCCTACATCCATGTAGGTCGTATTTACGGCGACCTGATAAAGCAACGGCCTGCATCCGGATCAGTGTACGACACTAAGTAGTTAAATTACGAACAACAACGGTTTTAGCGAAATCCTATGCAACCACTCGCCACACCAGATGAACTTCTGGCACAACTGGCAAAGAAAATACAAATATTGCTTAAGGATAAAGCAATCGTCAACCCGTTGATGGTAGGTATTCAAACCGGTGGCGTCTGGGTCGCCAGACGACTACACCAGCAACTTAATCTTTCCGAAACCCTCTTTTGTGACCCGCTGGCAACCCTGGATATCAGCTTCTACCGTGACGATTTCTCTCGCATTGGCATGAATCCCAAAGTTAAACCATCACAACTGCCACCCGATGTTGATGACCGTCATATCATTCTGGTTGATGATGTATTACATACCGGCCGCACGATAAGAGCCGCAATGAATGAATTGTTTGATTACGGTCGCCCGGCCAGCATAACACTGGTTGTGTTGTGTGACCGTAGCGGCCGCGAATTACCGCTACAGGCGGATATCGTCGGTCAACACGTTGCTTTAAACGAAGGCGAACACATCAAACTAACCGGCCCGGAACAACTGGCATTCGAGTTACAGCAGAACACAAATAAATAAGCTTTTATAATGGTAAACAAAGCAACAAAACCCACTGACCCTTTAATAGGACACGATGCCTGGAACATTCAATTAGATAAAAACGGACATTTAAAACACTTTCTCACCACCGAAGGACTGGGCACAGAGATACTCACCCAAATTCTGGACACTGCCGAAAGTTTTGCCGATATCAATGAAAAAAGTGTAAAAAAAGTCCCGCTGCTACGCGGTAAAACTATCGTTAATTTATTCTTTGAAGCCAGCACAAGAACACGTACCACTTTTGAATTAGCTGCAAAGCGACTCTCCGCCGATGTATTAAACATAAACATCAGCACCTCTGCGACATCAAAAGGCGAAACCCTGCTCGACACTCTGCAAAACATTCAGGCGATGCACTGCGACATGTTTGTGGTACGCCATAGTGATTCTGGTGCAGCACATTACATCGCAAACAATGTTGCAGCGAACATAAGCGTAATCAATGCCGGTGATGGCAGTCACGCACATCCAACACAGGCAATGCTGGATATGTTTACCATTCGCAGAAATAAGGGAGCAAACTTTGGCAACCTTCGTGTTGCCATTGTAGGTGACATTTTACACTCACGTGTTGCTCGCTCACAAATACACGCACTCAATACCTTAAATACAGGGGATGTTCGTGTCATTGCACCCAAAACATTATTGCCTGTCGGCATAGAAAGCATGGGAGTGAGTGTGTTCAATGACTTAGAGGCCGGCATTAAAGATGCTGATGTGGTCATCATGCTGCGCCTGCAAAAAGAACGCATGCAAGGTGCTCTACTACCCAGTGAGCAGGAATACTTTCAGCTATACGGCCTTACTGAACAGCGTTTGCAGGCAGCAAAAAATGACGCTATCGTAATGCATCCCGGCCCCATTAATCGCGGTGTTGAAATTGACTCCAATGTAGCTGACGGCCCCCGCTCCGTGATACTCGAACAGGTATCTAATGGCATTTCGGTTCGCATGGCGGTGATGACCATGACCTTAGGCAGGGAGCCTGAAACAAAAAACAGCAAGCAGGAGAGCCATAAAAAAGATGGCCTTACCGCCAACAGCGCGAGTGGTCGCAGATGAACATCCTGATAAAAAATGGTCAGCTGATTGACCCGGCAAATAGTATAAATCGACTCGCTGACATCCTTATCATCAATGGCAAAATCGCGGCCATCGAAGCCGCCGACAGCATCAAGGCAAGTCACGACACACAAGTAATCAATGCCAGCCAGCTAACCGTCATTCCCGGGCTGGTTGATTGCTGCGCTCGTTTGCGCGAACCGGGGCAGGAACACAAAGCCACCATCGCAAGTGAAACCATTGCCGCAGCCATGGCTGGCATTACAACCTTATGCTGCCCGCCGGATACCGACCCGGTTATCGACGAACCTGCCGTTGTTGAATTCATTAACCAGAAAACGGCGAGTACTGCTCACAGCAAAGTTGTCACCCTGGGCGCATTAAGTGCAGGTTTACATGGTGAGCATTTAAGTGAAATCCATGCCTTAAAAAAGGCAGGCTGTGTGGGCTTAAGTAACTGCCGCAAACCGATCGAAAACTCACTAATACTTAAACGTGCATTCGCCTACGCTGCAACGTTTGATATGCGCGTATTCATTGAGCCTGATGAATACTGGCTAAGTAATGGTGGTTGTGCCCATGAAGGCAAAATTGCCACGCGGCTGGGCTTAAAAGGCATCCCGGTTTCTGCAGAAACGATTGCCATCGCACGTGCCCTGGAACTGGTCGCAGAAACTGGCGTAAGTGCACATTTTGGCCGATTATCAAGCGCACAGGGCGCTGAAATGATCGCCCGTGCAAAAAACCATCAGCTGCCAGTCACTGCCGATGTTAGCGCACACCAGTTACACCTCACCGAACTCGATATCAGCAGTTTCAACAGCGCATGCCATGTAAACCCGCCGTTACGCACACAGCGAGATCTGGAAGCGCTACAAAATGCCGTCAGTAACGGTACCATCGACGCCATTTGCTCCGATCATCAGCCCCACGACATTGACGCCAAACAAGCCCCCTTTGCCAGCACAGAAGCAGGCATATCCTCACTGGAAACCCTGTTACCATTATGTCTACGCTTTTCGCAGCAGACCTCCTGTAAGCTAAGTGATGCAATTAATAAGATCACCGGTTCACCGGCAACTATACTTGGCATTGCTGCCGGCACCTTATCCATTGGCGCCAATGCAGATGTCTGTATTTTTGATGAAAATGAAGACTGGCAGTTAAACGACGACTCCATCAACAGTCGCGGTAAAAACTCACCGTTCGTTGGCTGGAATTTTCAGGGGAAGGTTAAATACAGCATTATTAATGGTGATTTATTATTTAGTGACACTGCTATCCCAGAAACATGAGCGGCAGATGAGTCATCAGCGCATCATTGGCGGTGAAACACCATTCATCTCTCGGTGCCAGTGCATCGCCTGAACCCATCGTTTACAACCGACATGGAGCGGAGGTATTTTTAATGGGACAGCGTGTTTTAAAAACTAAAGAATCTCCATCTATCGACAATAATTTTATAAGTACTAATCATCCATATCAACTGGACTATCTGGAAACTCCAGGGATCCATGCATGTCTTCTTTACCATGCAATTCTTTGGCGCCACCACCAAAATTAATCTTCCACTCAAGGTCACTGCTGGAATCTGCATTTGCCAGCGCAGACTGCAGATCAATCTTGCGCGACTTAAACAGCTCGAATAAGGACTGATCAAATGTTTTCATTCCTGACTCACTGCCTTTTGCCATGATATCCTTAATCTCATGGAAATCACCTGCTCGAATCAACTTGCTGATATAGGGGGTATTCACCAGTACTTCGACAGCAACAATACGACTACCGTCTTCTTTTTTAACCAGTCGCTGCGCTAAAATACAGTTTAAATTCAAAGATAAATCCATCAAAATCTGGTTGCGTGCATCACTTGGGAAGAAATTTAACAGCCTGTCCAGTGTTTGATTAGCATTTGTGGCATGTAACGTGGTCAAACATAAATGCCCCGTGTCCGCATAGCGCAAAGCCGACTCTATGGTTTCTCTATCTCTGGCTTCGCCAATCATAATAACATCTGGCGCTTCACGCATCGCTTCACGCAAAGCATTTTCAAACGACAAAGTGTCCAGCCCCACTTCACGTTGACCGACAATACATTTTTTATGGCGAAACATAAATTCAATAGGATCTTCAATGGTCAGAACATGTCCGCTTTCAGTCATATTCCGGTGGTCCAGCATGGAGGCCAGTGAAGTAGACTTACCCATACCTGTTGCGCCAACAACAAGCACCAGACCTTTTTTCTTCATGATCATGGTTTTATAAATCTCTGGCAGACCTAGATCATCAAGTGTTGGGATATCCGCTTTTATAAAACGAATAACCATTGAGACTTCACCGCGCTGCATATAAATATTTATGCGGAATCGACCAAGATCGACATAAGAAACACCCAGGTTTAATTCCAGATTTTTTTCAAAATCTTTAATCTGTGCAGGTGTTAACAGATCATAAGCCAGCTTTTTCGTCATACCCGGATTGAGCATGCTTTTTCCGACAGGCCGCATGGTGCCATCAATACGAACACTCACCGGCGCACCTGTTGTGAAATACATATCTGACGCCTGTTGCTCAGACATTAATTTTAAATATGGTTGTAAATTCATCTGCAGATATTACCTAATATGTCTTACACACCCGTTCTATCTATTAGTCTTAAAGTTCACTAATCGATCCAGTTCAATCAACGAATCCGCGCCTTGTCAACGTTTTCCTCCATTGATATATCATCCAGTCCTTCCATTAAATCATTTTTACTGGAATCTTTACCTTCCAGTTTGATTCTCAGGCGCAAGTCATTTACGGAATCTGCATTTCTTAATGCATCTTCGTATGTGATCTGGCCTGCTTCGTACAAATTAAATAACGCCTGATCAAATGTCTGCATACCCAGCTCATTGGATTTAGCTATCAGTTCTTTAATATCATGAACACTACCCTTAAAGATCAGGTCAGACATCAATGGTGAATTAAGCATAATTTCAATCGCAGCTATACGGCCATTACCCGATACGATAGGAATCAAACGCTGCGAAATCAGACTCTTCAGGTTTAATGACAAATCCATCAATAACTGCTGGCGACGTTCTTCCGGGAAGAAGTTGATAATACGATCCAGTGCCTGGTTGGTACTATTAGCATGCAAGGTCGATAAACATAAGTGGCCCGTTTCCGCAAAAGCAATCGCGTGCTCCATGGTTTCACGGTCCCGAATCTCACCGATTAAAATAACATCCGGTGCCTGGCGCAAAGTGTTTTTCAGTGCAACTTCATAAGATTCAGTATCTACACCAACTTCACGCTGCGTTACGATACAGTTTCCATGATTATGAATAAACTCGATCGGATCTTCGATAGTAATAATATGACCGTGACTATGCTGATTACGATAGCCAACCATTGCCGCCAGTGATGTCGATTTACCCGAACTGGTAGCTCCAACAAAAATCACCAGACCACGCTTGGTCATAGAAATATCTTTGAGTATGGGAGGCAGGTTCAAATCTTCAAACAATGGAATTTCAGAACGAATAACACGCAACACAACCCCCACAGATCCTCGCTGGGTAAAAGCGTTAACACGAAAACGCGACACCCCTTGCAGGCTGATAGCAAAGTTACATTCCTGCATCTGCTCAAATTCTGCACGTTGCTTATCATTCATAATTGCACTGACCAGCACCTGTGTATGCTGCGGACTTAGTGACTGACTTGACAATGGCATCATCGATCCATCTACTTTTATCGATGGCGCTGCACCAGCAGTAATGAATAAATCCGAACCATCTTTCTTCACCATCGTACGGAGAAGATCATGCATGTATTTTATTGCCTTATCGCGATCCACTTAGATCACTCCTATATTATGGTTAAATCTTCAATCATTATTACCTAAGGTATTAATACGCTAAGCCGAAACCTTTAAAAAAGATCTTTATTTGCCGCTTTCTTACGTGCTTCATCCTTACTGATCAAACCACGCACTAATAATTCCTGTAAATTTTGATCCAGTGTCTGCATACCTATCGACTGACCTGTTTGAATAGCTGAAAACATTTGTGCAATTTTATTTTCCCGAATCAGGTTTTTAATTGCCGAGGTACCAATCATTATTTCATGCGCAGCAATACGGCCGCCACCAATTTTTTTCAGCAATGTTTGTGAAATAACCGAGCGCAACGATTCTGACAACATCGCACGAACCATCTCTTTTTCAGCCGCCGGAAACACATCAACAATACGGTCAACGGTTTTTGCAGCCGAGCTGGTATGCAAGGTTCCAAACACCAGATGCCCGGTTTCTGCCGCTGACAATGCCAGACGAATAGTTTCAAGGTCACGCATCTCACCGACCAGGATCACGTCAGGGTCTTCACGCAGTGCTGAACGTAAGGCTTCATTAAAGCCTAAAGTATCACGATGAACCTCACGCTGATTAATCAGACTTTTTTTACTTTCATGCACAAACTCAATCGGATCTTCAACGGTAAGAATATGACCATAGTGGTTTTCGTTTACGTAATTGACCATACCAGCAAGCGTGGTGGACTTACCCGAACCGGTTGGACCGGTAACCAGTACCATACCACGTGGCGTATCTGATATTTCTTCAAATATTTTTGGTGCGCCCAGTTCTTCCAGGCTTAGAATTTTTGATGGAATAGTACGAAAGACAGCTCCGGCACCACGATTATGATTAAACGCATTGACACGAAAACGAGCCAGGCCGGGAATTTCAAATGAAAAATCAGTTTCCCAATATTCCTCATAAGTTTTACGTTGCTTGTCGTTCATGATGTCATACACCATGCCATGCACCGACTCATGATCCATTGGATCAACATTAATGCGGCGCACATCACCGTCAACGCGAATCATGGGCGGCAGCCCCGCTGACAAATGTAAATCTGATGCCCCATTTTTTACGCTAAAAGCTAGCAGCTGAGCGATATCCATCAAAATCCCCTGGTAATAATAATTATGAATGCTTCATTACTTTCCTATTTATAGTTAAAAAACCCGCTTACTTCCTGTATTCGATAACTATTTCATCAATATTTTTTTACAATATTTAGCACTTAGCTCGATTATGTTAAGGTTACAGCACTAATATCACCTGGAAAGATGAATTTAAAATGCCTAATATTGGATTTATTGGTGGCGGAAATATGGCTGCCAGCCTCATTGGCGGACTGATTAAAGCGGGTTATTCTGCCGACAATATAATGGTCTCAGAACCAGATGAAACACGACTGCAGACTTTAAAAGCCCAGTTTAATGTCAAAATAAGTCTCGATAATAACGCAACACTCAATTGTGAAATCATTATTCTGTCAGTCAAGCCGCAACTATTAAAAACGGTCTGCCTACAGTTGGGCCGGCAGCTTGATCACAGCAAGATACATAATTCATTGTTTATCTCCATTGCTGCCGGTGTTAAAAGCACTGATATCAATCGCTGGCTTAATAAAAATCAGGCCATTGTTCGATGCATGCCAAATACCCCCGCTTTAATACAATGCGGCGCCACTGGTCTGTTTGCTAACGAATTAGTCACTGATACGCAGAAACAGCAGGCAGAGAAAATTATGCAAGCGGTAGGTATTGCTATCTGGGTCGAAACTGAGGACCAGCTAAATGCAGTTACCGCTGTATCCGGCAGTGGTCCAGCCTATTTCTTTTTAATGATGGAAGCCATGCAGCAGGCCGGCGAAAAACTGGGCCTGGCTGCAGATATTACGCAACAACTTGTATTGCAGACAGCACTGGGTGCAGCACGTATGGCTACCGAGAGTGATAGCACACCGGCGGAACTGCGGCAAAAAGTGACATCCAAAGGTGGCACAACTGAACAGGCAATTTTAAGCTTTCAATCGGCACATTTTCAGCAGATTGTTGTTGATGCGCTTACTGCTGCAAATAATCGCTCTATATCACTTGCTGATGAGCTAGGGAGCCGCTGATTAAGTCTGGGTCGAACAGATTGTCGGTTAAAATATTCTGCTTCAAGGCGTGGAACGCGCGTAATAGCAGGGCTATTGCGAAGTTCTGCAACGCATATGTCCATGGCGGAAGATTGATCCTTGCATATTCCGCACTTCCCACATCTGACCTCCATGGATGGAGGAAATGCAATAGGATTGTAGGAACAATCCTTGCCATGTGGGTCGGACGTACGGACAGATATTTGCTCCTGCAATATCTGCACTTCCACCATCCGTGGTGGGCGTACTAGGGCAACGCAGGAGCAGTTGTCGAGGAGCAATTACCGAGAAACAGGACATTTTAACCACAAGATGTCGATTCATGACTTAATCAGCGGTTCCCCAGGGCAGCTCTGATTAAATACTATTTAAAACATTGACAGGCCACACTAATGAGTCAGGAAAATCCATTTATCTTTTTGATTGATACCATTTTCAGTATCTATATCGCCATCATGTTGCTGCGCTTTATACTGCAGCAGGCGGGCGCAGACTTTTATAACCCGATATCACAATTTATAGTCAAAGCGACTCAACCCCTGGTAAAGATTGCTCGACGTTTCATTCCCAGTATCAAAAAAATAGATACCGCGACACTGGCACTGGTTTTAACCTTAATCATCATCAAACTGGTGCTTTTATTTAGCATTGCAGGCCAGCCGGTTAATGGAACACAGCTATTCATCAAAGGCCTGTACGACCTGGTATCCCTTACCTTTGATATTTTTATTGTTGCTTTATTTGTACAGGCAATTTTAAGCTGGGTAAACCCGGACCCATATCATCCAGTCAGCAGTCTTCTACGCAGCCTGACCGCACCCGTACTTAACCCGATAAGAAAGTATGTACCGCCTGTTGGTGGCATTGATTTGTCTACACTGGTTGGATTGATTGGTTTGATGTTTCTCAAACGACTGGTACTGTCTTTGTTTTAATTGTTGTAAAAAAATCACAAGACTTTTCACCACAGAGGCACAGAGGGCACAGAGGAAGAATTTTTTTGTTAGCTGCGCCGCAGGCGCAGCTAACAAAAAATCATAAATGTTTTTCTCTGTGCCTCTGTGGTGAAAAATGTATTTACTTTACCAGTGAGTTTAAATCGAAAATCGGCAATAAAATCCCCAGCACGATAAGCAGCACCATTATACCCATGCTTAGAATAATCACCGGTTCTAAAATACCGACAATATATGCGATTAAGGTTACCTGTTCGCGTTCCAGCTGCACTGATGCGCGCTCTAACATTTCTTCTAACTTACCGCTGCTTTCTCCACTGGCGATAAGTTGCAATGACATTGGCGGAAACAGTTTACTGTGATCAAGAGCGTTTTTAATGCCGCTACCTTCCCGAACTCGGTCCGTTGCCTGCAAAATGGCCTTACGCATTGGCATGTTGGCGACCACTTTTGCTGAAATTTTCATGGCTTCGATAACCGTCACCCCGCTACCGGTAAGAATACTGAATGTACGGGTAAACATTGCCGCATTCAAACCACGCACCAGCCGCCGAATAATTGGTAATCGAAATAAAAACATATGGTATTTCATTACAAAAGCCGGGCGCGTTAATAGCACCTGAAAACCAATCACCGCGGCAACAATAACAAGCAACATCAACATACCGTAAGCAACCACAAAATCGCTCATCGCTATCAAGGTTAATGTAAGCCCGGGTAATGCCTGACCGGTATCTTCAAAAACAGAAACCACCTGGGGCACAATACTTGTCATCATAAAAACAACGATAGCTACTGCGAATAATGATAAAAATGCGGGATAGATTAATGCCTGCCTGATTTTCCCCTGAATTTCCTGACGGCTTTCTGTGTAATCAGCCAGCCTTTCCAGTACCGTATCCAGATGCCCTGATTGCTCACCTGCATCAACGGTTGCTCGGTATAATTCGGGAAAAACTTTAGGGTAATCAGCAAGTCCTACTGCCAACGGATGACCTTCTAGCACACGAGAACGAATAGCAAAAATCATGCTTTTGATTCGTTGTTTTTCAGTTTGATTTGCAACCGCTGCAAGTGTTTCATCTAAAGGCAAAGAGGCCTGAATCAAAGTAGCCATTTGCCTGGTTAACAAAGCCAGCTCTGTGGTACTGATGCTGCGTTGCAACAATCGCGGCGCAGGCACGCTTCGGCTTTTTTTAGTTTGCGCTTTTTGATGGCTTTCTGTTATCTCAAGCGTCATCAAGCCCTTGTCACGTAGCAGCTGGCGAACCTGCCGAGAGGTATCCCCTTCAACAACACCTTTAAGCTCTTTACCTTTTGCGTCCAGTGCAATGTAATCAAAAGCGGCCATTTTAAAAGACCAATGAAAAGTGAAAAATGAAAAATGAAAAATGTAAAGCAAGCAGCATAAAATAAAGATTAGGTTTTTTCTGGTTTTTATTTTCCATTTTCATTGTCGTTTAGTCGTCACGACTGACACGAAGCACTTCTTCCAGCGAAGTATTACCTGCAAGTATCATACGTTTGCCATCCTGACTTAAACTGGTCGAAATAGTTCGCGCATAATCTTCCATGTCCTGCTCAGCTTTGCCTTCGTGGATCATATTGTGTAATTGATGATCTATTGGAATAAATTCATACAGACCACTACGACCACTGTAACCCAGATGGTTACATTTGACACAACCTTCCGCACTGTAAATCACCGTGCGGTCACTGTCTTCGATGCCCAGCCACTCGCGCTCTTTCTCAGTCATTTCATGAGGTTTTTTGCAATGTGGGCATAGATTTCTCACCAGTCGCTGCGCCATCACGCCGATTAAACTGGAGGCCAGTAAAAACTGTTCCACGCCCATATCACGCAAACGGGTAATCGCACCGATTGCACTGTTAGTATGTAATGTAGACAATACCAGGTGACCGGTTAAACTGGCCTGTACGGCTATCGATGCTGTCTCTAAATCACGAATTTCGCCAATCATGACCACATCCGGATCCTGTCGCAAAATAGAGCGTAAACCACGGGCAAATGTCATATCAACTTTAGCATTTACCTGGGTTTGCCCGACACCATCAATGAAATACTCAACAGGATCTTCAACCGTTAGTATATTTCGCGATTTAACATTGAGTACGGTTAAACCCGCATACAAGGTTGTTGTTTTACCCGATCCGGTTGGCCCCGTCACCAGGATAATGCCATGAGGCTTGTGCAACAATTGATAAAAACTGTCATACACTTTACTCGACATACCCAGCTGGTCAAGTTCCATGCGCCCAGCATGTTTATCAAGCAAACGCATTACCACACGCTCGCCATGACCTGAGGGTAACGTGGAAACACGAACATCAACACCACGACCGGCAATACGCAGAGAAATACGGCCGTCCTGAGGTAAACGTTTTTCAGCAATATCGAGTTTTGCCATCACTTTAATACGTGAGATCACCAGCGGTGCAATATTACCTGGTGGCTGTAGAATTTCACGCAACATGCCATCAACACGAAAACGAATACGCAGACGGCTTTCAAATGGTTCGATATGCACATCCGATGCATTCACTTTTATCGCTTCACTTAATAGTGCATTGATTAAACGAATGATAGGTGCATCATCATCCGCCTCCATTAAATCTTCCGGCTCCAGCGTTTCAGCTAACTGATCCAGATCAAGCTCATCACCGACACCTTCCATCATTGCCATTGCCTGATCACTTCCCTGCTCATAGGTCTGTGCTAACAATGCGGCAAACTGTTCATTAGTGGCCGGACTCAGGGAAAGTTTTCGACGTGTAATACGGCTGACTTCGGCAAGTACAACGGGGTCCGGTGTATCACGGTGCAATAAATTAATTGTTTCATCATCAATTTGCCCAATTAAAACACCATGACGCTTGGCAAATACATAAGGCAGTATTAGTGCAGTGAGTGGTGCTGATGCTACAAACTCATCCTGCAAATTGTTTTCATCAGTTGCTGCCGTTGCATTAATATCCGTTACCGTAGCGGTCGCTTCATTGGCATTAGAGGAAAGCATCGTCATCATCCCAGTCCGAATCATCATCTACGTCAGAATCAGGTTTTACGCCAGGATCATCAACTACGTCAGCATCAAATACTGCACCAGGATCATCATCTATCTCAGAATCTAGTTCTATCTGTAAGTTTTCTGCTGCTTGTTTAGAGCGATCAATCTGCTCCATTGGCGGTAATCGTGGCGCAGCGCCGTCTAACAGGCCGTAACTATCCTTCTCGTATGACTCACTTTCAAGACCACGAAGGTAGGTGTATTTTTCGTTGGTTACAAATGCGGCATCTTTATTGTCGCGCAAGATACTGGGACGTAAAAAAACCATTAAATTTGCTTTTGTTTTTGTCGTATTTTCCGAGCGGAACAAAAAGCCCAGCACTGGAATATCACCCAAAAAAGGCACCTTACTTTGGCTATCGCTCACTTCTTCCTGGATCAACCCCCCCAAAACTAATATCCCGCCATCATCGACCAGTACACTGGTTTTAATCGAACGTTTGCGTGTTGCGATACCAATTTCTTCAGTACCCGGAATAACACTGGAGGTTTCCTGTTCAATCACCATCTTAACGGTATCACCTTCATTAATTTGCGGCGTGACTTTCAACGTTAAACCCACATCCTGGCGCTCAATGGTCTGAAAAGGATTACTGGGATTATTGCTACCCGTGCCGGTAAAACTACCGGTAACAAAAGGGATGTTCTGTCCAACGATTAACTCTGCTTCTTCATTATCCAGTGTAGTAATATTTGGCGTAGACAGAATATTGGAATTGGTATCATTTTGCAGGGCCGTCAGTAATAGGCCATAACGTGCACCAGAACTTGTTGTTTCGCCGATACCAAATGATAATCCTGGAGGCACTGAGGTCAGAGCCGTACCACCTATTATTGATAGTAGTACATCATCGATACCTGCAAAATTACTAATAGCGGTAGGCAAAGTTCTATCTTTATCGCCCGAGCCGTCGACAGCCATTCCCACACCCAGAGTTTTAGATTTATTCAAGGTAATTTCAGCAATAATCGCTTCAATTAAAACCTGTGCTCGGCGAATATCTAACTGTCGAACCACTGCTCTTAAATTTTTCACTGTGTTTGTGTCAGCGGTTATAATTAAGGCGTTGGTTTCTTCATCTCCCTGGATAATGGCATCCTGACTTATCACACTACCCGAGGTTGCTTTTGCAGGTGCTGTTTTTCCCTTTATACCACTTGTTTTTGCACCCTCATCTTTTAAGCCGGTTAGTATTGTGACCAGGTTTTCCGCCTTGGCGTATTTCAGGTAAATAACGTGTGTATTGCCACCACCATCTTCAAGCGGTGTATCCAGGTAGCCTATTGTTGCGCGAATTTTTAATCGCGAAGCACGATCACCCGTCACCAGAATACTGTTGGTGCGATCATCCGCAGCCAGTTTTATATTTTTACTTGCATCTTTTGCCCCTCCGCCAGTATTAAGTGAATTTAAAATCCTCACCAGTTCAGAAGCGGAGGCATGTTTTAGTGGAATAATTTCCAGCTCGTCACTATCGGGACGGTCAACACCACGGATAATTTTTACCAGCCGTTCAATGTTTCCCGCATGATCTGTGATGATTAAGGTATTGGTCGGATTGTAAGCAGCGAGATGCCCTTGCTGCGGAACCAGCGGCCTTAATATAGGCACCAGCTGTGATGCCGGCACATGGTTCAGGGTAATAATTTTTGTAATCAGCTCATCATCCGCATATATTTCTTTTGCACTTGAGAGTGGCAGCGGACCTTGTTTGGCATTTACCTCGGGCACAATTTTTATTACCGACCCTGTAGGCACGGCAGCATAACCATGCACCTGCAATACAGAAAGAAAAACTTCATACACCGCTTCTGGCGTTAATGTATTGGCTGAAATGACGGTAACTTTTGCTTTTACCCGTGGATCAATAATAAAATTTTTGCCGGTAAATTTTGATACCGTGCTAATCAAAGCGCGAATATCTGCATCTTTTAGATTGAGTGTAATTTCATCAGCAACAGCCTGTGTAGAAATAAACAGAAACAACACAACAGGCAACAAAAATCTCTGCATATACCGTCGTTTCTGCATCTGTAATATGAATGTTAATAGTCGAACAAAGACCATGTTAAATTCCTGATAGTTAACTTATTGCAATGAAATATTAAGTGGGATTTCTACGCCATTGCGTTTTACCACTATGATTATATCTTTTGCTGAACTTAATTTTCGTAAAGCAACAATGCCATTTTTAGGATTATCCAGCTTTACACCGTTAATCTTTGTAATCACATCACTGCTTTGTACTCCTAACTCAGCAAGTAATTGCCCTTTCTTCTGCGGCTGCAAACGATAACCAATTTGTTTGCCATTTTCTTTGACCACAACAGGCAAAGCATAATCACCAAAAGAAGTCGGGTTTTTTAATATATCGCCCCTTATTAGTTTTAATGCTGCTGCGGGTGAACTGGCACCCGAAGAAGGCGATGCGCTGTTATTCGACCGAGTAAAGCCTTCAACACCACTAATTTTCTGTAGCTTTAATGTTTCCAGGCGGCCGTTAAGCTCAAGCACCACGTATTCAGGGTGAATCTCTTTAATTAAAATACCACCGGGCATTTTATCACCCACGCTAAAAATATCTTCATTGCCGGACTTACCTTTGGCAATGATGGCACTTGCTCTCGACATCGGATTCGCCGCCAACACTCCTTTTAGCGTGAGATTAAGTTTGGTTTCTGGCACTTTGATCTGTTTGCTGGGGGCTGCTTTTTCACTTACCCCAAAAATATTTGCCGCGGTCAATTTATTAAAACTATTTTGCTGTGTTTGCCTGTTTACCGGTGTACGATTTTGCTGCTGCAAGGATAAAGTGGTTTCATCATCTTGCGGGAAAAACAGCCAGGTTACTTCAACCAGTATCCAGGCGCAGGCCACAATTAACAACAGACTCGCGAGAGCCGCCAGTCGCTGGTTTAATTGTTGTAATACAACAGGGTTGTTTAACTGCGAAATCAGTGCATTAGCCATTTATTTGGGACATGCTATAAAAAATAAAAGTATCTCGAATTCTAGCAGTGAACAGCCTCCGTTGCAGGCTAATCACATGAATTTCCTTAAATATTGTCAGCTAAAGGGCCAAACCTGCCTTTAAGCAGGGTTTCAATTTATCGATTTCGGCAAAAACGATAAATCGCGATTTCTCCTAATAGATTAGGAAACAGGTTCATTAACCAGCTCCCCTGTTTGTGGCGATGATCAACAACCGTGCGTTGCAAAATTTGAATATCATGTTTTTTACACAATTCCTCAAAATCATTAAGCGTGCACAAATGCACATTTGGCGTATTAAACCATTGATTAGGAAGGTTTTTTGTTACAGGCATTACACCTTTCAAAGCCAGCTGTAAACGCGCGCTCCAGTGTGCCATATTGGGAAAGGTAACGATACCTTCTCCGCCAACTCGCAACATTTCTTCAATCAGCAAATCAGGCTGCTCTGTTGCCTGTAGTGTCTGCGTCATAACGACACAATCAAAACTATTGTCCGCAAAGTAGGCTTTTAAGCCGTCGTTTAAATCTGCCTGGATGACATTGATGTTTTTTTCCACACAGTCTTCAATATTAAAGGCATTAATTTCCAGTCCATAACCCAGCACATTTCGTGTATCTCGCAAATACGCCAGCAAAGTGCCGTCCCCGCAACCCAGATCCAGCACCTTAGTATCCGTTTTTATCCACTGAGAAATAATCGCAAGGTCGGCGCGCAAACCACCTTCTTCCATAATCGGTGCAGGTTGAGGGTCGGTATAAAGCCTGCTCACGACAAAGCCTCTGCAATATGTTTCATATGCGAAGCAAATACATTCATATAGTGTGGAATAGGAATTAAAAAAGCATCATGCCCCTGGTTAGCTTCTATCTCGATATAGCTCACCCTTTTTTCCGCCTGCAACAACGCTTTCACTATTTCATGTGAACGCTCGGGTGAAAAACGCCAGTCCGAGGTGAACGACACCACCAGAAACTGGGCACTGGTTTGTGTTAACGCTGCAGCCAGATTATCATCATAGTCAGCAGCAGGATCGAAATAATCCAGCGTTTTAGTCATTAATAAATAAGTATTTGCATCAAAGCGATCAACAAAAGAACGCCCCTGATAGCGCAGATAACTCTCAACCTGAAAGTCCACATCAAAACCAAAATTAAGTTTACCTTCACGTAATTCACGGCCGAATTTGTCACGCATGGCATCATCGGATAAATATGTAATATGACCCAGCATTCGCGCCAGCATTAACCCCCGGCGTGGCACAGTATTTTTTTCCAGGTAATGACCTTCACAAAAGTCAGGATCAGACATGATCGACTGGCGAGCGACTTCGTTAAACGCAATATTCTGCGCAGAAAGTTTCGGCGCTGCTGCGATAACTATGGCATGTTTGATTAAATCAGGAAAATCAATACTCCATTGCAATACCTGCATCCCCCCCAGACTACCGCCAATAACCGCACACCAGTAATCGATTTTAAGCGATTTCATAAAACGGTACTGGCAAAGGATCCAGTCCTTTACCGTTACGATAGGGAAATCCGGCCCCCAGTATTTGCCGGTTTCCGGATTGAGTGTATTTGGCCCACTGGAGCCTTTACAGCCACCAAGGTTATTAATACAAACCACAAAAAAATGCCTGGTATCAATCGGTTTACCCGGACCAATGGCAGACTCCCACCAGCCGGGTTTTTTATCATCCATACTGTGATAACCTGCCACATGCTGGTCACCCGATAAAGCATGGCAGATCAAGATAGCATTACTGGCATCTGCATTCAATTCACCATAGGTTTCATAGGCAATATCGTATTCTGCCAGCTGTTTACCGCATTCCAGCGTTAAGGCTTCAGAAAAATGAATAATTTGGGTTTCAACGATTCCGACAGAATCATCCGCAATAGTTTCAGGCATTTATATTTCACACTCTCATTATAGGGTGCAGTGTAATTTGTGCCCGCTAAAGATGCAATTCGGGTTAAGGCTCGTTTCCGGGGTCACCGTCAACTTATTAATCCGCTGCATTTCACCGCCCCTGACTTACAAAATTAACTCCAGCCCCGGTCAAGTTCTAGCCCCTTGTTTTTTAAGCTGAAAAAACCACTCTACAAACCATACCGAAATACCACCTACAGCCCCTAATAAATGCGCTTCAGTTAATACCCGCCCGCCTGCCATCTCCTCTGAACCGGGCAGTGCACCATTAAAAAATTCCCACAGTAATTTGCCTAGCAACACTGTCACCAGCACATAACCACTGGCTGGAAAATAACGAATTTCACGCAAAGCGCCGTATAAAAAGAGCCCGTGCAACACTCCAGACAAGCCCACATAATAACGAATATCCGTCAGCCACCACCATATGCCGGCACTGATCACGCAGGCAGAAACCAGAATAACCAGCAGCCACTGTTTAAAACTGGCATGTCCGCTAAAGAAAAACGCCACTATCGACAGTCCCGCCATATTCAACAACCAGTGCGACCAGTTTAAATGAACAATATGCCCACTCAACAATAACCAGATATCACCCTGCTCAACCAGGTCCCGATTAAAACGCCAGCTGTCAACCCAGTCAAAAGCCTGCAATAAAAATGAAACCATCAGTAACATTAACCAGAGAATGTGACTAGACTGGTATTGGTAACGAAACTTTAATGGCAGAGATGTGGTCATTGTTATAGGCAGTGAGCCTGTCATTTGTTATTATTTTGTTGTTTTAGAATTAAAACAAATCTTTGCCCGAAACACTAACGGATAAAAATTTGTTAAAATGGTGCGACTTTTCGTTGGATAACCTGTCAATATCCAGATATTACCTGCGATTCTCGCTGCACGCGCATCATTTTAACAAATTTTTCTCTCGCCACTGCTTCAGGCAAAGGTTCCATAATTAATTAACCCGTACATAATTGTTCAGCACACATTGGAGTTTCACCGTGTCTTATCCGTCAACAAAAACAAACAGATTTAATCAATCCGGTTTCACCTTAATTGAAATCATGGTTGTAGTAGTTATTATCGGCATTTTAGCCAGTGTCGTCGTTCCTCGCATCATGGATAATCCGGATAAAGCACGCACTGCAAAAGCAAAAAACGATATTCGCGCACTGGAAAGCGCACTGGACATCTACCGTCTGGACAACTTTGTCTACCCGACCACCGACCAGGGCCTGGATTCCCTGGTTAATCAACCCACCTCTTCACCAGAACCACCAAACTGGAAACAGGGCGGTTACATTAAAAAACTGAATAAGGATCCCTGGGGAAATGAATACCTTTACCTGAACCCCGGCGAACACGGCGAAATTGATCTTTACTCACTAGGCGCTGATGGCGCACCGGGTGGTGAAGGCCCGAATACAGATATCGGCTCATGGGATACGGAGTAAATACCACGGCGGCAACTGCTTTATTTTACTAACGTCGCCAGTAAAGCTCTGAATAAACATGGCCTAAAAACAATATGACTGCTAAACATCAGGGTTTCACCCTAATTGAACTGCTGGTCGTCGTCGTTATTGTTGCCATATTATTCACTTATACAACCCTGGCCATCCGAAGTAATTCGCCTGAAGATTATATCAAAGAAGAAGCGCATCGATTTGAGCGCCTGACTCAGTTAGCACTTGAAGAGTCTATTTTACGCGGCGAAGAATACGCTATTGAAATTTTCACTGATGGATACCGCTTTCTCCGTTTTACTGAAGACAGGTGGCTGCCCGTCACTAATGACAAAATATTACGCCAGCGTGAATTGCCGCAGGATATGGAGCTGGAAGTTAGCCTTGAAAAAACCGAAATCGTCATTGACCCATCTTCAAATGCAATGTCTGAACAAAAATTAAACCTTGATTTTGACCTTAATCTTGACGACGAAGCCGATGAAAACAATGAAGAAGATAACGAAAAATCAAAACTCAAACCACAAATTTACTTATTATCAAGCGGCGAAATCACCCCTGAATTTGATGTTCGCTTTTATATATTAGGCATTGAAACCAGCTACTTCGTAAAAGGCGCTTTTGATGGTTCACTAAAAACAGAAGTTAGCGATCTTTAACAACAATGCACTATAATCGTTCCAGACGATTCTCAGTAGCCGACCCACATGGACGTGGGAAGTGCGGAAAATGCAGGAGCAATTTTCAGCCGACCCACATGGCAAGGATTGTTCCTACAATCCTATTGCATTTCCTCCATCCATGGAGGTCAGATGTGGGAAGTGCGGAAAATGCATATGTCCATGGATGGACGGTAGTAGGACAATGCAGATGTCCATGGATGCGTAGTAGGATAACGCAGGAGCAGTGCGAGGAGCAATTGCCGAGGGAGCAATTTTCAGCCACTCCATCCTTGGAGATAAATAATGAATAACTACGTTATCAGTACATATTTAATCAAATGATCAGGCTACATCTGTTTAAGTCTATAATATTTCTGCGTGACCTCAAGGGTAGAGTTGCAAGGCGCAAAGTAAAGTTAATAGCCTTAGTCCTTGACAAGCTTTGCAGCGCAGCAAATGTCCCCTTCAGGTCGCGCCCGAACGGACTTACAGACTCACTCGTGTCCAGCGTTAGCATTTTTCACCAGGTTCCCACATGCTTTCCCGCAAATATCAAATTATGGGATGCCTTGATCACGAGCAAGCCTGTAAGCCAGAAACATCATAGACTTAATCAGAAGTACCCTGGCAAAAAAAATAACGGTTTCACCTTAATCGAAGTCATGGTGGCGCTAACCATCATCGCCATATCACTCGGTGCATTACTTAGCACCTCTGGCACACAGGCCAGTAGCGCTGCTTATTTAAAACAGAAAACACTGGCACACTGGGTCGCTGTTAACGAACTCACTGAACTGCGTATGACAAAAGAATTCCCTGCTCCCGGCGATGAAAAAGGCGTTACCACGATGGCAAATAATGACTGGTACTGGATAAGAACAAGCCTCGAGACCGAAGACAAGGATGCTCGCCAGGTAACGTTCACCCTGTTCCTCGACGAAGATCGCACAAAAAACATAACCTCTCTGACCGGATATGCAACACGTTAAGGAAATTAAGCTTGCATCAATAAAACAGCAGGGGTTTACCTTGCTGGAACTGCTCATTGCCAGCATAATTTTTGCCATTATGGCAGTCATGGCATATGGCGGTCTGGACAATGTAATGAGCAACAGCGAATCGGCACAGCAGGCACTAAAACGATTACAGCAGATTCAACAAAGCGTAGCCGTGTTAAACCGTGATTTTTCACAAATCGTACCACGTCCCATCCGTGATGAATATGGTATTCCGCAGCCTTTTTTAAGTGCAGGTAATAATATTGATAACTTAATCGAATTGTCCCGTGGCGGACGCGTCAATCCGGCGAATTTATTGCGCAGTTCCTTATTGCGCATCGCTTATCAATTCGACGATGAAAAACTGGTTCGGCTACAATGGCCGCAGATGGACCGCGCCCAGGAAACAGAAGCTAAAAAAACCGTCCTTCTCGACAATCTTGACGAGGTAACGATACGCTTCCTCGATCAGAATGCAGAGTGGCAGGAACAATGGCCTCCCTTAAATGCAACGAGTGTTGCAGGCAGCGACAATACCACCGAACTTGTTGGCATCGAAATTGTTCTGCAGTTAAAAGACTGGGGAGAAATTCGTCGCCTATATGCAATGAACTAACTATAGTTAATATGCCATTATCCCACTTTTACAAACCCAGCCCCAATAAAGCCGTCCCCGTTGTTACTAAACGGCTGTTGAAACGCCCCCTGAAACAATCCATAAAACAACAGCGAGGCGTTGCCATTATTACCGCCTTACTCATCGTCACTATTGCCACTACCATCAGCATCACCATCAGCACCCGCTTACAACTCGACATTCGTCGTACCGGTAATCTTATTGCACAGGATCAGGCCTTTTTTTATTTATTGGCCGCGGAAGAATGGTCACAAAGAATTCTGCGTCAGGACAAAAAAGATAGCACCTCTGATGATTTGAGCGAAGCCTGGGCAATACAAATCCCGCCTCTACCCGTTGACGGTGGCTCCATACAGGGAACACTAAGTGACCTGCATGCCTGCATTAACATCAACTCCTTACTACAAGATGGCGCAATTAACAACTCAACAAAAAACCGCCTGCTGCAGTTATTCCAAAACCTGGGAATAAAAAATGACTTAACACAGGCAATAGCAGACTGGATCGACCCAGACCAGGAAAACACTATACCTAATGGCGCGGAAGATGGTTATTATCTCAATTTAGAGACACCCTACCGTTCGGCAAATTCACCCTTATATAGCGTTAGTGAACTGCGCTTAATAAAAGGCTTTGAAGACATTGAAACCTTTCAGCAAATCAAACCCTACGTCTGTGCCTTAGCAACGAGCAATGAAGAGACATCAATCAACATCAACACAGCCAGTGCTGAAGTGCTACAATCATTGTCAGCAGAGATGACGGAAGCACTGGTATCCGATATTTTAAAGCGTCGTGATGAAACTCCATTTAACGATCTTAAAGAATTTACCTCTTTTGCCAAACTAGGCACTATAATCAAGGATAAAAAAAACCTGTCAACCAGCAGCGACTATTTTTTACTTCGAACACAGGCAATAATTGGTCAGGCAAATAACATTATGTACAGTATTATTTATAGAGATGCGAACTCTGGCGAAACAAAAATAATGTCACGCACCCAACGGACATTGTAACACAGACATCTTTAGCTGAACCGGGCAGATTAAACCATCATAGATTGAGACCCAGCAAATGAGTGAAACACTTCTCATCCATTACAATATCGAGGATCCGCACCAGGCAACCTGGGCTTTGTGCAATGATGCGGGTGAACTAACCGGAAAAATAAGCAGCGGCACCCTTGAAGAACTAAGTGAAGCTGCAGCTAAACATCACACTGTAGTTTTATTAAACAGCCAATGTTTACACATTAGTCAACTACAGCTGCCAACACAAAACATGCAAAAAATGTTAAAAGCTGTTCCTTATGCTATTGAGGAATTTATTGCTGAGGATATTGAAAACGTTCATTTTGTTATCGCTAAAAACAAACACAACGACTTAATGTCGGTTGTTGGGATCGACAAGGCCACACTGCAAAATATTATTCAGATTTTTCAGCAAGCCAGCATTATTATAGAAAAAATCATCCCTGACGTATTATGCCTGGCGGCCAATGGCCAACAATGGGTTTGTCTTAACTACCTGGATACGACTTACTTACAAACAGATAGACTAAATGGTATGGCGGTTTCTACACGAATTACTACCCTATATCATTAGCAGCAAACTTCAAGATGAAACACAGAATCCACCAGAAAAAATTCTGCTATTTACTGAGCAGGAAAACACAGGTATTTTTGATCAACTGCAGCTGGAAAGTTTAAACAATGGCGAAAATATAGAAAAAATAAACATTGTTTATAACAAACACCCGCTGGTTGTTTTTTGCGGCCACTACAAACAGGTATTACCGCTAAACTTATTACAGCACGAATTCAAAACCAAACGGAAATCATCCGGCTTGTGGCAACACTGGCGACTGGCTGCTTCACTGGCGGCTATATGGATAGTTTTAAATTTAGCTGTAACCGGTTTTAAATACACACAGATAAAAAATGAAAACAACATCACAAAAGCAAAAATAGAAAAAATCTATAAAACCGCCTTTCCGAAAAGCAGGAAAATAATCAACCCTCGCGTGCAAATGGAACAAAAGCTAAAAGAGTTAAAAAGTGGCGCCGGCAGCAACGATAACGGATTAGTTTTTTTACTCGCTGAATCTTTTGGCACATTAGGCGCTGACAAAATGAACATAACATTACAATCATTAACATTCAGAAATAACCGAATGGACGTCGGCCTGGATGGCAACAACCTTCAGGCCATCGAAAACTTAAACAAAAACCTCAATGCCAATAATAATATTAAATCCGAAATCATTTCCTCCTCTTCGGAAAAAGATAAAGTTACAGGCAATATACGCATAGAGGGCCGAAGCTAGTGCAACTACCGCAACTACCGCAACAACTGCAACAAGTAAAACTATGGTTCAACTCACTGCCACCCAAAGAGCAACGGATGGTATCAGCAACCGGCTTGCTTATTATCATCACGCTGTTTTATCTTATTGTATGGGAACCCATACATGCTGGACTGACAATGGAGCAACAAAAGCAGCAATCTCAACAAGAGATACTGTTATGGATGCAGCAGGCGGCTATAGAAGCCAGGGCTTTACAGTCATCAGGTGTGCGCAGTACTGTTCGCGATAAAAACAAACCAGCAACATTGATTATTGAGCAAACGATAAATAGTGCAGGTTTAAAGCCATCGGTCAGCAAAATAGAATCTTCTGGCAAAAATGGTGCCAGAGTAGTTTTAAATGAAGCCTCTTTCAATCAAATACTTATCTGGCTAAACACTCTGGCGACATATAATGGCATACAGGTGGTAAGCGCAAACATTGAACGCGCCAAAACCCCCGGACTCGCCAATGCACGATTAACACTTGAGCGGCTTTAAGCCGTATCTCACCCTGCTGTTTATGAAAAAAAGAGTTTATATTTTTACCGCCGTCGCTTCATATTTTATATTGTTAATTGCAACTATACCGGCCAGTGTCATTTCTAACACTGTCAATGACAACAGCATTGTTGCCATGCATGGCATCAGCGGATCTGTTTGGAACGGCAAAGCTTATAGCATCCTGATTAACGATAACATCGAGCTTAAAAATACCAAATGGTCTTTTTCACTATGGAGAATACTGACTGGAAAAATAGCAATCGATATTAACGGTCAATACTTAGAAAATAACATAAGCGCAGAGATTGGCACGTCATTTTCTGGCCGATACTATGCAAATAACCTGCTGACAACAATACCGGCAGAAAAAGCCTCTCAACTGCTCAACATACCAATGGTGCAATTATCCGGCTTAATAAGCTTTAATATTGATCATGCTCAGTGGAAACAGGGAGAACTACCATTAGCCACAGGTGTAATAAACTGGAACAACGCCGAAGTCACTGTCAACCGATACCGCCTCTCTTGGTAATGTATCAATAACGCTACGCGAATCAGAAAAACAACTACTCGTTGCTGATATAAAAAACCTGGGCGGCGATATTAAAATAAGTGGAATAGCTGAACTGCTACCAGAAGCTGACTATGCAATCAACATCAAGCTTTTACCAACGACATCTGCAGACGATAATATTAAACAAAGCCTGGGATTATTTGCGAAAAAACAGAACAACGGTGAATATCTTTTAAAATATTCAGGCCCACTCAATCAACTGGGATTAATATAATGTTGCGAATCAAATAATTTGCTAACGCAGCGTAAAGAGAAACATCTATGATGACTAGAATAAACGGCATAAAAGTAACCAGTGAAAACAAGTGCTCTTTTTGCACAGGTTCAATCTGTTGCACCTATGTCACGCAGCATATTGACACGCCTCGCTCTAAAGAAGACTTTCGCCAGCTATTATGGCAGGTGTCTCACAACAACGTGAAAATATATAAAGATGATGATGGCTGGACTTTATTAGTTGATGGACATTGCCAGCATTTACAGGTGAATGGTGGCTGTGGCATTTATGAAGAGCGTCCGGACATCTGCCGCGAACACTCAAATGATTATTGTGAATACGATGCACCATCGGAAGATGGCTTTGAATTATATTTCGAAAATTATTTCGACTTATTAAAATACTGCAAGAAACGTTTTAAAACCTGGAGCAAATAAAAGTCGCTGCCTGAATAATCCTGCACAGCAAGTTCAACTAATCAAGGCAAAATTTATAGTTAACAATTGGACTTGATCGGCTCCTTCCTAAGGGTTGCTCTATTAATTGCCTGTACCCCTGGAACTACTTAGTGCGTTATTTTTCGAGGGTATAGATTGTTAATTTATCAGGCTGCTGCAACGAGATGTTGCAGCAGAGCTTACATGGCAAGGATTGTTCCTGCAATCCTATTGCATTTCCTCCATCCATGGGGATCAGAGATATTCACGCGTCCTTATAAATCAACAATCTATACCCTTCCCCCCCACTCGCTGAGTAATTTCGTCCCCTTAAGGTAAAATCTCTTTAAAACTATCAATTACAACGTACTGTTCACTACTAACAACCTCACCCTGACTGTCCGGTTGTTGAATACCTAAACAATAGCCAATACCATATTCATGCGCACTATCAAGCACCTCAAGATTGTCATCAATTAACACGGTGCGTTCTTTATTATAAGGTTCCACATCCTGTAGCTTTGCCCAGAACCCTTCATTTTCTTTTGCCAGGCCAATCTCATGCGCGTTAACAATGTTATCAAAATGAACATGTAAGTTTGTTTTATCCATTTTTAAATTCAAACTTGCCGGATGTGCATTTGTTACCAGGATCACTCGTTTTTTGTTTTTATTTAACCAGGATAGAAAATCAACGACATCAGGACGTATAGATATTTTCTCAGCAATATCATGTTTTAACTGTTCAATATCCAGCGATAACTCACGCGTCCAGAAATCAACACAATACCAGTCAAGTCTGCCACGAACTTCCGAATAACGGCACATCAAATGCTGGTGCGCCTCAGCATGCGACAAATCATGTTTCTCGGCATAACACCTGGGTACATGAGTCAACCAGAAGTGGTTATCGAAATGCAGATCAAGCAAGGTACCGTCCATATCCAGTAACACAGTCTCGATATCTTCCCACGGCAGAGGTTTTTCAGAGAATTTTTTATTGTCTGCGTCTATAATCATCAATCTATTATACAATGTGTCTTCCCAGAGATGACCGTGGGAAAGCGATTTTTAGATAACCCTGGAAAAATAATATTATGAGTCACACACTGAAGCTGGACACAAATAATTTACAGCAGCTTTGCCTTGAATGCGTCAACATTGCACGCGATGCCGGCGATGCAATATTGGCTATTTACAATAAAGGTTTTAATGTAGAGGAAAAAGAAGACAAATCACCACTGACTGATGCGGATTTAGCGTCACATAATCTAATTTTGCAGCGTCTCACTGAATTGACACCAAATATCCCAATATTATCGGAAGAATCTGCCAAGCTGCCTTTTGAGGAACGCGCAAGCTGGGAAACCTACTGGCTGGTTGATCCGCTGGATGGTACCCGTGAATTTGTAAAACGTAACGGCGAATTCACTGTCAACATTGCATTGATTCATCAACATCAAAGCATTATCGGCGTCATCAATGTACCCGTATTAGATGTTGATTATTATGCCTGGCACAATGGCGGCAGTTATAAATCAGAGCACAAAGGTGAAGCAACAAAAATCTCTGTTAAAAAATTAGATGGCCGCCAACTTGCTGTTGCCGGCAGCCGATCTCACGGCTCCGAAATGATGCAGCAATATATAGCCAAACTGGGTAATGTTGAAACCCTTAGCATGGGCAGCTCATTAAAATTCTGCCTGGTTGCTGAAGGTCGAGCTGACCTTTATCCTCGCCTGGGGCTTACTTCAGAGTGGGATACGGCAGCGGCACATTGCATTGTCGTAGAAGCAGGTGGATATATCACCAAAACGGACATGAGCCCACTTGAGTACAACACCAAAGACAGCCTGTTGAACCCTTACTTTTTTGTGTTCGGTGATAACAGTAGGGACTGGTCTCAATATCTGGGCGACTAACCCGGATATTTTATGATAATGCAGAACCCGGGATAAGCAATAAAAGTTCTATGATGAGCGTCTTAACAATGAACGCCTGCTCCTGATTTTTCGTCGATAGCTAATACGCATCATTATCACAATAATACCGGTCGCTATAAACAATACTGACGCTACCAGCACAATAGCTGATGAGGTCACTGCACCACTCCCGGCACCTATGCTTAAGTACATATAAGGCAGTAACTCATAAAGTATTTTTGGAAGCAATTTTTCGGCCTTTAAGTACAATCCGTTGATTATTATTATTATTTCATCCCTTTCTTTTATTATTTATAACACGGCAAAATAATAATTAATGTATTTTTTTGTAATCGACTTGTTCATCTGCTTTATCCATTGTAGTGTTGTCGCAAATAAAATGTAAAAACGAATAAGGCATGAAACTTATCTTTTACAAAATTCATTACTCCAGTCTTTCGCCTGGCCCGGCCACAGTAAAAGACGGGGGCAAACCATCCTGCGAATTAGTGGAATTAAATAATACTCAGTGACTAAGCCTTGAAAACGAGCACTTTTTAAACAACATGTTGCCAACATCAAAATATTATTGTGCTTCCTAACTTTAAAATTATTAATCAGAGTTACCTTAAATTATGAAAATACTTGTAGCAGGTGGTGCCGGTTATATCGGCTCGCACATGGTAAAACAACTCGCCCTGGCCGGTAACGATGTCATAACGCTGGACAACTTAAGTTACGGTTACCGTGACGCGGTAAAATACGGCGAATTTATCGAAGGTGACTTAGGTGACAGCACGCTACTGGATTCCATTTTTAAATCAGGTGACATAGATGCAGTAATGCATTTTGCCGGATTTATTCAGGTTGGTGAGTCGGTCATTAAACCGTCAATGTATTATCTCAATAACGTAGTTAATACCCATACCCTGCTCGATGCCATGCTGCGTCATAAAGTAATGAATTTTATTTTTTCATCCACCGCCGCCATTTTTGGTGAACCCGATTACACGCCAATTGATGAAAAACATACTAAGCAGCCAATCAATCCATACGGCCATTCAAAATTAATGATTGAACAGGTACTGGATGATTATGACAAAGCATACGGATTACGCTCTACCTGCCTACGTTATTTTAATGCTGCGGGCGCCGACCCTGATGGTGAACTCGGTGAACGACATAGTCCAGAAACACATTTGATCCCGCTTATCCTGCAGGCCGCATCTGGACGTCGTGACGATATAAAAGTATTTGGTGACGATTATGAAACCGATGACGGTACCTGCGTTCGTGATTATATACACATCAACGATTTATGTGACGCCCATTCACTGGCACTGGACTGCATGATTAAAAACGATAAAAGCGCACGCTTTAATCTTGGCAATGGTAAAGGCTTTTCAGTAAAACAGGTCATTGATGTAGTAAAAGAAGTTTCGGGCAAAGACTTTAAAGTAAACATCGAACCCCGGCGTGAAGGTGACCCCGCTGTACTTGTTGCCGATGCTTCGCTAGCAAAAAAGCAATTAAACTGGCAGCCTAAATTTGCCGAGCTCAGAGATATTGTTAAAACGGCCTGGGAGTGGGAGATTAATTTTTTATCGAAACAATAAATAAAGACGCCGAGATTAAGCTTTATTCACTTCGATAAGCCCCGTCTTCAATCAAACGTCGGGTCATATGCAAACGCATATCACCGTCTTCCGTAATGCTATGAAACAGGTGATGCGGACTGGTCGATTTCTCAATTATCTCATCGAGATCATCGCGAAGCTCACGATAATAAGTCCAGTAGTCGTAAATCAAAAACATTTAATGCATTACTTAACGGATCTTTAAGCTGGCGCTTTCGGATAAGCTCCATGCCATCTTCAAAGACATTGCCAAGGCACATATGTACAGCTGAAAATAAAGTCACCCAGCCGTTAAACCAGAACATTAGATCTTTATCAAAGGTCTCACCATCGGTGCCTTTGCCCTGTAACATTTGCTGTAACAAATCCCTTTCGTTTACTGCTTCATGCAAAGCCATCATATTGGCACGGCCATAGGCATCAATAGTGCTGCTGGTAAGGAGCAGATGGACATCAGGGTATTTTTTTAAAACAAAAGTAGCATCTTTAATCAGCGGCGAAGGCTGCTCCGGGTTTAACGGGTTACGTTTCAAACGTGAGGAAGGCGCTGAAGATAAAACCTGCAGCTGATGCCCCCGGCGCCCCAGTTCATTTACCAGGCGGGCAAATACACCCTTGCGAAATAAATCCATAGAAAAATTCAGATGGCCCTGCTTGTGCAATAAACACAGTTGAATCTCATCTTTAAATTTTGGCGCGACTTCAACAATGTTTGCCACCTTGGTGACGGGGATGCGCTCGCTTAAATCACCTTTACGATCGACAACCACCTCCTGATGGAATTCATCAAAGCTGATTTGCAACATGACTTTGGCTTTTGGCCATGTCACCTGGCGGCGGCGAACCGCAGCCGCCATTTTGCCCAGTACCTGTTGAGTAACTTCACGACTATCAGCAAAATCACCATTTAATAATATCGCAAACGTAGTAACCTTTTTCATCTGCGTTATCGCACTATAAAAATGCTGCAAATGTTTTGTTAAATCGCCCCCGGTAAATAATACCGAAGTGGTTAATTCATCTATCATCCCATAGAGCGGTCCCGGGTCATCGGTATTTTTCATTAACGGGCGAAAAATAAACATGCAGTGGCGACAGGTTTGCGGACAGCCCATGGCAGGAATAATACCCAGCTTGTCGAATGCTTTCAGCGGCTCGGTATCAGGTAGTTTATCCACCAGTGCCAGACGCTCCTTATCTTCTGCACCCAGCATATCGGCATAACGATCCTTTTCCCGTTTTGCCAGGTCTTTATAAGCAATGGCAAAGGTCTTATCGAAAAGGTGCAACGAATTCCACAGCGACTCAACATATTCTGCAAGCGCAAACGAACTGTCTTTTTGCTCAAGCAGCTGCAGTATTTGCAGTTGCTGTAGCAGCGCCTGCCCCTGATATTTTTGCCAATGCGATATATAAGACTGGATAAACTCGGCCGTGCTGTTACTGCACAGCATCATGTCCATTAAAAATGCCTGCGGCCCCGTGGCAAAGGAGCTTAATACTTCAGCCTGATAATCGCTATGCACATTCTGCTGCAGCCAGTTCCACGCATAAACATAACTCATCAGGAAACTTAGGTTTTGCGCATCATCTTTAGCTGAAGCCCGGGAAGATAACTGTCGCTGAAGCAGCGCCAGCATATCGCCGCGAGTCAGGCGATTAATCTCAGTTTTAAATCGCTGACGCATAGACACCAGATAAGCCTGATGAACATCCTGCTGCGCCTCAGCACTAACTGTGATTTTGCTGGAAGGACGACCTGACTGGATCGCGATATTATTAATCATATATATCTGTGTTCAACTGTGTTCGACACCTGGTCATTAATTCTACACCTGATTCTGGAAATAAGCATTTCAGGAACCGATGAAGCCGGGCCAAATTTTAACAGTAACTCTGAAAATTTAACTTAACACTTTGATTATCATAAGAAATAGCGCCATATTCGAGAGCCGCATGCTGAACAACTACTGCCTGGAGATTAGCGAGCAGCAGTTGTCGAGGAGCATCACAGCTACCTGACTCAGTGCCGATTATAAAAATTGAATACGACAGCAACTGCATTCCTAAGAAATACCCGGGCTAATGTTTTTTAACTTGCGTCCGATACTTATAGTGATAAGTCATTTTATATTTTTGAATAAGCGAGAATCTGGACTATGTCTGTAAAACAAAACATATCACACGACGGCAAGACAATGCACCTTAGTGTTTCTGGCCGTTTTGATTATAAAATCACCAAAGAATTCCGCAATTCTTATAATAAGACCGCCAGGCATAAAGGCATTACCTATTATATCAATTTAAACGATACTACTTATATTGATAGCTCGGCTCTTGGCATACTATTGCTATTACGTGAGTGCGCCAAACATAATGACGGCAGGGTTATTATCGAACAGCCCAGCGAACAGGTAAACCAGGTCTTAAAGGTGGCTAACTTTGAAAAACTTTTTACTATCAATCAAACACGTTCAAAGCCTAATTTAGTCATCGTTAAAAACGAAAGGTTGAACAAATAACCTTGATATAAAATAAGGTTTATTCAAACTTAGCAATCGTTCAAAAATAAGCTCAACATATTATTACTGTCAGCGACATCACCTTAACCAGTCTTTTTCAATCCCCGCGGCTGGCCAACTGGAAACTTTTCATCTATCGGTAAAGGCTTGTCTATATGATAACCCTGGGCGTAATCCACACCAAGTTTTCTCAAAATATCCATAATTTCACCGTTTTCAACAAATTCAGCAATGGTCTTTATTTTCATAATATGCCCGACCTGATTGATTGCTTCCACCATTGC
The DNA here is from genome assembly GCA_963803185.1 of uncultured Gammaproteobacteria bacterium. GTDB lineage: Bacteria > Pseudomonadota > Gammaproteobacteria > SZUA-229 > SZUA-229. The sequence continues at coordinate 7,572 of CAWDMF010000016.1, read as the reverse complement.
GGCATCAACCGGATCATCCACAATATCCTTAACAAAAACACCGTCAATTTTGAGGTAGTCCACTGGCAGACTTTTTAAATAAGAGAAGGAGGACAAACCACTACCAAAATCATCCAGTGCAAATTCACATCCAAGCTTCTTCAAACTCTTAATAAATGATATCGCCTCATTCAGATTACCTATAGCCGCTGTTTCTGTAATTTCAAAACAAATATTCGCAGCCGGTATTATTTTAAGTTCGAACTGTGCACGTATATAGGCGAGTAATTCTTCACTGCCCATAGACTCTCCCGAAAGATTAATAGCGAGGACAGGCAGATCTTTTGTGCCGTTATTGCGCGCGTAATTATGTAAAAAATTAAAGACATGCGCGACCACCCAATGGTCGATTGCAGGCATAAGGTTGTATCGTTCAGCAGCAGGAATAAAGACCGCTGGTGAAATTAGATCGCCTTCTTCACTCAGCATACGTAACAGTATTTCATAGTGTGGCTTAAGATTATTATCTGCTTTCAACGGTGTTATGGTTTGCACCATCAATAGAAACCGGTCTTCTGCAAGTGCTTTAGGAATATAAGACGCCCATTGCAGCTCAGAGTGCCGCTGCGCACTTTCAGAGTCTTCGCTGTTATATATCTTGATCTGATTTCGACCAGCATCTTTAGCCGCATAACACGCAACATCTGCATGACCGAGCAAGCTGACAATACTGTCACTGTCTTTATTGATTTCAACCAGACCAATACTGGCACCAATCACAAACTGCTGCCCCTCCCAGGTGAAACGATAGTGATTGATCATATCGAGTAATTTTTGAGCGATTCTATTGCCAGTTTCTACATTACAGTTAAGTAGTAGCACACCAAATTCATCACCACCCAAACGTGCAAGCGTATCGTTTTCACGAAACAAATTTAACATCATATTGCTTAGTTGACACAATAATTCATCACCAGCCACATGACCACAGGTATCATTTACTATTTTGAACAGATCAAGATCAATATATAACAGAACATGCAGCTTATTTTGCATCCGTACCGTGGCAAGAGCATTTTCAAGCTCATGTTCAAAAACATATCGATTTACCAGTCCGGTCAGTCTATCGTGATTTTTCTGGTAAGAAAGAGAAGCTTCCGCGTGTTTTCTCTCGCTAATATCCCGGCCATAAATGTTTACACAACCGGCTTCTATTACTGGCATCATAATTAATAGATATTGATTTATACCAATACTGAGCTCAACTTCCTGAACTTCATCAAAGCTTAATATTTCCTGTATTTTATTTACCCATTCATTCGGCAGATTGCTGTGTTGTGTAGCATGCCAATGGTTTAATAAAATTTCTGCAGCGTCATTATGAAACAGAACTTTACCGGATTCATTAACACGCATAACCGGTTCCGGGTTTTCCATTGGAAAACGCGCCAGTGATTTTACTTCGTCTTCAGCATCTTTTTGTGCTGTAATATCAGTATATATAGCAATATATTCAAATGCTTTGCCTTTATCATTTAGCCGGGCAATCAGTGTGCTGTCCACCCAGAAATAACTGCCATCTTTCGCCCGATTACAGATTTGACCCTGCCAAATCTTCCCATTACCGATGGTTTCCCATATTTCCCTGTAGAACGGCTCGCTGTGCTGGCCAGATTTAATAATACGGTGATTTTCCCCGATTAACTCATCTCGTGTGTATTGTGACGTTTCGCAAAATTTATCATTTACATGAATAATTTTACCTTTACTATCGGTAATACTGACAATAGCGTGTTCATCCAGTGCCAGTTTACGAAATTCCAGATCGGTCAGTGTTTCTCTCAGATGACGACTGCTTGACTGTAAACGTGCCAGCACTAATCCGAGATAAACCAGTAAAACAATAAATGCAGCGAATATCATGCTTTTATAAACATGTTGCTGCGGGTCGATCTGACTGTATAAAAAAAACGTACTCAACAGACCTGCCACTATAAGGCCAATAGTTACCTGAAAAGCCTTCTTTTTTTTATTCATAAAATAGGAGCCTTGTACAGACCTGCAAAGCTATTTAAAAAACCTGCTGCCAAACATGCCTCTTCATCAACAATCTCGTGCCCAACCTGGTATTTCGCCATCAATTTAACCACCTTTTCCAGACTGCTTACGCCCCCGGCATGAACACATAGGGCCGTATTAGCCACATTTTTTAAACTCAACACCCTGAGTACCATGCCAGTAACAGGCGGGATACATGCTGAGTTTTTTATAATTTTAAATACATTCATCTTGTTTTATAAAACACCCTGGTGAATATTAAGTCAGTGATTCCTATAACAGCCGGAAACCTAAGCTGTCCAAATATTTATCGACCGCTATAAAAAAACCTTTAATGCTTGTACACAGGCTAATAATCCGCTGATTGATACTTTGCTCCACGATTCTCAGGAAGATGAACTTATAGAAATTGGGGGTAAACAGACCGAATCGTCTTGCTTAACTACTGGAAGGCCCATATAATTTTTTTTTTGTTGCAGTAAGCCGCAGTGAAGCGCACCAATGGTGCCTCCTTTAACTTATATAAAAATACGACTAAAAATATATAAGCTACTGAATACAAATGAAAAAAATAATAGCCAGAGGTGAAATATTACCCTGAGAAACTTTTTAAATGGTAGCAAGCCTGAAAGCTGACTAATTTTTCCAGGAGCAAAATTGAATACTCTTAGATTCGCATGAAAGTGGAATTACACGATGTAATTCGTAACTGCAGGCATCATTCCTGTATCGCTTTGATTAAACCGCTAACACCAAAGATATTCAGCATGCGCTTTATTATAAACCAGCACATACAAGTTCATTTCAGCGCTTATGCGTTCTAGCGTTCTTGTTTAAAAGGCAGACATTGCATTAATTACTCCAGACTATGTTCCCATCCGGGTCTGTTACTTTAATCATAAAGTGCTCACTCGATACCTGATTAGCCTTGATGATGGCATTTAACCTATTATCGTACGTGCCCAGAATGGACCAGGGTTGAGAAACTTTATCGGGTCTGTAGTAAAGAACCCACGCAGCCATCTCTGTGTGTATTGTTTCATGGAGATAATCTTCTTTGCGATTCATTGTGACTCCTCCTAAATTTGTGACTATTCTTCTATTAGAGACGGGAAGGAGTAACTATTTCTCCTTAAGAAATAAGCCCGGCTATATCGGGAAAGTAACAGGCTCGCCCTTCTCATCTCTGCGTTTAATACTTTGCTTAGCATCTTCAGCAAGTCCCGACCTTCCCGGCTTTAGCCACTGCCGATATTTTTCTTCACTGTTAATCACTTCAAAACCTGATTCATAATCAAACAGTTTCCACATGTGGTAACCAATCCATTTCAAGTAGGCGTATCGGTATGGATCAGTGGTCACCTGTATCTCAGCATAAGCTTCCTGGAACTTTTCTATACTCATTTCATCACCTTGTCAGGGTAGCTATTCATAACAAATATTGACTGTTATCAAAATAGTTGCATAACATATGCCAGAAAAATAATTTTATTACTAGCTGTTAAATAAACATCCAGCTTAAGTTGTTGATAAACCTTATAGCTGCTTAAAAGCCATTCGAATGGATATTTCAACGGATTTTAACGATTAAAAACTATTACTTTTTTTAGAGGAAACTGCTTGAGTGTTTGTAATGAACGTTATCAAAAATGTCAGATTTCGGTCATAATTGTTACTAATATGTCATTAATTTTTATTCTCAGGATTGATATTTAGAAATGTCGAATGTCCTATAAAGGGAGATTTTCCCTGTCAACTCATTATCTCGAATGAGAATATGCGGCCATGAATGGACACACAAACAAAAACGTTTTTTCCACAGATAAACGCAGATGAACACAGATAAAAAACATTAAGTTATTTGATGTCCTCCTGAGCGGTAGTGAAGGCTCTTGAGACGGTTACACCATAATAGCGTGGTGAACAAGATCCTTCCAATACGCTACGCTCCAGTCAGGATGACAAAAATAAACATTTCTTGTTTTTATCTGTGTTCATCTGCGTTCATCCGTGGACTATTGCTGTTAAAAAATTGACTGTCTGCTCAGTGTCGTCTATGCCCTGTCAATTCACTACAACGAACTAGTAAATATGGCCACGAACGGACTGTCAGCAGATATCAAAACGGCCCCCGAAGGAGCCGCATTTGATTAACATTTAATCGATATGGTTTCTTTCTTCTTACCATGACCGCTCGACTTTAAGGGTTTAATCCCGAGGGACCAGGTGGACTTTCAAACATGACTCTGAAGAGTGAAAAGTCGGTGAGATCGACGTTACCATTTCCATCAAAGTCCGCAGCAGGATCATTTGTCGCGCTTAATGCAATTCTGAACAGGCTAAAGTCGCTCAGATCCGTCTTCAGGTCTTGATTGAGATCCGCATCACAGATATTGCCATAACCGTCACCATCGGTATCGAGCTGGCTGTTGCCGCCCGCGTCCGGTATCAGTGGACCGTTGGCCACCAGGATACAGTTATCCAGCGCATCAGCAATACCGTCCCCGTCTGTGTCGATGGCAATATCAGCAGTGGTCGACACCGGTGTACTTAGGGCGCCTTCGTCATCCACTACCGTCAGGGTTACGGGGTAAGAGCCGTCTGCGGCATATATGTGACTCGGAGCTTCACCAAAGCCGGTATTGCCGTCACCGAAGTCCCAGTCATACTGGGTGATGTTTCCGCCGTCCGGATCAAACGAAGCGCTGCCATCAAAGGCGACCGCTATACCCGCGATACCATTATAAGGGCCGCCAGGATCGGCAACCGGCGGCTGGTTGCCTGCAGGATCCAGGTCGCCGGTCACCCCGGTTGGCGCCGTGCCGGTCCAGCCGGGCTGAGCATTGGCGTTGATTTCGGTGAGATTGTCTGATTCTGTCGGATCAGCATCTGAATCCAGATTTTCTACATCGACAATACGGTTACCTATCGTTCCGGCGCCACTGGAGGCAATAGCAGCGCCATAGGAGTTTTCACTAGATCCAGATGTAGTAGAGTTATGACAGAGTGCGCATTGTGCATTGCTATATGAACTCGAGCCCGGATACAGACCAGTCCAGATAGGAATGTAAGTTGATCTAGCATGGGTCGTTGACGCTGCCGCCATCAAGGCTGCACCAACTATTGGCATAAGAAATCTGTTAACCAGATTCCGTTTGTGTATTTTGAATATCATAGTCATCTCCCATTTGGTAATGTTTTCGTATTATTTATAAAAGTATTTGTGCTCTGAACCCGCCTGGTGTTTCAAAATAACACCAGGGTGTGATACACGAAGGTCCCGGTGGCAGAAAGAAAAGTTTCTTCATTATCGCCAGATCAGCAGCCTGTATATGCCATTACATCGAAATCGGCATGGGGATCAGTTGTAAAAAACAGCGTTTTAAATACAGCGAGGTCAGCTGCTTGTACAATCAGGTTATTATCCAGGTCAGGATCAAAGATATTTCCATAACCGTTCCCATCGGTATCACATTAATTCACCTGCGACCCTTATAAACGAGTCGCATATATACACTCTTTAAACATAACCATTGGGAGTATAATTGCTATGATAAATATCAAATTCAAGAAAAAAAAGCTTTTTTTCCGACAGCCGGTTCACCCGACCATTGCTACCAGCAAAACAATAATATGCTAGCCTTAATATTCCGAATCTCAGTTAAGAAGGCTGGTTCAAATTTGTTTTACATGTGTAAAAAAGTGGAGCTTTATTAGCATTCTCTAACAGACCGATATGGGTTGACAATGCCCTGTCAGCTCAGTATTTCGAGCGCGGAAATCCGGCCGACTACAGACCTTCGTTATTTTATTTAGAGAAATAAAAACGGCGACCAACGAATAAACGAAGGTCACCGACCTGTAATGGTAATCTATACGTAAAAAGATGATATATATGAGTACAATCCACGCCAAACCAATCATTGATTTACACAGGTAAGATAATTCTAGTCTAGTAAAAAGCAATTGCTCAGTTATTACTGTTTTCACTCACCTTATTCTTTATCCATTTTATTGCAGAATTCATACTAGGGAAGAATCCAATTGGAGCGCCATCTACAATATCATTTTCCACTTCTGCATTAAGTTTAGTCATCAATACACTACCCACTATCGCACCAGCAATGAGATATTCATTTGAAAATAACTTTTTAATGGCTAGTGGATTAACAGAATATTGATTTTCTCGGTTAGCGATCAGACCAAACCTTTGCCCATGATAAGTGCCTTGAAGAATAGCCTCAATTTCTTGAATTTCATTAAAGTCAATATCTACACCTTCATTGCACGTAACTATGGCATACGTGTCCAGCATTTCTAAATGACAATATGGGAATTTATGTTCTCGACTCATACTGCTTCTCTGGCTAATAGTAACTATATCAAACATGTCTGTCCTTACAGTATAAACCTGCAACACCTAGAAAACACGCTCAACTCAACAATTCCTGAGCGTCTACTTAGGGTCGACAACACACAGTCAACTCATTACCCCGAATGAGAATATGCGGCCATGAATGGACACACAAACAAAAACGTTTTTTCCACAGATAAACGCAGATGAACACAGATAAAAGACATTAGTTATTTGATGTCCTCCTGAGCGGTAGTGAAGGGTCTTGAGACGGTTACACCATAATAGCGTGTGAACAATATCCTTCCAATACGCTACGCTCCAGTCAGGATGACAAAAATAAACATTTCTTGTTTTTATCTGTGTTCATCTGCGTTCATCCGTGGACTATTGCTTTTAAAAAACTGACTGTCTGCTCAGTGTCGACAACGTCCTGTCAACTCATTCCCCTGAAGGAGAAGATGCGGCCATTAATGCCCGATCAGGATAATGGCAAAGCATCTAAATATAATTAGAATTACTGACTAAAGAAATGTAGTGCTACCCAAGCTAAAAACAAAAAGCGGACACTCAATGTCACAATTAACAGGCGGCGCGTCTTTTTGCGCCGACCAAGTTGAATTGCAGTGTTAGTGTTGTCTATTCATGTGCAATTGGTTTTTCGGTAAATAGATAGTCTTTTAATTCTTTATCCATAGCTGGATCTTTTCTTCTTATCCATTCAAAAACCATTGCTGCATGCTCTTTTTCCTCATCACGATTGTGTGCAAGTATTGCTCTTAGCTCATCATCCTTACACGCATCAACTCGCTGATTATACCAGTCAACCGCTTCTAATTCCTCCATTAATGAAGTTATCGCTCGATGCATATCCCGTGTTTCATCAGTTAGCTCTTCAATTGGCTCGTGGTAACCTTCATTTGACATTATTCTCTCCGGTTAAATTTATATTTTTGATGCGCTTAAACAGGTGAATTAACAAGACTCCACTCTCGTTATACATTATTAGTTGATCATTCAAGAGGATAAAGTCATGGGTTAGCGATAACCCGGCATTAATCAAGTTTTAGAGCAAATATTAGATTGTTAATAAATGCAGCTATCAGCTATAAGGGGTCACCCATAAGTCGTTAATTAATCCGTAAATGTGTAGATAAACAAGCCCCTCATAAACAGGAGGG